>CAUZKZ010000063.1:0-16891 GCA_963580345.1 Verrucomicrobiia bacterium | reverse complement strand
CCGTAATCGCGAAGTTGAGGAGGACGGTGGGGCGGGTCATGGGTTTTGGCCTGGCCGGGTCCGTGATGCCCGGCGGCGGCGAGATTGGAGCATGCCTCGACTTGGGAGACACGTCGATTTTGCCGGCCGGCCGCGGGTCCTGGTCGCCCGGGGGGCAGGAGGGGCGGGAAAATGATGGTTGTGAGAGGGCGGGAAAGAGCTAGAATGCCTCCGGATCATCGAAATACCTTCCATGAGCGATACCCCCACCATCACCTGCTATCTGAAGACCTACTGCGGCTGGAGCGAAGGCGTGCGCGCCATCCTGCGGAAGTACGAGCTCCCGTATGAGGAGAAGGATATCATCGCCAATCCCGCCTTCCGCTGGGAGATGGAACAAAAAAGCGGCCAGCCGCTTTCGCCCTGCGTGGAGATCGAGGGCGAAATGCTGGCGGACGTGAGCGGGGAGGAAGTCGAGGCATGGATGGTGGAGAAGGGACTGGTGCGGCCCAACGCCGAAGAGCCTGACGCCCCCATCGATTCGTCGTGCTCCCCGGAGCAGCACGAAGCGCAGGCCCGGGCCCTGGAAGAAGGGCAAGGCGCGGCCGGAAAGATCGTGTTCCTGGACTAGTCTCTCAGCTTCGCCGTGCCTTCACCGCACTTGCGAAGCCTTCCATCACCTCCTCGGTCGCTTCCCACGAGATACAGGCGTCGGTGATGGATTGTCCGTAGATCAGCGCGCCGGGGTCGTCGGCGAGCTTCTGGTTCCCCTCCACCAGGTTGGACTCCACCATGACGGCCGCGATGGCGGTGGACCCATTCGCGATTTGCTGGCAGAGGTCGTTGGCCACGATGGGCTGGTTGCGATAGTCCTTGCGCGAATTACCATGCGAGCAGTCGACCATCAGGTAGGGAGCGAGAGCTGACTCCACGAGGCGCGATTCCACCCTGGAAATACTTTCCGCATCGTAGTTGGGTCCGTCATTGCCGCCCCGCAGGATGATGTGGCAGGCGCTGTTGCCGGCGGTGGTGACGATGGCGGAGACGCCCTGCTTTGTCACGGAGAGGAAGTAGTGCGGCTCCCGGGCGGCCCCGATGGCGTCGAGGGCAATCTGGATGGAGCCGCCGGTTCCGTTCTTGAATCCGACCGGCATGGAGAGCCCGGAGGCCAGTTCACGGTGGATCTGGGACTCGGTGGTACGGGCCCCGATGGCGCCCCACGAGATCATGTCGGCGATGTACTGGGGGGAAATGGTGTCGAGGAATTCGGTCCCGGCCGGAATCCCGAGCGCGGCAAGATCCAGGAGGAGTTCCCGTGCGACGCGGAGGCCGCGGTTGATGTCGAACGAGTTGTCAAGGTGGGGATCGTTGATGAGGCCTTTCCAGCCGACCGTGGTGCGGGGCTTCTCGAAGTAGACCCGCATCAGGATGAGGAGGTCGTCGGCATAACGGTCCATCAGGCCCACGAGACGGTTCCCGTATTCCAAGGCGGCGGAGGCATCGTGAATCGAGCAGGGGCCCACCACCACCAGGAGCCGGTCGTCCTCGCCGCGCAGGATGGCCTCCGCCTGCCGGCGAGCACCGGCCACCAGGTCGGCGGCGCCGTTGGTAATGGGAAGGTAGTAGGACAGCACCGCAGGGGAAATGAGGGGATCGATCCCGGCGATGCGAAGGTCGTCTGTCTTGGGGCGAGGCACGGCGAAAGGGTGGTAGGCGGCCTGGGGGGATGCAAGGTTTCAGTGGTCAGGATTCGGTGCGCTACGGGCAGCGGGTGACCGGCATGGACGATGGAATAGCGCGCCTCGCGCATCCCGGCGGTTGCCATTCTAACACGTTGCTGGGATACTGCATCCATGAGTCAGCATGTACAGCCGACGAAAATTCCCCAGGAGAGAGACTTCACGGGCGGAATGGTCCCCGGGATGTCCTGCGCGTATGTGGGATCGACCGGGGAGAAGGAACTCGACGACCGCATCATGGAACTGGCGCAGTCGACCCACGGGGTCCCGGATCCCTGCCTCCTGGCCGAGATGATGATCTCGGCGGTGCGGATATCCCGTGGGGCGGTGACGGAAGGCGATTTCAAGCTCATGAACCGGGCCCTGAAGGAGATGCGGGAATCCAACGAGGTCTTCCATCCCTACCGGAACTGCCGCAAGGTCACGGTCTTTGGATCGGCCCGGGCCGATCCGGACGATGCGGAGTACCAGACCGCGGTCAAGTTTGCGCATCGCATGAGAGAGGAGGGCTTCATGACCATCACGGGAGCGGGCCCGGGCATCATGGCGGCCGGTAACGAGGGAGCGGGCCGGGACGACAGCTTCGGGCTGAACATTTCATTGCCCTTCGAGGCCGCCGCCAACGAGTTCATTGCGGGCGATCCGAAGCTGATTCACTTCAACTACTTCTTCACCCGGAAGCTTTCCTTCGTGAAGGAGGCCGATGCGGCGGTCGGGCTGCCGGGCGGATTCGGGACAATGGACGAAGTCTTTGAAGCCCTCACCCTCATCCAGACCGGCAAGGCCTCCATTTACCCGGTGGTTCTCCTCGATGCAGCAGGCGGGAAGTACTGGAAATTTTGGAAGCAGTTCATCGACGAACACCTTGGCCGCCTGGGGATGATATCGGAGAGCGACTTCGCGCTCTTCAAGGTGACGGACGACCTGGAAGAAGCGATCGAAGAGGTGGTGGGCTTCTACCGCATCTTCCATTCCTATCGCTACGTGGGCGACAAGATCATCATCCGGCTCAACTCCCAGCTCACCGAGGAGGCGGTGACCAAATTGAACGAGGACTTCGCGGACATCGTGAAGGCCGGAGCCATGAAGCAGCAGGAGGCGCTGGAGGAGGAGGACGATGAGCCCGAGTTGAGCAGCCTCTCGCGTCTCATCTTCCGGCACCGGCGCCGCGATTTCGGCCGGCTCCGCCAGTTGATCAATGCGGTGAACGGGGCGGAGGTGACGGCCTCGATCCGCGCCGCGGGCTGAGGGTTTAGTGCCATGGCGGTGACGGAACGGGCCGACGCTCTGCTGGTGGCACGCGGGCTCTGCGATTCGCGCGAGCAGGCCAAGCGCCTCATCATGGCGGGGGAGGTCCGCTACGGCACGGAACGGGTTGCCAAGCCGAGCACGAAGCTGCCCCTGGAGGCGGAGCTAACCGTCGTGCAGCGGCCGAGGTTCGTGGGTCGCGGCGGCCTGAAACTGGAGGGAGCGCTGGATGCCTTCGAGATCGATCCGTCGGGACTGGTGTGCCTCGACCTCGGCGCTTCGACCGGCGGGTTTACCGACTGCCTGCTGCAGCGGGGGGCGCAGCGGGTGCACGCGGTCGACGTGGGCACCAATCAACTGGCGTGGAAGCTCCGGCAGGACCCGCGGGTCGTCTCGAAGGAGAAATTCAATGCGCGGAATCTCGTGGAGGCCGATCTCGGTGAGCGGGTCGACCTGGTCGTGATGGACCTTTCCTTCATTTCGCTCACCAAGGTCCTGCCCGCGGCCTTTGGCGTCCTGCGCGAGGGCGGGTCGGTCGTGTGCCTCATCAAGCCGCAGTTTGAGCTCTCGAAAGGCGAAGTCGGGAAAGGCGGGATCGTGCGTGAACCGGGGTTGCGGGACAAGGCGGTGGAGAGCATCCGGGCCTTTGTCACCGGAGACCTGCGGCGGGAGTGGCGCGGCGTGATCGCATCGCCCATCACGGGAGCGGACGGAAACGTCGAGTTCCTGGCCTGGCTAGCGTGACTCTCAGGGGAGGGGCGTGGCGATGCCCTCGTAAAAGTAGGTGTGGGTCTTGGGTCCCTTCTCCAGGTAGGACTCCTTGAGGTGTTCAAAGCGGAAGCCGGCTGACTCCAGGTCCGATCGCACCGGGACGTCGAGAAGACATCCGACTGCAAAACGCCTTTGGATGCAGTTCAGGCGGCGTTGCCATTTGGCGACCTTTTCGTCGGGGCTGAGTCCGTGTTCGAGGAAGACGAAGCGGCCGTCGGGGCGGAGGACGCGTCGCACCTCGGCAAGGGAGCCCACCCGGTCCGGCACCGAGCACAGGACCAAGGTGCTGACCACCGTATCGAAGGAATCGTCGGGGTAGGGCAGGTTCTCGGCGCCGGCGCATTGCGCCTCGACCTGCACGCGGCACTTGGGGAGTTTCCGGGCAAGCTTCTTCAGCATCCCGGGACTGGGATCGATCGCGCAGATGCGTTGGATTTCTTCGGGATAGAGGGGAAGGTTCAAGCCAGTTCCAATCCCAATCTCCAGGATACAGCCACGGACCTGTCGCAGGGATTCGCGCCGCTCGTCGTCGAGCTTGATGAGCCCTATCAGGAAGTCGTAGGCCCCCGGAAAGAGCACATCGGAATAGAATCCCATGGCGTGATTGTTCGTGGCGCCGGGCGGATCAGCCCAAGCGGCTCCTGGCGGCCCAGAGGCCCATGGCGGGATTGCCGATATAGTAGAAACGTTCGCCGTCCGCGGTGGTGTTCCATCCGTCCCTGCAGTTTTCCGGATCGTAGCGTGCGATGGCTTCCTCGAGATCGCCGTACTCGTAACCGACGTCCTCGATCTGCTTCCGGGTGAGGTGACCGGGGCAGTAGGTGACCTTGAAGCGCCCTTCCGGCGACCCGTGAATGAGGTGCGCGGCGGCACCGAGATTGTTCCGCAAATCTTCGTTCTCGTCCACCAAGCGCATCACTTCCGCGGTGGTTCGGTAGCCGTACTTGCGGATCATGGCGTCGATCTCGGGATCTTCGCCGAAGGTTCGCACCCCCGGAGCGATGACGATGAGTTCCCCCCCGTCCGCGATGGCCATGCGGGTGCGGTAGATGCCCTTGTTGCCGATCCAGGTGCTCTGGAACTCGTCCGGATCCATGCGCACCACGACCTTGGAAAGCGCTTCGTCGAGCTGGTTGAAGTTGACTTCCACTGCGAGTTCCGCGGCCTTTTCAAAGGCATCGCGGTCCCCGACGAAGAGTCCGCGTGTCACGAGTTCTCCGTTCGAGTTGGAACCGATCACGGTCTGGGCGTAAATGATGGGAAGGTGAGCGCAGAAGTGGTCCTCGGCATAGTTCAGGATTCGCCGCAGGCAGGTATCGGCCCGGCCCATCATCCGTTCCGTTCCATACACGGCGCCGAGGTAATGGCTCTCGTTGATCCCCTCCTGCCCGCCGGTCCCGACGAAGAGATTCTTGTTTCCGTTCGCCACGCCGATGACCTCGTGCGGCACGGCCTGGCCGATGGAAAGGATGAGGTCGTGGCCCCCCTCCCACACCAGCTTGTTTAGCTGGGCGGGCCAAGGCTCTTTCCAGATCCCTTCCGTGACTTCCGCCACGAAGTCGGCCGGAACCTCGCCGACCGTGACGACATCTTCGCGCCAGCGATGGGGGCGGATGAGATCCCTGGGAACGGTCGGGTACATGCGCTCCAGCTGCTCGTCGCTCATCTCAAAATGGGTCCCGAGGGCGGGGAGGACATCGACGAGCGAATCCCGGTAATAGTCGGCGGCAGCGCAGGCGAGCACCCCCGACTTGCTGTAGAAGCGCGTGAAGTCGGGCGGGACGGCCAGGACCTTGCGGCGTTCACCGAGTTGGTCGAGGGCGGACGACAGCCCGGCGCGGAGGTCGTCGTCGCTCAGGTCGGTCTCGGGAGACCCGGTAGAAAAGAGAAGCACACGGCTTATTACTCCCCGATCCCCCCGAAATCGAGCGCTTCCCGCCGGGAATTCTCGCCGATTCGCTGCATAGTGCGAGGGTCGGATCGTCGAGAGCTGGCAGGCAGGAGCACCCGCACCGATTAGCACCGAGCCTGCCTGTATTCCCCCTCAAACCCCACGCCATCAACACCGTGACACCAGACGCGCCAACTACCCCCAAGCCCCACCCGGCACGGTCACGTTACAGCAACGCGCGCTGAGACAGCTCCATCCCCAACCCCCATGCGTCCGGCGCGGATTCCTTTTGGAACCGTGTCGGACGCTGGTTTGGGAGGGGGTCGCTCCTCTTCTCCCGGCCCCACCCCCCGCCGGGCCGGCAGCTTGTGAAATTTTTCACAAGCTCGCTTGAGTAGAGCCCATAGCGCGGTAAGGTTCCCGCAGTGAGCGCTGAAATTACCGCCGGGGGGCCGCCCTCGCACGCTGCCTACGATTCCAAGATCGAAGGCAATATCATCTTTACGCGGCTCGACTCGGCCATCAACTGGATGCGCAAGAATTCGCTGTGGCCGATGCCAATGGGGCTGGCGTGCTGCGCGATCGAGCTGATGGCGACGGGGGCGTCCCGCTTCGACATTTCGCGCTTCGGAGCGGAGGTGATGCGTTTTTCGCCCCGCCAGGCGGACGTGATGATCGTGGCAGGCACCGTGACCTACAAGATGGCGCTGGCGGTGAGGCGGATCTGGGAGCAGATGCCGGAGCCGAAATGGTGTATTGCGATGGGGGCGTGCGCCTCGAGCGGAGGGATGTACCGCAGCTATGCGGTCTTGCAGGGCATCGATCAGCTCCTGCCGGTCGATGTCTACATTTCCGGCTGCCCGCCGCGCCCCGAGGCCCTCCTCGAAGGGCTCATGAAGCTGCAGCGGATCATCGACGGCGAGCACCCCATCGAAGAGCAGATCGCGCATCTCCAGGAAGCGAAGGCATGACGGCGGCGGATGACGTGAAGCGACTCCGCAAGGAGTTCGGGCGCTCGAAACTAAGGAAGACGGACGAGTTCCGGGGCGAACACACCATCGTGGTGAAGCTCGAGGCGTTGAAAGAGCTGATGGAGTTCTGCCACAATGAGTTGGGATACAATTTCCTGTTAGATATTTGCAGCGTGGACAACATGGGGGAAGATCCGCGCTTCGAGGTGGTCTACGAACTCGCCACCGTCGACGACCGCAAGCACTTGCGGATCAAGGCGGAAGTCGGCGAGGAAGAAGAGGTGCCCAGTGTGGTGGACCTCTGGAAGACTGCGAATTGGCACGAGCGGGAGGTCTTCGATATGATGGGCATCCGGTTTTCGGACCACCCCAACTTGAAACGTATCCTGATGTGGGAGGGGTATCCGTACTATCCGCTGCGCAAGGAATTCCCACTTGCCGGAAAGCCCAGCGAAATGCCGGACGTGGCTTTCAGTGGCGTGGCTCCCCTGGAAGGGGGGCCGTTCGTGACGAGCCCCGGCACCGACCGCGTCAGTGGGGAGCCGCGGGCCAAGGGAGAAAGCTGAGGAGCGGATGTTTCGGCCCCCCCGGGAAACGCAGGCCAAACCCGCCCCGGGAAAGCGTCCCGCGACGCCGGAGGCCTTTTGCCTTTATTGAGCGGAATCGCGGCGATACTGTCTCAACCACTTGATTCAGAGCTCGGGGGGACCTTGCTGCGAGCTCTCAATGGACACCTCCAGAGCTCATGACGCGCCCTTCGCTGTTTCCTCGCGTCCGCCTTCACCGGCCGGGTTGGGACATGCTCAGCGTGCTGTGTGTGGTCCTTGTTGCCGGACATTTGGCGGTGGTGGGATTCGGTGGGGTGGCGAGCCTCTATGATCGCGGGCTCTACGACGCACTTGGGCTCAGCCGCCCCGGAATCCTGGGAGGCAGGGTCTGGCAAGTCGTGACGCATCCTTTCCTGCACGGGACGTGGGTGCACTTGATACTGAATTGCAGCGTGATCTACCTGACGGGCGGGCGCGTGCTCCACATTCTCGGTGGCCGGTCCTTCCTCAGGATTTTCTTCGGGGGGGTGTTGGTCGGAACCGTGTTGCATTTGCTGTTGCACCCCAGTCTGCCCATCGGGATTGAAGGTGAGCGGCCCAATGGCCCCCTCATAGGCGCTTCGGCTGGAGCGATGGCGCTCCTCCTGGCTCTTACCAGTCTCTCCCCGGATTCCCGCATGTGGCCTCTCCCGCTTTCCGGAAAAAACCTTGGACGCGGACTCCTCCTCGCCACCCTGATTCTCTTCGCCATCACCCCGGGTCTCGGGGTGCCGGTCCTCAGTTCAATCGGGACCTGGCTGGTGCAGAAAGCGGGGTTGAGTTCCCTCTTTGGGATCGGGCACATCTACCACTTCGGGGGCGGCCTGGTTGGTTGGCTCTACGCCCGCCGTCTCCTCCGGAGCCCCGTGAGTCTTGGCGACCTGCAGCGCTCCCGGGCGCGGCGTGAGGGCGTCACGGCTGGAAAGGGGGATGAGCAATCCGCGGGGCCTCCCGGCGATTTTACCGTCTCTTGACGTGGCGCGCCGAATTTCCCCGCGAGCCGGATCGACCCCCGGAAGACGACCTTCCCAAGTTCCGACCCGAACTGCGGGTCCGCATCGCATTCCGGGCAGTCTTGGTCGTGGTGGGAGGAGGACTGTGCTTGACGACCGTGGTCTGAGATCTTCCCGACCGGCCCCGGCCTTCGGCCCGACCGGAACCCGGCGCGGGCCTGGGGTTGGGCCGAGCGACCGCCACGCTCCGCGGATCCGGCCGCGCTCCCCGGGATCGATTCCCGCCTCCACGTGTCGGTGGGGGGGAGAGGCGGGGAGTGGATCGCGGGGGAGAGGCATTTCGGAAGGTCCTCGGGTTGGATCGTGGCGCCGCGTTGGAACGGTTACGCTGGGTACGCTGGCCACTGTTTCCGGTGGGCTCCCGAAACCTGCCAAAATGGCCGATGTTGTTGCCGGTATGAGTCTGGCGGTAGGAACGGCGGGTGCCGGATCCGCGGCCCGAGTCTCGGTAGCGAGGCGAGGCTTGAATGCGCTGGAAACGGTTTCCGCCGCGGGTCCCGTGGGAGCCGCGCCCGGCGTTGTGATTTTGTCGGGCGCGCCCATGGAGCGGACTGCGGTAGTTCCGGTGGTAGGTGTAATACCGCGCGACGTGGCCTCCTCGGCAGGGGTAGCGATTGCAATGGGAGCAACGCGTGTGGCGGTAGCGGTAGTAGTCGTTGTGGAACCCGAGGTAGAAATCACTGTAGATCCCGTTGGAGAAACCGCCACTGTAGCCGTAGTCGCCGGCGTAATAGCTCGAGCCGGAATATCCCGTGTACAATGAATCGTACACGCAGGAACTAAGGAGGAAGACCGCCGCGAGGGCGGCCAGAGATAGAAGAACGAGGCGCTTCATGGTTGGTTGGACGCGGGGATTTCGGGGATATTCGACCCAACCTGCCCCATCCTTTGCCAGTTGACACTTGGAAAGGCCAAAATTTTTGCCCCCGGCGGATGGGAAAGCGCGTTTCATGGGCTCGCTGGCCGGGATCGCATGCACCCCGGGAGGGGCCGAGCGGATTGCGCCGCGCCGTGAGCAGGTCCCTGAAGGCCAGGAAATACTGCGTCTGAAGGCCTCAGGAGCGAAACCGGGGGCCACAATGCGCCCAGACCGGGAGGAAGGGACAGAAAAGGCAACTTCCTGCCGATGAAATTACAATGTGGATACAAAACCTTGAATTGACGCCCACTCCACCTATGGTTACGAACAGAAACTCCTGAGGACCCCACCGTGCTCGCCAACCTGCCACCTCCCAGCCCAAGGGCCCGTCGATCCGGATTCACCCTGGTCGAAATTATGGCCGTCATGGCCGTCATCGCGATCCTGCTTTCGGTCGCGGCGGTCGGCATCCAGAACATCAGCGGCGGACAGGCCACCACCACCGCGGTCTCCGTGACGGAGGCCCTCTTCGACGAAGCCCGTAGCGCCGCGGTGGGCCGCGGGACGCGGGCTCGCCTCCTGATTCACAAGAATCTCGACGACAACGACAGCCTGGACCGTAACCGCTACCTCACCTATATGTGCGTGGCGGCGCTCGAGACCGATCCCAACGGAGCCGTTCTCAACGATCAGTGGAACGTCATCACGCGTGGCACGCCGCTGCCGGCCGGGGTGTATTTCAGCGCCGAGGAGAGTCAGGAAGCCTCGCAGCGCGCCGGGGTGGGCAGCTGGAGCGAGATGAATATCGCCCTGCCGGGCTCCCAACAGTCCAAGGAATGCTACTATTACGAATTCAATGCCGAGGGCGTCTGTGTCAATGAGCAGCAAGACGCGAAATCCGGCGCGTCTGTAATCCTGGTCGGCGGAGCCCGGCCCAAGGATGCCAGCGAGCCCCTCATGCGCAAAAACAACAAGGCCGGCTTCGTCATCTGGCGCAACGGCCGCACCTCCCTTTACCGGGATCCCAAACAGATCGACGAGCAATGAACTCCCCGATGACCAAGGCCGCTCGCGGCTTCACCTTGATGGAGACCGTCATCGCGATTGGCGTTGTCGCGGTTCTCCTCACCACCTTTCTCGCGGTCTTTGGCCCCGCCTCGCAGAGTATCCGGCGCTCCCTCAGCGCACAGGATGCGGACCGCCTCCAAACCGCTCTCAAGCGCGAATTGCAGATCCTCCGTGAGGGAACCGACAAGAATTCCACTTCTTCCTTCGAGAAGGCCTTCGACTGGATCCAGAACTCGGGGAAGCCCGAGAAGGCGATCCTGCTCTACAACTACCGCGGGGACCCGACCGATATTCGAACCGACGGAAGCCTCGAAGCTTACCAAAGCGGTGACGCCAATCCCGGGAAGTCCGGCATCGACTTCGTCCTGCAGCCCGCCGTGCGCCGCAAGGGCGATTCCGACCCGGATCTCGAGAAGGATTTGGCTGCGGTGGAAGGCCAGGTCTACTACGTGCGCATGACCCAGCTCGTTTTCGAAGGTGGCGAATTGACGGAGGGAGAGCACGGCAAGATCAAGGATCCCCACGACCCCGCAGGCGAGGAAATCACCAGCGCCGACAAGTACCCGGAGGCAGTCATCGCCTTTAACGCCGTGATCTACGCCCTGCGAAGCAATAATATCGAATACATCAACGAGCTCGATCTCGACGACGCCGCCAACGATGGGCCCGACAACCTCGGGAAGCCCCTCTTTTCCCGCAACCTCGGCGTGCGACGCTAATTCCCCTTCGACCAATGACAATTGCTCTCAGCCTCAAGCGCCGTGGATTCACCCTCGCCGAATTGATGGTGGCGATGGGGATCACGGTCCTCCTCCTCACCATGCTCATTACCGTCACCGGGGTGGCTCTTGACGGTTGGCGCATCAGTCGTAACAAGGTGCGGGCGGCCCGCCAAGCCAAGGCCGCCCTCGATCAGATCAGCCGCGACTTTGAGTCGATGGTCGTGCGCGGCGGCAACGGCTTCGAGTGGTTTTATGCCGAAAGCGAAGGGGATGCCCCGGGACCGCAGGACACCAAGAGCCCCAACGCGGCCCGGCTCGTTTTCTTCACGGCCGCCACCGACCGCTACGACGGCAAGGTCGGAAGCGCGGCCGACCTGGGCGGCGACGTCTCCGCGGTAGGGTACCGCCTCTTCTACAAGGACCCCATCACGGACAAGGACGGCACTCCCTACGACGTGTTTGCCCTTTACCGGATTTTGGTCGATCCGGAACTCAAGAATAATCCCGATATCCCCGGGGAAGGCACGTTCGCGGACCTGCTGGCAAAGGAGGATCTGGAGAAGGCCTTCCGGCCCTATGAAAACCACATCGACAAATCCAGGAACTTTGTCTGTGAGAACATCTTCGAAATGAGCATCGTGTTTCTCATCGAGTACACCGAGGTCCAGGAGAATAACACCCTGGAGAGGAAACTCGCGCGCGTGCCCATTCTTTCCACCTCGCAGGCCCAGGCGGCCGTCAAGGAGTTCCGCCTGACGGGGAAAGGGATCAAGGCGGATGGAAGCGATAAGGAGGACTACGCCCGCGGGCGCATCGTCGCAGTGGACGTCACCGTTTCGGTTCTGACCGACAACGCGATCACGACCCTCCGGAAGGCCCAATTCACCCAGACCAAGTTGGAGGAGTATCTGGCCAAGAACTCGTATCGTTACTCCAAGACGGTTCTCTTGCCACAGCCCTGAAGGGACTTCGCCTGGAGAGCAAGGCGCCGCTTCACCCTGGACAGAGGTTCCAGTTTCCGAGGTGTGGCGCAGTGAGGCCGGACTGGTTGGGTATTTCTGCGACGTTGCACTTGTTCGCGGTGGGGCCGCGTTTGTCACGGCGCCGCCCCGGGCCAGGCGGGATTGTTGCTTTTCCCCCTTGCGGTGCGGCAGGGTTCTCTCTCACCCTCCGCAATCGCCATGGGCATCAACGCATTCACCTATTTAGCGGCCGTCGCCGCGGAGCCCGAATTCGATACCGTTCGCCTGGTCTCGGTCCTGGTCCTCTCCATTGTGCTCATCCTCGTGCTGATCCTGAAGTTCAGGATCCAGGCCTTCGTGACTCTCCTGCTGGCGGCGATCTTTGTGGGGATCGCCTCCGGGACCATGTCTCTCACCGACGTCGGTGACACGATCAAGAAGGGAATGGGCGGCGCGCTGGGCTTCATCGCGACCATCATCGGCCTTGGGGCGATTTTCGGACAAATGATCGAGCACTCCGGCGGGGCGCAAAGCCTCGCCAATGGGATGTTGAAGGTCTTTGGAGCAAAGCGCGCCAACTGGGCCATGCTCCTGACGGGCTTCCTGATTTCGATCCCGGTCTTTCTCGACGTGGGCGTCGTGATCCTGGCCCCCATCATTTACGCCCTGGCACGAAAGAGCGGAAAATCCGTGCTCGTCTTCGCTTTGCCGCTCCTCGCCGGAATGGCGGTCACGCACGCCTTCGTTCCCCCCACTCCGGGGCCGACCTTCGTCGCCTTCGCGCTCGGGGTCCCGCTCGGATACGCGATTCTCTGGGGCATTCTCGTCGGCTTGCCCACCGCCCTGATCACCATTCCCATCTGCCGCAAACTGGGGAACGCTTTCCACATCGATCCGCCCAGTGCCGAGGCGGAAGAAGCGCTGGAGGCGGACCTCTCCCCGAATCGCGCACTGGGTCTGCCATCGATTTGGACCATCCTGCTGATCCTTGGCGGTCCCATCCTTCTCATTGTGATCGGATCGATCGTGGAGAGTTCCATCGCGGCGGGGATTGGCGAGGACCTCGTCTTGGCTGACGGGCAATCGAAGAAGGAAGCCTTCGATTCCCGCCTCGCGGATCTGAAGCGGGAGGCCCCGATGCCCTTGCAGATTCTGCTGCTCCTGGGGCATCCGATCATGGCGCTCCTGATTGGGACTTGCGCCGCGATGTACGTGCTGGCCATCCGGAGGGGAGTGCGGGGCAACGCCCTCATGGAGCTGGCGACGAAGTCCCTCGGGCCCGCCGGAATCATTATCCTGATCACCGGCGCCGGCGGGGTGTACAAGCAAATGCTGATTTCCACCAGGGTGGGAGACGCCCTTGCCGCGGTTCTGGGCGACTCGGGCTTCGGTCCCCTGCTCCTCGCCTGGATTCTCACCACCATCATCCGGGTGGCCCAGGGATCCGCAACCGTTGCGATGGTGACGGGGGCGGCCTTGATCGGCCCCTTTCTTGCCGCGGGGGAGTACTCCACGCCACAGCTTGCGCTCGTCACCATCGCCATCGCGGCAGGCGCCACCGGATTCGGGCACGTCAACGACAGCGGATTTTGGATCGTCAACCGCTACTTTGGCATGACCGAACGCGAAACCCTCCTCACCTGGACTCCCATCCTGACCGTGATCTCACTGGTCGGCCTGGCGCTCTGCTCGCTGCTCTGGCTCGTGGTGTGATGGCGTTAGAACAACTTCGTCAGCGGCTCTCCATCCCGTCCTCCCATCTTGAAGGGTCGGCGGCTGGGCGACATGACGGGAAGAGCGTGAGGCGCGCCCGCTGCGAATCCGATCGTGGCGTTGAAGCCGGGACCCGTCACCTTGTTCTCGGTCACGTTCGATCCGGTTTCGTCCGTCTTGCCCCAGACTTGGCCTCCTTTGATCCCGCCTCCCGCGAGGAGGCAGGAGAAGGCCTTTGGGAAGTGGTTCCGGCCGGAACGCTCCTGGACGATCTTCGGGGTGCGCCCGAACTCGGTGGCCACCACCACAAGAGTGCTTTCGAGCAGGCCGCGGGACTCCAGGTCGGCCAGAAGGGCGGCCAGAGCCTGGTCGAGGACGGGTAGCTTCTGCTCGGCCTGGCTGAAGTTGTCGTTGTGCCAGTCGAAGCCGCCGAACTCGACATCGATGAAGCGCACCCCGTGCTCCACGAGGCGCCGGGCCAGGAGGACGCCTTTCGCAAAGCTGTCGTCTCCGTAGGCCTCGTGCACCTTGGGCGGCTCCTCGCGGATGTCAAAGGCCTCGAGGTCCTTGCTGTTCATCAGCTTCACGGCTTCTTCGAAGACCTGATTGTAGGCCCGCACGTTCTTCTGGCCCTGGTGAAAGCGCTCCTCGAATTGCTTGTCGAGCAGCTTGCGTAGCGCCAGTTGCTTGTTGAACTGCTCTTCCGTGATGTGGCTCAGGCGGCTTACGTTTTGGAGCCCGGCGTCGGGGTCGCCGACCGGGAGGGGAGCGTACTGGGGCTCGAAAAACCCCGCGCCGGGGTGCTCGTTGCCGGTGCTCACCGTCACAAAGGGTGGCAGCGTGTGGTTGACGCGCTGCGTCAGCCGCGTGACCCAAGCCCCGGCGGAAGGGTGCACGATGGAGGCCCGCTGCGTATAGCCGGTCCGCATGAAGTAGCGGCCCGGGCCGTGCGCGCCCTGCGTGGAGGTCATGGAGCGGATCAAGGCGATCTTGTCGGCCTGGGCGGCGAGATCCGGAAAGTGGTGAGCGAGCTGGATTCCGTCCGCCACGGTCTTGATGGACTCGGTGGGCCCGCGCACCTCCGCGGGTGCCTTGGGCTTCGGGTCGAAGGTGTCGAGGTGGGTCATCCCGCCCGACATGAAGAGGTAGATGACACTCTTGGCCTTGCCGCCGCCCGCCGCCATGGCGCCGGGATCGGCCGCGAAGGCCGCCGGCGAGAAGAAGTTCCGGGCCGGGCCCGCAATCGTGACCCCCAGGCAGGCCTTGGCGTTGGTGGCCATGAAGGACCGCCGGGTCAGTTCGTCCAGTCGGTTGAGCTCGGACATGTCGATCGAAAAATATTGGTGATGGGTGCGGGCCGGCTACTGGACGAAGAGGAAACGCTTGGAAGTCAACATGGCGCGGGCCAGCGTGAAGATGTCCTTGGCGTCCTGCGCCAGCGGAAGGAATTCCTCCTTCTCTTCCGCGGTGGGCCGGCTGGCGTAGAAGGCGAGGAAGAGGTACTCGAGCCGCATTTCGGGATTCGTGATCTCGGCGAGGGCCTCGAAGATCTTGGATTTCCGGTTCTGGGCGCTTTTGGCGACGTCGCCGTTGAGCAGGGTCAGGGCCTGCGGGACGGAGGCGTGGGTGTGCGCGGCCTCGGTGGTGTTGCGGTCCGAACCGCCGAATTGCCGCACGATGTGATTTCCCTTGAAGGGGGTGGGATGTTCGGAGGCGCGCATGTTGTGCTCGGCCCGGGCCTTGCGGCCGGGGTAGCGGTTCATGGCCATCCCCATCACGCCGGTCATGTTCTCGCCCCTGGCGTCGGCCTCGTCGCGCAGCGAGCGCTGGCGCTTCCGGAGGCGCGCCACCTCTTCCTGGTCGCCGGCCCGCATCGCCTTTTGCACCGCGGTCTTGAGCGCCCTTCTTTTTCGTTGGAACTCCCGCCTCATCTCCTCGGCAGCTTTGGCCTCCTTGCCGGCCTTGAGGAGTTGCGGGGCCGGGAGGGCGAGCAGGTTGCGGATGCCCTTCTGGTGCTCCTTCCACCGCTCCTCCAGGGCGGTATTGATGTTGTCGTCCGTGTTCCCAAAGGCGAGGACAGTAAACGAATCGTAGAGTTCCTCCGCGGAGAGCCGCCGCAGTTGCGGGCCTGCGAAATAGTAGTCGGTGCCCGGGGGGGCCTCCTGCGGCGCGACCTCCCGCTGGAAGAGCCTGGTGTGATACAGGATGCGCTCAAAGTCGCGGGTGCGGAAGTTCACCCCCTGCATCACTGTCGCGAGGTAGTTCAGGACCTCGGGATGGGAGCCCACCGACTTGCTGTTCCAGTCGTCGATCGGGTCGACCAGTCCGTGCCCGAAGGTGCGGTCCCAGAGCCGGTTCGCGATCACTTTGGTGAAGTAGGGATTCTCGGTGGAACTCACCCAGTCCGCAAAGGCCTCCCGGCGTTCCTCCGGTTTTACATCCTTGATGTCTGGTCCGAAGAGGGTCGCAGGCGGTATCTCTTCCCCGGGATCGGCATCCTCGTACTGGTAGTCATCGGGCAGCTTCAGCTTCTGTCCATTGTTCTCGGTGATCTCGTTCTTTTTGAAATCCCGGAAGACGTATTTCACCTCTCGGGTGGCCTTCTTGTAAACCTCCCGTTGCGCCTTGCCGCGGGCGCGCTTGTTCTTGCCCGTGGTGCCGCGCACCAACTCGGGGTGCTTTTTCTTCATGATGTCCACGACTTTGCCCGTGGCCTGGCGCGCTTCCAGGCTGTTGTAACGGACTCCGCCACTGAAGGCCGCCAACTCGTAGTACTCCATCTGGGTCCACTTATCGAAGGGGTGGTCGTGGCACTGGGCGCAGCCGATCTGGTGCCCGAGAAAAACCTGCACAGTGTTGCTGACGTTATCGAGCAGCATCCCGCGGTCGCGGAGATAGTATCCCACCGCCGGGTTCTTGGTGGCGTGACCTTTCGCCGAGAGCATCTCGATGACGAGCTTGTCCCACGGCTTGTCCTCGGCGAGGGACTTGCGCAGCCAGACGTGCCAGCCGAGACCGTACTGTTCGTGGCTGGTCTGGAGCCGCAGGAGGTCGGCGAAGTAGTTGAAGGCGGAACTGTCGTAGCCCGGGGAATGCGCCAGCTTCTCGATCAACTGGGTCCGCTTCTTGGGAGCCTTGCGATCGAGGAAAGCGGCGGCCTCCTGGGCGGTGGGGATGCGGCCCGCGATGGAGACATAGGCGCGGCGCACAAATACCTCATCTGAGATAATGGGCCGCGGCTTGACCTTTCGGACCACAGCCATCCCATAGGGTCTGTCGGAGCTTCTGGAAGTCCTGATTTTGCGTTGATTTAGAGTGGTTCTGGGGTTTTGGAATTTTCGAATTTCCGCGGACTGCACTATACTTCC
>CAUZKZ010000062.1:0-16979 GCA_963580345.1 Verrucomicrobiia bacterium | reverse complement strand
GGCGACCTGGGCCTGGCCGGTGGGAGAGCGTGAATTCCCCCCGATTCCACCCCACGCCCCGTTGAAAGTGGTTTTATTTCTCGCTTCCGCTCAGGGTATAGATTTCCTCCGCCATCGAAACCCCGGCCTGAAAAATGTTGCCCTTCAGCTTCAGGCTCAGCCAACGCAGGCCGTCCTCCGGAGCGATCGGATAAAGCTCCACCAGCTCCGGAGCGCGTTCAAACGCCTTGGCATTGAGGCCCAACTTCAGCAACCCCACCAAAACGCTGGCGCGCTCCTGCCGGGCACGCGCTTCGTTCTCAAAGCGTTTTCTCTCCTTGGACTGCACGATCGCATTCATCAGGAGCGAATCGAGAGTGCTTTCCTCCGTCCCTTCTTCCCGAGCCGCCTTGGCCGCCTCCCGAAGGGTCAGTTCCTGGGGCTTCTCCCCACCCGCCTCCGGCTCCGGCTCCTCCTCGCTCTTCACCGTCGGCACGGCCGCTCCCCCTCTCTCGAGCCTGAGGGCTTCATCCATTTCTTCTTTCGTCGGCCGGCGTGACAAAAACTCCCCCTCGATTCTCATCAGGTCCTTCGCTTGCAGCGAGATGTCCGTGATCACGGCCACTTCTCCGCCCGTCTCGAGCTTGAATTGCCCTTTCGTGAAACGGACATTCTTGTAACTGCGAAACCGATCCACCACCGAGATGGCTTTGAAGAGCGGTAGCCGGTCGCGCAATTCTACCTGATCGCCATCCTCGAGCGTGATATCCGCATTCATCGTCACCCCACTGGAGGCATAGGGAGACCCTCCCACCTCGAAGGTTCCGGACAGAGTCGCCCCAAGGAAGGCTTGCACGTCCTCGGGAAGATAGGCATCGATCGGCAGTGCCCGCATCGTTCCACTCCCCGTCAGCGACGGGCTGGAGGCAGGTCCCTCAACCTTGGCCGTGAACTTCAATTCCCCAGTTCCACCCGCCAGTTTCGCCTCGAGGATCTCCACCCCGGACGGTCGGATCGCGATCTCCATTCGCTCGATCTTAAGTTGCTTGATCCAGTTCTGGCTGAATGTTCCGCCCGTGACGATCAGGTGCCAACCATCCCCATCACGCCCGCTACGGATCTGCGCACCGTCGATCGACCCACTCGTTACCCCGGAGTATCCCCACCGGATCGTTGCATGGTCCACCTCCACCCGGGAGAACTTGAAGCGCTCCGACTCTTGAAAAATGCCCTGAAACATCTTGGCGCCAAGATCGTCGCTCTCCGATCCGGCCCGCAACTCCAGGTGCAGTTCCTCGATACTGATCGCGCCTCCGTTCCAAACCACGAGCACACCATCGAGAAGACCCATCTTGGTCCGCAGTCCGCGAATGTGGGCCTGGTCGAAGAAGGACTCCTCCCCGCCCACCAGTTCCATTTTCGATATCTCGAGGTGGCCCCGCGTCCGCTCGATACCGCCCGCCGTGGCCTCATCCACCCCCAGCGCGAGGGTAATGCGCTCGTTCAATTCCGCCTGGAACCAGCCGAGGTCGGCCCGCTTCATCAGGTAGACCCAAAAAAATAGCGCCGCAACCGCCGCAAGCACTACGAGACGGAAGACCATCCGCGTCAGCCAAACGCCTATCGAGGAATGCGCTCCACGCACACTCCCGCCGTGCGTGAGCTGAAAAATCAGCCCCTGGCCTCCTACCCAGTTGCTCATCCGCCCCTGGAATTCGTCGAGTCTTTCTTGGCTGAGGTCCATCGGTGCGAATCGGTCGGGAAGAACTCTCTAGACTCGGACTCGCCAATTGCCAACTGCATTTCTGCCCAGGCCCGCATTCTGGCCGCCGGATCGGGCGGAGAAACGCCCACCCAGCCGGCGCATTCGACCGCCCGAGGCGGGGGCCGGCCCCTCCCGCCGGCCCCTCCCGCCGGACCCGCTCCGGCCGGTCCGCGGCCCGGGTTCCCTTCCGCCTCGGGCCTGCATCCTCCCTCGCCTTTTACCTCGCTCCGGCCCGGCCCCTGCCCTATGCAACCGCCTGTGGACGCGGCCGACTATAAAGTCCGACTTGAAATCTTCGAAGGTCCTCTCGATCTGCTTCTCTACCTGATCTCGAAGGCCGAGATCGACATTTACGACATCAAGATCGAGCGCATCACCAAGCAGTACCTCGAATACATTCAGAGCTTCAAGTTGCTCAACATCGATCTCGCTTCCGAGTTCGTCCTGATGGCCTCCAAGCTGATGTATATCAAGAGCCGCACCCTTCTTCCCAGGAATGTGCAACCACCCGAAGACGATGCGGAAGAAGACGATCCGCGCTGGGAACTTATCCGCCAATTGATCGAGTACAAGAAGTTCAAGGACGCCGCCGGCGCCCTCGCCCAGAAGGCTCGCGAGCAGGAAAATCTCTTCGCTCACGCCCCCGAAAAATCCCAGGTGGTCGACCACGAATCCGCCCCCCTTGCCGAAATCTCCATTTTCGACCTCATCCGCGCTTTCCAGGGCGTGCTGAAACGATTCGAAGAGGCCCACGACCTCGGTGATATTGTCGATGACCGCTTCACCGTGAACGACAAGATCGAGTTTCTCCTCACCGAGCTGCAACCCGGCCAGAACATGAGCTTCAAGGCCCTCTTTGCCTCCGCTACCACCAAGGCGGAAGTCATCGTGACCTTCCTCGCGCTCCTCGAACTCATGAAGCTCAACCAGTTCGTGGTGTGGCAGGACCAGATCCTCGGCGAAATCGAAATCGAGCGGCGCTCCGTCGCCTGATCCCGCCGACCACGTGCCATGGCCTTCCCCCAGCGCATCGCTCTTTTCGGTGGAAGCTTCGACCCGGTTCACCTCGGCCATCTGCAGGTCGCCGAGACCGCCCGCCGCGCCCTCGATCTCGACCTCGTGCTCTTCATCCCCTGCCGCCAGTCACCCCACAAGGAGGACGGCACCTTCGCCTCCGAGGAAGACCGCCTCGAAATGTTGCACCTCGCCCTGCACGACCTCGAGTGGACCGCTGTCAGCGAGATCGAAATGCTCCTCCCCCCGCCCTCCTACTCGTGGATCACGGCCGAAGCCATGCACGAAGTCTACCCCGAGGCGCGCCTCTTCTGGCTGATGGGCGCCGACCAGTGGGCCGCCATCCAGACCTGGACGCGCCCCGATTATCTCGCCGACCTCGTCGAATTTATCGTCCACGACCGCGGTGCCCCACCCGATCCCCAGCCCGGATTCCGCGTCCACTTCATCCATGGAGACCACCCCGCCTCGGCCACCTCAATCCGTGCGCAGGCCCCGGAATCCCTTCCCTCCCGCTGGCTTCCCCCGAAAGTTGAACAGTTTATCCGCCTCCGCGGCCTCTACGGATGCCGGTCTTGACTTGCGGCCTCGAAGAACCTGAGATAGCAGAGTTTCCCCAGCTATTCACCATGAAGCACTTCCAGACCTTCTCTCTCCTGTCCGCCGTCCTCCTGGCCGCCACCTCGCCTCTCCCGGCGCAGGATGTCGATCCCAAGAACATCGTGCCCGCTCCGGACGAAAACGCCATCGTCCCCGAATGGCAAATGGCCTACGAGAACCTCAAGGAAGAGGTCCGGAAGAAATACAGCGGGCACCTCTACGAGGCCTCCCGCCTCTTCAATCAGAAACGCGTCATCGAGTCCCTCAACGAACTGGCAGAGGCCGAAAAGCTCTTCGACCAGGGGCCCGCTGCTCTCAACCTGCGTGGCGCCTGCTACGTCGAGTTCCGGAATTTTGAAGGCGCCCGCACCGCCTTCCAGAAGGCCCTCGAACTCCAACAGGCTTACCTGAAGGACATCACCGCCGTGCGGGGCGAAGAACGGCTGCGCCGGATGCGCCCGGTCATCAATATTCTCTTCAATCTCGCCGAGATGGATTTCGTGACCGGCCAGTGGCGGCAATGCCACGACCGGATTGAAAAGCTGCTCCCCAAGTTGGACCCCAAGAACATTTCGATGGCCCGCCTCATCGAGTTCAAGTTCCTGCTTTGCAAACTCAAACTCAATCAAGTCGGGGAGGCCCGCAAACTGGCCGCAAAATACGACTACCTCGACGATAACCCATTCTACTACTACGCCAACGCCGCGATCGCCTTCTTCGACGATGACACCGACGCGGCGGAACGCTGGCGTTCAAGTGCGCGCAGGGTCTTCCGCCGCCCCCAGGTCCTCGCCTCATGGGAAGACACCCTGATCGAGTTCGGCTACGTGAAGAGCTTCTACGGCGGCGACCTGGCGGAGGATGAGTAGCGCTTGGAAGCGGCGCCGGGAACCCCCTCCCGCCACCCGCTTCTCTCACGGCTGAACCAGCTCTCCGAATTCGCTCAGCGGGTAACTGTCCACCCGTTCCAACTTGATTCCGTAGAGGACCGCGATCTCCGGTGCATCGGAATCATGGTAGATGTCGCGGTAGTAAATCTCGCGGATTCCATACGAGCACAATGTCTGCATGCAGGAAGTGCAGGGCATGGTCGTGGTCGCCACCAGCTTCGTCTCGCCGCGCCGAAAGAGGCTGCAAAGATTGATCTCGGCGTGCAGCATAAACTTTTGCCGGCTTTGCCGCTCGTCCCAGAAGCCTTCGGGCGGATCAAAGCCCGGGGCCAGCCCGTTGTAAGCGGTCCCGATCACGCGGTTGTCGAAGTCCAGGGCCGCTGCCCCCACTTTCCGGTAAGGATCCTCCGAGCGCAACGACGCCACATGGGCCAACGCCATGGCATACTCCGAAATGCTCAGCCGTTCCCCCGCCACGCCGCCCAGTCAACACCCCCCCGTGCTACGGGGCAAGGTTCCAGTGTAGGTCGGCAAGATGTGAGAAGAGGACCCCTCGCCGAAGGATCGGAATTTGAGGGCCTGGGCAGACCGACCACCCGGGGGCGGCCCGTGCCTGCCTCGCCTACGGCTTCCCTTTTTTGATTTCTCCCTTCGTCGCGCCCTCCGCCCCCGCGCCCGGATCTTCCTTCAGCCAACTCGCCACCTTCCGGGCGTCGGTCTCCGGTAGCCGGCAGGTCTGCCCCACGCAATAGTAGGCGGTCGTCTTGCCGTCTGCCGCCTTCAACCCGGCCGTGAACTCGCTGACCGGGCCCTCATTGCTCATCACCAGCAGGTTGCGCCGGTAACCGCCCCAGGCCACCACCAGGAACTCCTCCCTGCCCTGGCCACCCACAATGACCAGCCGCGCCGGTTTCTCGACGAGGAAATCGAGCGCGATCAAGGATTCGGCGAGGGAGGTGGGCCGCTCTTCCAGGGTCGGGATCACGACCTGCAACGATGTCTCCGCCACCTCGCGAAAGTCCTTCCGGTCCGTGATCTCGGCCAGCACCGCGAACTCCATCCTCCCCACCGAACTCGGCGTGGGCGTCGCGGAATCAAAGTCGTCTTTCAGTCGGATCACCAGGTCGTCCCGCTTCTCCCCATCGTAGAATCCGCCGTTCTTCTCGTCGTAGAATTTCTTGCGCGCCGCCTCCGCAAGATCCACCGCAAATACGAGGTAGTCCTTGTCCAGCGTCGCCTCGTAGAGCGTCCGCGTCCCACGCAGCAGGTAAAGGTAGCTCTCCGCCTGTTGGCTCTTGTCGACATCGTCGTCGCGCCAGCGGTGGTAGAGCGTCTTGCTCTTCGCGTCCCACAGCTTGGCCTTCACGAATCCGTGCGCCTTCTTCGCGGCTTCCAGGTAACGCGTCTCGCCAAGGCAGCGCCCGGCACGCGCCATCCCGCCGATCATGAGCCCGTTCCACGACGCCAACACCTTGTCATCGGTCGCAGGTGGACCCCGCAGGCTCCGGGCTTTCCGCATCTTCCCGATCGCCGCCGCCAGTTCCTTCTTCTCCGCCTCGCTCCACTTTCCCTTCGGTTCCGCCAAAAACAGCACGTTCTGGTCCTTCAGGTGGTCCGGGTCGCTGTGATCGACGAAGTTGCCCTTCGCCGTGAATCCGAACCAGCGCTTCGCGGCCTTGAATTCGGCCTCGCCCAGCAGTCCTTTCAGCTCCTTCTCCGTCCAGCACCAGAACTTGCCCTCCTTTCCCTCGCTCTGGGCGTCCTGCGCGCTGAAGAAGCCGCCCCCCTGGTGGGTCAACTGGTCCAGCACGTACTCCGCGATCCCCACCGCCGCCTTGCGAAACTCCGCGTCCTTCGTGATCAGCCACGCATCGATGTATACATCCAGGAGCTGGGCCTGGTCGTAGAGCATTTTCTCGAAGTGCGGGACCAGCCACACCGGATCCACCGTGTAGCGATGAAACCCTCCGCCAAGGTGGTCGTGAATCCCTCCTTCCATCATTTTCCGGCAGGTCATCAAGGCGAATTCCTTCTCTTTTTCTCCCCCGCGCCGCATCAGGAAACGCAGGTGCGATGGCTGCGGAAACTTCCGGCTCCGCCCCCACCCCCCGTTGACCCGGTCCACCCCCTCCAGGAACTTCTCCGAAACCCCTTTAAACAGAGCCGCAGTCAGCTTCTCCTTCCCTTCCACCAACTGCTGGTTCTCCGCAGTCACCTCCGAAAGGCGCTTGTGGATGCTGTCGGCCGATCCAACAATCTCCTCGTTCCGTTTGCTCCACATTTCTTCCAACTGCTTCAGCACGTTGAGAAATCCCGGCTGTCGCGGACCTCGATCCTCCGGCGGGAAGTAGGTCCCGCCGAAAAACGGCTTCAGCTCCGGCGTCAGGAACATGTTCAGGGGCCACCCCCCGCCCTGCCCAAACATCGCCATAAACGCCGTCATATACACCCGGTCCACATCCGGCCGCTCCTCCCGGTCCAGCTTGATGCTCACAAAATGCTTGTTCAGAAACTCCGCCACCTCCTTGTTCTCAAAGGACTCCCGCTCCATCACGTGACACCAGTGACACGTCGAGTAGCCCACACTCAACAGGATCGGCTTGTGCTCCTTGCGGGCCTTCGCAAAGGCTTCCTCGCCCCACGGATACCAGTCCACCGGGTTGTAGGCGTGCTGCAGAAGATAGGGAGATTTCGTGTGCACGAGCCGATTCGGCTTCCCCTTCCCCTCGGCCTTCTCCACCCCTTCGCATCCCATCGACATCATCCCCAAGTACAGTGGCACCAGCGCCCAGGCAAATCTCAGTCTCATGCCGCACGCTAGCCCCCTGCCCCCACGGCGCAATCCGTGATTTCCACCCACAATTCCTCAAATTGCCAAATGTGAGTGGATGTTAATAAGTTTTGAGAAGTCTACATGCCTGAAATTCAATGATTTACAGAAAAACCGGAAAAAATTACTGTGTTCTTCGAACATTTCCGCCCTCCAGTGGTCTCATTCTTATGAAAGCGACAATGTAAGTTGTAGTTTTCATGTAAGGGTGAACAGCAGTTGTCAGCTTCGCATCGCTGTAACAGTGTGTTGAGGTTGATGGACTCTGTAGAGGGGGGCGTAAGCTCCCCTCTACTTCTGTACGGACCCTTCCTCCCCCGAGTGGAGTCTTGAAGCTCCGGCCCTCCCTGCTTTACTACGCGCTCTTCCGCGCCACCTTGGGAGCCAGCCCCCACCTCCACTCCATCCCACCATGCTCGAGACGTTTCGCAAATACACGGGCCTCATGTTCGTGGTCCTGATTCTCCTTTTCGTCGGTCTCGTCTTTTTTGGCAGTTCCCAGCAAAGTCTCCTCTCCGGGCCCAAGGTCATCCATGCCCACGGCCGGGGCTACACCCAGCTGGAATTCAATCGGATGGCAGTCAATCCGGCCCGCATGCTGCGCGAACTGGCCGGCGACCTCTTCACCCCCCGCTACCAGGCCGTCGATCCCTACCTGCGGCGGATGGGCGTCATTGCCTGGAGCCGCGCCCAGCTCACCGATGACCAGTTGAGCAGTTATCTCGTCAATCGGGTCAGTCTCCACCAGGCCATGAAGGAATTCGGGGTGGCGGCATCCACCGCCGATGTGGAGCAGTTCCTCAAGGAAACCGTGTTCTGGGAGAACGGCGCCTTCAATGAGGACGCCTACAACGACTTCACCAAGAAGAGCCTCCCGAAGCTCGGCATGACCGTGAAGGACATGAACGAGGTCATCAGCGAAATCCTGGCGCTGGAAAAGCTCAGTGAGGTCATGGGCGCCGGAGTGGACGCCTCGCGGGAAGCCGTGTTGGCCAGCTACCTCGCCAATTCGCAAAAAGTCTCCTACAAACTCGTCAGTTTCCCGCTGGCGCAGTTCAAGGAAGGCCTGGAACCAGCCGAGGAAGACATCAAGAAGCACTGGGACGAAAACACCGGCAAGTATCTCTCCAAGTCCCAGCGCCGTCTCACTTATATCCTCGCCCGCCCCGACTACGTCGCGCTCGACAAGGAAAAGAAGGCCCGCAAGGAAAAGGCCGAGGCGGAGGCCGGCGATAAAAAGGCCGAGGCGGAGGCCGAGCCGGAAAAGGATGACACCAAGGAGGGCTCCGAGGAAAAACCCGAGCCCGGAGATGAGAAGCAGGACGACGCCCCGAAGGATACCGACCTGACCCCCGAGGAGAGAAAGGCGGCCGTGCTCGATCTCGGGATCACCCTCGATGAACTGGTGGACCGGCTCGATGACGCCGAGGGCATGGGCTTCGAGGATCTCGCCAAGGATGCCGGCTTCGAGGTCAAGACCACGGAACTCCTTGAGCAGGATCAACTTCCCGCCGAGCTTACCGGCGAGCTTCAGAACGCTACGGGCACCGCGGCCGAACTCATCTTCAAGCACGATCTTGGGGAGGAGCCCATGCACGCCTTCAGCGAGGTGAGCAAAATCGGAACCGACCAGTGGCTCCTCTTCCGGCTCGACGAGGTCATTGACCCCAAGGAACTCGGATACGAAGAGGCCCGCCAGGAAGCCCGAGCCGACCTCGTCAATAGATCCGCTGTGGAGGCCATGGAGAAGGCCGCCAAGGAAAATCACGCCACGGTTCAGGAAGCCCTCAAGGCCGGCAAGAAGTTCGACGAAATCGCCAAGGAACTCGAACTCGAGCCCGTTTCCCATCAAGACCTCCAGCGGCCCCCGGGCAACGAGGGCGGTCCCCGCCAAAGCGAGTTCACGCTCTGCATCAAGACCAACCCCGACGCCCTCTCGGAAGTCCTCACCGAAGACCGGGAATACACCCTCCTCAACAAGGAGCAAAAACTGCAGCGCTCCTTCTTCGTCTACCTCGAAAAGCGGGAGGTTTACGAGAACCCCGGTCTCCAGTCGCTCATCGACCGCCAAGCGGACCAGGCCCGCCAACAGGCTCGCGACCTGGTGATCGACAACTGGCTCTCTCAACGCTCCGCCAAGGCCGACCTCCGTCTCCCGACCAGGTAGACCCTCTCATGCCTGTCCCCGACTCCCCGGACTGCTCCGCCGAATTCGACCGGGGAAACGCCGCTCTCGCGGTCGGAGATTTTGAAACGGCCGTCGCCGCCTACCGCCGCAGCGTCGAGATCGATCCCGCCTTCTTCGATGGCTGGCACGCCCTCGGTATGGCCCTCCTCAAGACCGGCCAAATCAAGGAGGCCATCGGCTGCGGCCTGCAGGCCACCACCTTGCGGCCCAACGACCTGCTGGCTTGGACGTCCCTCTCACAAATGTACGTGCAGGACGGCCAGATCGCCCAGGCCGAGGACGCCAAGGGCAGGGCGCGTATCCTTTCCCTGGGCGGGAAGATCGTGCAGGAAGAGGGCGGGAATTCATCGCGCGAGGCCTGATCCCCCGAGTTCCCTCCTGCCGTTCCCGGTTCGCGGTTCCCGGCTGCCGGCAATTCTGATAAGCAAAGCCGCCTCACCGCCCAACCTGCAACCCGGAATCAAGAACTGAGAACGAAAACGTGGACACGTTTTTCATCACCACCGCCATTGATTATCCCAACGGCGCGCCCCACATCGGGCACGCCTATGAGAAGGTCCTCGGCGATGTCATCGCGCGCTATCGCCGCCTGCGGGGCGACCAGGTCTACTTCCTCACCGGAGTCGACCAGCACGGCCAAAAGATGCAGCAGACCGCCGACCGCGAGAACGTCAACGTCGCCACCCTTGCCAAGCGCAACACCAGGAAGTTTGTCGCCCTCTGGAAGAAGTTGGACCTCGCCTACGACGGCTGGGCCGAAACCACCGACGACCGCCACAAGCAGTGCGTCCAGCGCATCCTCACCAGCCTCCACGAGCAGGGCCAGCTCTACAAAAAGCCCTATCGTGGATTCTACTCCGTGCGCCAGGAGCAGTACCTCACCGAAAAGGATCGCAACGAACAGGGCCAGTTCGGGCCCGAATGGGGCGAGGTCCTCGAGCTGGAGGAGGAGAACTGGTACTTCAAACTCTCCGACCACGCCGAGTGGCTGAGGGAGGCCGTGACTACCGGAGCCTTCGGGGTCCTCCCGGACTTTCGCCGCGCGGAAGTCCTCAATGCCATCGAGCGCGCTTCCGATACCGACCTCTGCGTCTCCCGTCCCAGGGAGCGCCTGCACTGGGGCATTGAAATCCCCTTCGACCCGGAATTCGTGACCTATGTCTGGTTCGACGCCCTCATCAATTATATCTCCTTCGCGGGATACCGAAAAGAAGACGGCGCCGGCCTTCCCGACTTCGAAACGCTCTGGCCCGCCCAGGCCCACATCATCGGCAAGGACATCCTCGTTCCCGCCCACTCCATTTACTGGCCCTGCATGCTGCACGCCATGGGCTTCCGCGACGAGCAAATGCCCACCCTCCTCGTCCACGGCTGGTGGAACATCCGCGGCGAAAAAATGTCAAAGTCCCTCGGCAATGTCGTCGATCCCGACCAGCTCGCCGATCGCTTCGGTGCCGACGCCCTCCGTTATTACCTCGTGCGCGACATCGTGACCGGAAAGGACAGCGACTTCGATCCCGAGCGCCTCGTCATGCTCTTCAACACCGAGCTCGCCAACGATCTCGGGAACCTCCTGAACCGCTCCATCAACATGACGAAGCGCTTCCTCCATGGCCAATTGCCCGAAACGCACTACGACGACGACCAGTGCGCCGCCCTCCGGGACTCTCTCCAGGCCGTCCGCGCCGCCTACCATGCCGCCATGGACGATTACGATGTGGCCGGCGCCCTCAAGGCCCTCAACGCCCACGTCGTGCACTGCAATGGCTTCGCGGAGCGCAACAAGCCGTGGGCCCTCGCCAAGGAGGAAGCGCAGGCCGATCGCCTCGCGGCGGTCCTCGCCCACCTCTGTGAGTCGTGTGCGCACCTCGCGGTCCTGCTCTCCCCGGTGCTTCCCGGCGCCTCCGCCAGGATCGCGGGGCAGCTCCGCGCCGATGATCTCCTCCCCGCCAGGTCCGACGATCTGGCCTGGGGTCTCCTTCCCCCCGGCCACCAGACCGGCAAGCCCAAGCCCGTCTTCCCGCGCATCGAGATCCCGGAAGAGACCTGCGGCTGACTGGCTGCGCCGACCGCTGCGCCGGAAATTGTGGGTGCTCCGCAGTGCCGACGGGCCGTCGCGGCTCCCGGAATCACCTTCCGCTCAAGCTTGAGATCGTCTGGAAAATCGCGGTGATCATGAGGTAGGCCATCGTGCCGATCAGGAGCGCCATCACGATCAGGACGGCCGGCATGATGAGAGCCATGATCCGTTGCAGGGCCCCGTTGAGCTCCTTGTCGTAGCGAAGCGCGGCCCTCCGCAGGGCCTGGTCGATCTTGCCGGTCTGCTCCCCCACCGCAACCATGTCGATGAGGAGGGGAGGGAAAATGTCGACGCGAATCATCGATTTCGAGAGAGCCCGCCCGTCGCCAACCATCTCGATCATGTCGTCGAGATGTTTTTGATGGTGGATGTTCTGGGTCGCGTCCCGCGTGAGCTCCAGAGACCGCAGCAGCGGCAGGCCATTGCCCACCAGGTTCGCCATCGTTTCCAGGAACTGCACAAAGAAGCGCTGCTCCACCACCCGCCCATACAACGGCAATTTCAACTTGATGCGGTCCCACTGCGGCTTGTTGGCCTCGGAATCCTTCCACGCTTTGAAGAGGACCGCCGCCGCCGCCAGCAGTAACAGCATCACAGCCCACCACTTCTTGATGAATCCGCTCATGGCGATCAGGATCACCGCACCAATCGGCATCTTGGCCCCGGGCGTCGTCTCGAGCAGGGTCGTCAGTTGCGGAATCAATTTCGTCACGAAAATCACCGCCACCACGATCCCGGAAAACATGAGAAAGGCCGGATAGATCAGTGCCAGCGTGATGCGTCCCTGCAACTCCTGCAACATCCTCAGGTAGTGCGCCTGCCGCTGCAGGATGGTGTCGAGGGCGCCACTGGCCTCCCCCGCCGCGGCAAGGCTGCAGTAAAGCGGGCCGAAACTGGGACTCACCTTGCGTAGCGCCGCCGAGAAGCTGTTGCCGTCCCGCACGATCTGGCGCAACTTGATCGAAACCATCTTCAGGGCACCCAGTTCCTGGCGGCTTTCCATGGCGCGCAGGGCGGGCTCCAGTTGCAGGCCCGCCGACAGCATGTCGCTCAACTCTTCGGTGAAGAGAACCACGTCGGACCGCTTCAATTTGACCGGACCCTCCGGGATTTCCTTCGCTTGCGCAGCCACGGTCTCCCTCTCAACATTTGGCTTCGCTTTGGCCGCCTTGCGCCCTGCCGGGGGCGCCTCTCCCGGCTTGGCCTTGACCTTGGAGGCGGATGCCGCCCCACCACTCGACTCGGTGAGTTTCACTGGCTGCAATCCCCGGCGGTCGAGAATACGCAGCGCCTCGCGCCGGTCCTGGGCATCAATCTCGCCCGTTGTGACCGCCCCACCCGAGAGAGCCTTGTAAGTGAATAACGCCATAGCCGTCGCTCAGTTCCGCACCGTGCTACTCGTCCCCGCCACCGAGGTCGGAGCTTGTCACCGAAATCACCTCTTCGATGGTGGTAACGCCGTCCATCACCTTCTTCCAGCCATACTCCCGCATCGGAAGATATCCCTCCCGATGCGCATGCGCCTTGATCTCGCTGGCCTGCGCCCCGTGGGCGATCAGATCCTGCATCGGGGTGGTGAGAAGGACGATCTCGAAAATAGCCAGCCGGCCCAGAAAGCCCGTGCCGCGGCAGTGATCGCAACCCACCGCCTCGTAGGGCGTGCCGCTGAGAGCCACCGGGATTCCCAGTTTCCGCTTCTCCTCTTCGGTCACCGATATCGGGCGCCGGCACGTCTCGCACAGGCTCCGCACCAGGCGCTGCGCGAGGAATGCCCGCACCGCCGCCGAGAGAAGGAAGGGCTCCACCCCCATATCGGTCAGCCGGCTGATCCCGCCAAGGGCGTCATTGGTGTGGAGGGTGCTGAACACGAGGTGCCCCGTCAGGGAGGCGCGAATCGCAATTTCCGCCGTCTCAAGGTCACGGATCTCACCGATCATCACGATGTCCGGGTCCGCCCGCAGGATTGAACGCAGACCGTTCGCAAAGGTCAGTCCAATCTCCGATTTCACGGCAATCTGCATTACGCCATCAAGCTTGTTCTCGACCGGATCCTCGATCGTCACGATCCGCGTCTCGGGCGCATTCACTTTGCTCAGGAACGAGTAGAGAGTGGTCGACTTGCCGGATCCGGTCGGCCCCGTCACGAGAATGATGCCGTTGGAAAGTTTCAGGAGGCGCTCGATCTTGTCCTGGATCGATTTCTCCATCGCAAGCATCCCGATGTTGAAGCGCTGCTGGTTCAACAGACGCAAGCTCACGCTCTCTCCCTCCACGGTCGGCACGGTGGCAACCCGCACGTCGATCGCATTGCCCTCGAAAGAGAGGTTGATCCGGCCATCCTGCGGGAGGCGCCGTTCCGCGATGTCGAGCCGCGACATGATCTTGAGGCGGGAGATCACCGAGCCTTGCAGGGCCTTGATGTTCTCCGGCACGGCGATGTCGACCAGCAACCCGTCAACCCGGTAGCGTATGCGCAGGTTGTCGGCCAGGGGCTCGACGTGAATATCGGTGGCGCGCTGTTCGAGCGCTTCCCGGATAATCTGGTTCACGAACTTCACCACGCTGGCCTCTTCGTCCTCGTCTTCGTCGATCACGCTGGCCTCGTCCTTGATCTCCAGGTGCTCGTAGTCGAGATCCCGGCCTTCCAAGATCTTCTCGAAGGTGTCCGCACCCACCCCGTAAAGTCGGCGCAGGGCATCGTGCACCCGGCGCCGCGACGCCATGCGCCACACGATGGGCATCTCGACCGCGTGCACCGCGGCCTGCCGCGCCGCCAGGTTGAAGGGATCGTAGGTTGCGATGACAAGACGCTGCGTTCCCTCTTCCTCGCTCCCCTCGATCTCGACCGGGAGAAGGCGGTGGCGCAGCGCGACTTGGGGGCCGCACAACTGGCGCAAGGGCAGCGGCTCCAGCGCTGCGGGAATCTCACTCAACCAACTCATCCCCAGCCGCTCGCAGAGCGTGCGCATGTAGGGCTCCTCATCGACGATCTCCGCATCGAGAATATCGTCCACCGGGGAGCGCTGGCCCGCGGCCGCAGCGTCGATGACCTCCGTCAATCCATCCAGATCCGGGCAGCCAGTATGGCGGGCCGGTTCGATCAGCAATTCTATCATATCAACGCGTCTGAGTGAATAATGCCGTCTGTCCGCCTTCCTGTCACCACTTTCGGGGGGTCTTGCCGTCTGGTCGTTTTCAAGTGGTTTCAGGCCCCCGCCGCACCCGCATTTCGACCGCGGAATCGGAACCAGAACCAGCCCGCCCGGCACCGCACCGGGCTTCTTCGATCCTCACTCCCAGAGCCTTACGGGACCTTGAACCCTGAAACTTCAACCTTTCAGCTTCCCTCCCGGTCCGCCAGGTAGCGCTCCGCCTCCAAGGCCGCGGCGCAGCCCTGCCCCGCCGCGGTGACAGCTTGGCGGTAAAAGTGGTCCGCAACATCTCCGGCGGCATAGAGGCCCTCCGTCTTCGTGACGGTCCGCCCCGGTTGCTGGATGATGTAGCCGTTCTCGTCCAGATCCGCCAGTCCGTTCAAGAATCCGCTGTTCGGAACGTGTCCGATCGCAATGAAGACCCCTTTCACCTCCAGGTTCGATTCTTCCCCGCTCTCCAGGTTCCGGATCCTCACCGACTTCATTTTACCGTCATCGCCGGGCTCGTAGGCGGTGAGTTCGCTGCTCCAGATCGGTTCGATCTTCTCGTGGCTGAGGGCCCGCTCCGCCATGATCTTGGAGGCCCGTAACTCGTCCCGCCGGTGGACGAGGTGGACCTTGCTGGCAAAGCGTGTCAGGAAGGTGGCCTCTTCGCAGGCCGAGTCTCCTCCGCCCACCACCACGACCGACATCTCCTTGTAAAACGCCCCGTCGCACGTCGCGCAGGTGGTCAGGCCGCCTTTCCCGTACAGCTCGTCCTCGCCTGGCAGTCCCAGCATGCGGGCCGAAGCCCCCGTCGCCACAATCACGGTCGTGGCCTCCAGACTCTCATCACCACACCGCAGCACGAAGGTCCCGTCCGCCGCGCGCTCGACCTTCTCCACCGTCTTGTAATCGATGCGCGCCCCGAACTTCTGTGCTTGCTGCTGCATGCTAAACATCAGGGTCGGACCGTCGACTCCCTCCGGGAAGCCGGGATAGTTCTCCACCTCGCTGGTGGTGGTGAGCTGCCCGCCCGGCTGCCCCCCCGCCAGCACAAGGGGCTCCAGGTTCGCCCGCGCGGTGTAGATCGCAGCTGTCCAGCCGGCGCAACCGGTCCCGATGATAATGACGTTTTCCATGTCTGCCTGAGAGTGACAAGGGCGCAGATTATGCCCGCCCGGGGGGGGAAGGTCAAACCCCACCGCGATCCGAACCGAGCGAGTTCGACCCCGGGCTCCGCATTGCCCGACCGGTCCGCCCCCAATCAAGTCCAGGGCCCCTTTCCATTCCCCATGGCCGAATCCGCCTTCCGGCCCCTTCCTCACCTTCGCTCCTTAAAGCCCTCTCTTCTGCTTCTCTCTTCGGACCCAGTCCTGGTCCGCTCCGGACAGGTTGCCCTCCATGGCCTTGAGGCGCCGTCCGTCGGGCTCCACCAAGATCAACTCTCCGTCCTTGTAGCGCAGCAATTTCGCAAAGACGGTCCGGCTTTTCGCGTCGTTCCATTGCCGGTAACCGCGGCGCCCCATCTTTTGTATCCAGTCTTCGTGATGTTTTTTCGCCGCGGCGGCATCGTGCTGGAGCCGCGTCACGTAATAGTTCCCGTAGGTCCGCTGGTAGCCGCGGTAACGCCCCGTCACCGTCCCGTTCGCCGCCATCACCAGGACCGTCGGTAGCCCCAGAACCTTGTAGCGCTTCTTCAGGGACTCCAGGTAGTCCAGCTTCCGGATCCGGTCGTCCATCGCGGAGGAGTCCGGCCCGCTGGCCTCCCCCCTCACGTTGAAGTCGAGACGAACCCGCACCACTTCCTCTGTAGCCCAGGATCCGAAGGCCGCCTTCGAGAATACCTCCGCGCTGAGCGCACGGCACAGCGGACTGCGCTTCGTATCGGTGAACCAGACCACCAGTGGCTTTCCTTCACGCATCGCCGCCTTTTTTCCCTCCAGGAAGCTGGCTCGCCAGGGGCCGCGCCGGGCCCCCTTCGCGATGACCTCCGCCATTCCTTTCAGCTCCTGCTCCGGGTTGTCCGGATCGGTCCACACCAATTCCTCCTCCCGCTTGCGAAGTCGATCCACATTGGTGGCGGTGACATCCTGCGGTTTGTCCAGCGTAACACGGGTAATGGGCTCCCCGGAAGGACCACCGCCTCCCGCCCGCAAATGGGACGGAACCTTTGGAACCGCGGTTGACCCCCGCGGCTTATTCAGGAGACTCTCGATCCGGCCGCATGAGCAGATTCCTCCTGCCAGGCCGGCCAGAACAAGCCCCATCACGCTTCGGATCACGGCCCCAGCCTACCTCGCTTCCCACCCCGCGCAAGGGCGCCCAATTGTCATTGCTCCCCCTAGTACCGCCCCTAAAGTCCCCCCCTCAGCGATGACCCCAGTCCGCGCCTTCCTCCTGGTCTCCACCTTGTTCCTGGCCTTGGCCGGCAATTGCATCGCCGCGGGCGGGCGCGGTGCCATGGAGCCGCCCTACCCGGAGTCGGATCAGTTCGCCGTC
>CAUZKZ010000061.1:0-17215 GCA_963580345.1 Verrucomicrobiia bacterium | reverse complement strand
TCGAACCCGAATCGAAGAAGCCGAGCATCGAGACGATGTTTCACGCCTGGTTGTTGACACTGGACGGGGTGGACTTCGTCGGGCACTGCCATTCCGAAGCAGCCAACAAAATCCTGTGCTCGCCGCGCGCGCGGGACTTTGCGGAAAACCGGATTTTTCCCGATGAGATCGTGTGCTGTGGCCGGGCCTCGGTCTTCGTCGGGAACTGCGATCCGGGGCTCCCGCTGGCGATCGGGATTCGTGAGCAGTGCACGGCTTACATCGGGCAGCACGGCGAGGCGCCGAGGCTGATTCATTTGGAGAACCACGGGATCATCGCACTGGGCAAGACGGGCGACGCAGTCCTGGCCTGCACCTTCATGGCGGACAAGGCCGCTTCGATTTTTGCGGGAGCGGCTGCGATCGGAGGGCCGGTCTTTCTGCCCAGGGAACAGATCGAGCGCATCGCCGGCCGGCCGGATGAAGTCTATCGCCAGAAACAATTGAATCTGTGAACTGGTGGATTCGTAATTTGTTAGATTAGGGATCCGGAGGAGATGGCTTTTCTTGGAATCGATCTGGGAACGGGAGGGGTCCGATGTCTTCTGGCGGAGGAAGACGGATCGATCCGGGGGCAGGTATCCCGCGCACTCGAGAAGTTGAACGTGGCGACGATCGAGCAGGGCTCGGAGCAGGATCCCAGGGAATGGATCGAGGTCCTGGAATCTGCGCTGGAGGAATTGTTTTCCGACCCTGCCAACCGCGAGGTGCGGGCCATCGCAGTGGATAGCACCTCGGGGACGGTTCTGCCGGTGGCCGACAACGGGAGCCCGCTCGGAAACGCCTTGCTCTACAATGACATGCGATCCGAGGAGGAAGCGAAAGGGTGCGCGGTGGTCTTCGAGGGCTCGTGCTCGCCCACCTTTTCTCTTCCGAAGATCCTTTGGATGCAGGGCCATTTGGATTTGCCGGATGACTGTCTGTTTCTCCACGCCACGGACTACCTCCAGGCGTGGCTGGCGGGAACCACGAATGTGCCGACCGATTTCACCAACGCCATGAAGACCGGGGTGGACCTGGAGTCGCAACAATGGTCTGCGGATCTTCCTGCCATCCGGCTGCCGGAGGTGCTTGCTCCGGGGCGCCGGTTCGGGACCTTGCGAGGTGACCTGCAGAAACGGTGGCAACTTCCCGGCGAAGTCGCTCTGGTGACGGGCGCCACGGATTCGAATGCGGCGTTTTACGCCTCCGGGGCGGCGGTGGCGGGCGACTGGTCGACCACGATCGGGACCACGCTGGCGGTCAAGGGCCTGAGCGAAGCGCGGATCGAAGATCCCGAAGCGCGGATTTACTGTCACAAGCATCCTGACGGCACGTGGCTGCCGGGCGGGGCGTCGAATGCGGGTGGGGAGATCGTGCGGGAGCGGTTCGGCGACAGGCCGGAGGAGATGGAGGGCTTGGCGGCGGAACGGCGGGAGACTTCGCACCTGGTCTACCCTTCGGTCCGCCGAGGGGAGCGCCTGCCGTTCTCCTCGCAATCGTTCACACCGTTCTTCATAGGGGACGAAGCGGACCGGGTGGGTGTTTTCCTCGGTTGCGTGGAGGGCGTGGCGTGCGTGGAGGCGCTCGTTTACAATCTATTGGAGAGCCTTGGAGCAGCGGTGGGGGACACGATTTACGCGACCGGGGGAGCGGCGAGGAGTTCGCTGGGCCTGCAGATCCGCGCCGCCATGGTCGAGAAAACCCTTTGCGTTCCCTCCCATCCCAATTCCGCGATGGGGGCGGCGATCCTCGCGGCAGCGGGATATCTCGAGCGGTCCGTGGGAGAGCTCTCGCGGCAGATGGTGACAATCGAGCGCACCGTTGAGCCCCGGCCGACGGCGTACTACCGGGATCGCCTTGCGGAGTTTCGCAGGGCGTGCCATGAAGCGCTTGGTTAGCGATGCCTCTTGAACTCGTCATCTCGGACCTCGATGGGACCATTCTGGAAACCGAGGACTATCACCGTCGGGCCTACAACGCCTTGTTCGAGGAGATGGACCTGGCGCAGCGCTGGACGAAGGCGGACTACAGCGATCGCCTTGCGCAGGTAGGCGGGGAGAAGTTTCGCGAGGTCTTTGCGTGGCTCGATCGACCGCAGGACCAGTATGCGGAAACGAAGGAGCGCCTCTACGCGCGCAAGACGGAACTCTACGCCGCGTTGATCGTGGCAGATCTCGTGGCGGGAATGCTCCCTTTGCGCCCCGGGGTGTCCCGGCTCTTCGGGGAATTGGCGGAGGCGGAGATTCCGATCGCGATCGCATCGAGCTGTGTGAAATCGGCTGCGATCGACGTGATCCGGGCCGGGCTGGGCGAGGGGTTTCTCGAATCCGTGGCGGCCCTGTGTGCGGGCGACGACGTGAGCCGGAAGAAGCCCGATCCGGACATCTACCTGCTTGCGGCGCGGGAGTGCGGGGTCGCGCCGGAGAACTGCCTGGTGTTGGAAGACACGGCGCACGGGTTGCAGGCGGCCCTCGGGGCCGGGATGACCTGCGTGGTGACTCCCAGCGAACTGGCGCGGGGGGACGATTTCACGGGGGCACACCTGCGGGCGGAGAGCCTGGAGTCGCAAACCAGGATCGACCTGGGAGCCTTGCGCGAATTGATGACGCCCTGAGATGGGTAGGGGCGCCTTCTCCCCGCCCAGCGGGCGGGAGGAGACTGCTACTTGGTCTTCTTCATCAGATCGACCATGGCGGTCGCGAGCGCATCACCGAGACGGACGAAGAACTTTCCGCTGCCCATGTAATGATAGGGGCGCTCGCTTCCGACCAGGGAAAACTCGAGGAGGTGTTGGGCCCAGCCCTTTTTGAATATTTCAAAGGCGTCCACCGCATAGAACGGGTAGCTCTCGACGGAAGTGACGGTGCCCTTGAATTCGGCTGCCGCGGCAGCTTCGCGCTGGCCGACCGAAACGGCATTCTTGTCGACTTCCTCTTTGGTGATGCTGGTTCCCATCACACCGATCACAAACGGCATGTGGGGAACTTGATACTCTTTGCGCACGTCCTTCACGAAGGCGATCATGTTGTTCTTGTAGTTGTCGCGAAAGGCCGGCGAAAACTGGTCGTTGAAGCCCTGAAACCAGACAATTCCCGCCATCTCATAACCAGTGCCGGCGTCGTATTCCGCCTGGAGCTTCTTCACCTCTTCCTGCGCCGCGGTGATTTGATCGTCGCCGGTGATCTTCTTGGTCCGAAGGGCCTCGTTCAGTTTGTCGCGCTTGATGCGAGTTTCGAGCTGCCCTCGGGCTGCACCAGGCGCGATCCCGCCTTCATTGAAGGCGAGTTTGGCGAGTTCCGTGACGCCGGGTTCCTGGGCGGTGAGCAGCGCAGGAATGGTAATGTAATGGGCATGGCCAACCATGTTCGACTGGCCGGCGAGAATGAAGATCTGGAGTTTCTTTTTTTCCAAGTCCGCGGCGTCAACTGTGACCGCACCGAATCCAGATAGCAGCGCAGCGAACAAAGTCATCGATAGAATGGTCCTCATGGCCGTCCATCAAAGCGGACGCTCACTCGATTCACAAGTGCAGGCGCAAAACGGGATTACGAATCGTTTCCCAGGTGTGGGCGACGGGCTGGCGAGGGAGATTGACTCACCTGTCCTGAATCCCTGAGGGCCTTGCTACTACGCGGTCTGGGGCGGTCCGCGGCAGCTCCGGCAGGTTCCGCCTTGCATTTGGGAAAAGTCTCTCTCGCCAAATTCAACCCTCTTGGCGCGCGGCACACCAGACGAGTGAAAGGTGAAGAGATCGGTAGCACGGACGCAGAGACGGGAGGGATCACGAACCGGGAAAAAATTACGGTGATGGGTGATGGGAGGGTGGAAATGAAGACAAGCAGTGGGATGGGCGGCACTAATTCACGGGAGAGGCAACCGTTCGAGTCCGTGTGCAGTCGCATTTTTACGTTGAATACAATTCTCACAAGGATGCGTGACGGGTGGTTTCATTCTCAAAAGCTTGCGGAAGGTGGAGGGAATCGAGTATATACTCAGGTCGGCTCTCCCTTACGCCGCACACCTACACCACCAATGAACGCACAATCCTCGGCCGAGGCTGGCGGAGTGTCCCAGGCATCTCTCGAAGCTGTATTCGAGGCGGAGCAGCGTCCGCTTCTGCGCTACGCGTTTGGACTGGTAGGCCGGAGAGAGGTGGCGGAGGAACTGGTGCAGGATGCCTTCATGCGTCTGCACCAACACTGGGAGGAGGTTGCGCAGCCGCGCGCGTGGCTGTTCCGGTGCGTGCGCAACCGCGCCTTCAATCACTTGCGGGATCACAAGCGCGAAACCCTGACCTCGCCGGAAACTCCGAATACAATTGCGCCGGCGGTCGATACAAAAATGGATATGGGACAGGAGGCTCCGGATGATGTCCTGGGACGCCTTGAAGCGGCGGGGATTCTGCACATGCTGGTGCAGGACCTCGAGGGCCGCGACCGGGAGTTACTTCGACTGAAGTACGTGGAGAGCCTGAGCTACAGCGAGATCGCGGAGCGCATCGAGATGAGCGTCGGGAACGTGGGGTGGCGGTTGCATCACGTGTTGAAGAACCTGGCCGATTCCCTGCGCCGGTCTGGGATCGAAGGGGCGCGGGGATGAAGGGGCTGGTCTCGCCGGAGGGCGGGGGGAGCCCCGAGGGCGGTCCCGATGCGCTCTCGGGACACCACGACGGGGAGGACGGTGGATGAGAACCACGATCTGGAGGTCGCCGAGATGCTTTTCGAGGACCTTGCGAAGGGGGTGAGCCGGGAGCAGGCGGTTGCCCAGGGCCGGGCAGGTTGGTGATCCGCGCAGCAGGATGCCGCGGGAACGGCCTGCAGCGGGACGCCCCAGCTACAACTGGCTCTTGATCGCCTGGGCGCCGAGGTGTGCGGGGAGCTGGTGGAGGCGAAGCTTGAGATCTTCAGGGGTGAGGAGGGTGCAGTTTTTTTTGTCGCGCTCGAACATGCGGCGTTGCTCGGCGGCGAAGCGACCGCTGAGGACGTTGAGATTGGCTTCGTCGTTGATGAAGAAGGAGCGATCGTCGAAGTTGGCGGAACCGACCGCGGAGAAATGATCGTCCACCACCACGAGTTTCCCGTGCATCATGGTGGGGGTGTACTCCCAGATCTCCGCCCCGGCGCGATTGAGCTGGAGGAGCGCCGGGCGTTGCGCGACGCGGCAGACCTTGAAGTCGGTATGCTCGCCACAGATGATGACCTCAACGCGCACACCCCGTCGCCGCGCACGGAGGAGGGCGTCGAGGAGGTCGCGGTGGGGAATGAAATAGGAGTGTTCGATCAGAATGGAGGTCTGCGCGGCATTGATGGCGAGGAGGAAGCTGGAGCCGAGGGTATCGCCGCTCTTTTCGGGTGACCCCAGGCTGAAGTGGGCGCGGTGATTTCCGGCGCGGGAGAGGGGCGGAAAGTAATCGGGGCCGCGGAGTTCCAGTCCGGTGAGTTCCCTCCAGTTCTCGTTGAAGCCCTCCTGCAATTGCCGCACGACGGGACCGCGAACTTCGTACTGCGTGTCGCGCCAGTTGTGAGGTGACTGGGCATCGCCGGCCCAGACATCCGTGTAACCCGCTCCACCGGTGAAAGCGAGGCTCCCGTCCACCACCATGATCTTGCGGTGCGTGCGGTAGTTGTAACGGTCGAGGCGCAGGATGTCGAAGGGGCGGAACATGTGGAATTCCACCCCGGAACGTCGCATCAGCGCGACGTCGTCGTCGTTGACCCAGCGCGAGCCGTTGGCATCGAGGACGACGTGCACCTTCACGCCACGCCGGGCGGCATCGGCAAAGGCGACGCTGAATTTTCCACCGACGGTGCCCTGTTTGAAGACGAACGTTTCGAAGGTGATGGTTTTTCGTGCGTTGCGAATGGCGGTCAACATGACCGGAAAGTAGCTGTCGCCATTCTCGAGGGTGCGGATCGCATTGCCTTCGACCCAGGGGGCACGGGCGGTAGTCGTCATGAGGGCGGCGAACCGGTGGGTGCGAACCGCGGGGGGGGAGGAGGAAATTTGCTGGAAACGTCCGCCGCAGGAAAGAAGAAGGAAGGTGCCCAGGCAGAGTGCGGCGAGGGCCCGAAGCCGTGCGGTCATGGGTCCGCAAGAAAGCGAGATCCGGGGGCGGGTGGAAGGTTAATCGCGCTCGAGGCGCGATTCCACTCCAGGCCGAAAGATTCCCGAAAGCGGGGTTGGCGGACTCGCGTCCGTAGACCGGCTTTACACTCCGGTTACGAACCGTCCCTCCAGGTGCTTGAGATAGAAGTCCGGATTCGTCCCTTCCCCGGTGGCCGCTTCCATGAGGTCCTGCGGGAGGAGGGTTGAGCCTGCAGCATGGATGTGTTGCTGCATCCACGCGAGGAGTGGGGCGTAGTCGGCGGTCCGGGCGGCTGCCGCAACGGCGTCGTCCTCCACCGCCTTGGCGTAGAGTTGGGCGGCGTTGAGGTTGCCGATACTGTAGGTGGAGAAGTAGCCCAGGCCTCCCATCGACCAATGAATGTCCTGCAGGCAGCCGTGCGCGTGATCGGGGGGCCGGAAGCCGAAGAGTGCTTCGAATTCGGCGTTCCAGGCCTCCGGGACGTCGGCGATTTCCAGCTCGCGGTTGAGGAGGCGGCGTTCCAGGGAGAAGCGGAGGAGAATGTGAAGATCGTAGGTGGCTTCGTCAGCCTCGACCCGGATACAGGAATATTCGGCTCGATTCACGCCGTGCAGGAACTCGTCGAGGGACAGTTTGCGCAGATTGGGAAAGAGCTCCGCAGCGCGCGGCAGCCACTTTTCCCAGAAGGGACGGGAACGACCGACGTGGTTTTCCCAGAGCCGCGACTGCGACTCGTGAATTCCGAGCGAGACGGCCGTGCCGGAAGGCAGCCCGTGGTCGGATTCGCGGAGTCCCTGGTCGTAGAGACCGTGACCCGCCTCGTGCATGACTCCGAAGAGCGAAGAGAGAAAGTTCCGCTTCTCGTAGCGGGTCGTGAGTCGGGTGTCATTCGGGCCGAGGTGGGTGCAGAATGGATGGGCGACGGTATCGATCCGTCCGGCGGCGAAGTCGAAGCCGATGCTATCCGCGATTTCCTGATTGAGCCTTTTCTGGTCCTCGACAGGATACTCGGCGTCGAGGAGGTCCGCAGGGGTGGACTTGGAATTCGCGACCGCCTCACGCGCAATCCCGGCGACCGGCCCGCGGAATCGGTCGAAGAGGGCGGCCACCTCGGCGGTGGTGGCACCACGTTCGTACTCCTCGAGAAGGGCGTCGTACGGTTCGTCCCGGAATCCCCAGCGGGCGGCCTTTTCGCGAGCGATCTCGAGGAGCTGGGCGAGGGAGGGGGCGAAGGTGGCGAAGTCGGAATTCTTGCGCGCTTCGACCCAGGTTGCCTTGCCGGTGGAGGAAGTTTCCGTGGCGCGTTCGACCAGTTCTTTGGGCAGCTTGGTGGCGCGATCGAAGTGGTGGCGAAATTCCCGGAGGTTGGAGAGTTCGACGGGGTCGCCGGTCTGCTCGCCTTCCGCAGATTCGAGGGCCTCCCGCCAGCGGTCGGAAGTGGCGAGTTCGTGGGCCTTGCCGGCGAGGTAGGCCAACTGGCGGGCACGGTAGGGAACGGCAGCCGGGGGGAGGCGGGTCTCCTGGTCCCAGCCGAGGACGGAGGCAGTTGTGGAGAGGAGGGCTCTCTCCCGGGCGAGATCGCAAAGTTTCTGATAGCTGCTCATGACAAGGCCGATTGGCGGAGATGCGCGTTACCCGGCTGTCAGGGAGCTTGCTCAGCTCCGTTCCCGCGCCTTGAGCCTGGAAGAGGATCCTCGCAAACATCGCGCGCAACTTTGGTCGATACCCTCGCCCCGCCCCCGCCCTGTTCAATTAAATGAGGGTAGGCCGACCCGGCGGCCCGGGTACAAAGATGCATGATCTTGGATGTCTCGCTGGCGCTCAGACACTTGGTGGCAAGAGCCGCGCAGTCCGCATAACTGAGCAGCCGGACGGCTTGTTTTACGAGGGGGACGAGCGGTGCTCCCACCGAAAGCTCGTCGACTCCGAGACCCACCAGGAGTGGGAGCATGATCAGATCGCCTGCCATCTCGCCGCAGACACCGGTCCAGATGTTGTGCTGCGATGCGCCGTCGATGACGGTCTTGATGAGGCGCACCACTCCCGGGTGTCCGGCTCTGTAGAGTTTCGCGACGCGGGGATTCACCCGGTCCACCGCGACGGTGTATTGAATGAGATCGTTGGTTCCGATCGAGAGGAAATCGACTTCGGCCGCGATATCGGCGGCCACCATCGCGGCGGAAGGGACCTCGATCATGGCCCCGACTTGGACCTCCTGGTCGAACGCGACGCCGCGCTCCGCCAGTTCCGAGATACACTCGGCCACGAGGCTCTTGGCTTCCCGGACTTCCGCCACACCGGAGACCAGTGGGAACATGAGCCCGACCCGCCCGGCGGCCCCGGCGCGCAGGATGGCGCGAAGCTGTTCCTTGAAGAGGTCCTTACGCGCCAGCGAGAAGCGGATGCCGCGCCAGCCGAGGAAGGGGTTCGGCTCCGGCTCGGTGAGCGGTTCGCCGGGCACCTTGTCACCGCCGGCGTCGAGAGTGCGGAAGATGACTTCGGCCGGAGCCACGCTCTTGGCAATGCGGGAATAGAGGGCGGTTTGTTCTTCTTCGTCGGGGCAGTCTTCGCGCTCGAGCAGGAAGAACTCGGTGCGGAAGAGGCCCACTCCTTCGGCGCCCGATCGTTCCACCAGGGCCAGTTCGTGTTCGAATTCGATGTTGGCGGAGAGGGTGAGGCGCCGCCCGTCGGTGGTGACGGCCTCGGCATCCCGAAGTTTGTCGAGTTTTGCGCGTTGTCGTTTCCGCTCCTGCTCGACCTCGCGGTAGTGCGCGGAGGTGGCGCTGGTGGGGTTGACGATGAGCCTGCCCTCGTAGCCGTCCAGAATGCACGTCTCGAGGGTATGGAGGTTGAAGATTGCGTTCTGGAGGCCGACGATGGCGGGGATACCGAGAGAGCGGGCCAGGATGGCGGTGTGGGAGTTGGCGCTGCCCTGCTCGGTGGCGAAGCCGAGCACGTTGTGCCGGTCCATCGCGGCCGTGTCCGAGGGGGTGAGGTCGTAGGCCACCAGGATGTGCTGGTGGTCGGGTTCATCCAGGACGTCCTGCTCTTCCTCCGGGGCAAAGTTGCGCAGGACCCGTTGGCAAACGTCCTCGATGTCGGCGGTGCGGTCACGCAAGAAAGGATCGGGAATGCGGCGCATCGACTCCAGTTGGGTCTGCATGACGGCGTAGAAGCAGTATTCGGCGTTTTGCCGGCGCTCCTCGATGGCCTTCGGCACCCCGATCAGGACGATGGGATCCTCCAGGACGAGCAGGTGGGCCTCGAAGATGCGTCCTTCCTCGTTGCCGGAGAGCGATTCCATGTGCTCGCGAAGGCCGTCGAGCTGTTTGTGGGTGCGCCGGAGGGCCTCCATCAAGCGCACTTTTTCGCGCGGAATCTGGCCGGGGGAAATGGGGTGGACTTCCGGGGCCGAGAAGCCTCGCGCCACGACGTGGACGGGGCCGAAGACGATGCCGCGGGAGACCGGTGTCCCCTCGTAGACTACTTCCTTCCTCACCCCGGGCATCTGATTCCAAGTCTGACCGCGGGGGGAGGCGGGGTCAATGCCACGGAAAAGGGTGACACTATTGCAGATTTACGATCAACCTTCCTCGAAATTACGGCCTACCAAAGCCTCCAGGGCGGACAGGGCGTCTTCCGCGTCATTGCCCTCGGCCACGATGTTGAGGACGGAACCATGGCCGGCGGCCAGCATCATGAGGCCCATAATACTTTTGCCATCGACCTCTTCACCGTCCTTTTCGACCCGGATGTCGGCCTTGAACTGGCTCGCCGTCTTCACGAACTGGGCGGCGGGCCGGGCATGGATCCCGAGTTTATTGGAGATGGTGAGTTCCCTGCTAGGCATAGGTTGCATCGTCGGGGTAAAACTCTAGGGGTTGAGCCGGGCCGGAGAAAAGGAAAATCCCGGGTTCGATGAGCCATGCACGGGGAGGAGAGGCTCTCTTGGTCCCGGATTGCACTTCCTGGGGAGTCTCTCGGGGAAAATCCCTGATCCCGGCCGGCGACGCTGGTGGCGGGCGAGGTCCCGGCAGTCCGACCGATGTGAATTGGCGGACGATGGATTGCGGATTGGAGCGTTGGCGGCCATCTTGGACAGCAGCTTCTGGTTGAACTCGTCCGCCATATCGTAGCCGAGGTGCCGGAGCTGCAGGTCGAGGGCGGCCACCGCCACCAGGCGGGCCGTATCACGGCCGGGCGCGACCGGAATTTCGACGTGTGGGATGGATTGGCCCAGGAGGGCGTACCCCTTCCGGCGGATTCCGAGCCGGTCCACCTTGTTGAGGTCCTCGTCACTCTTGAGAGTGACCACCAGGTCGAGGCGCTTCTCGGGCCGGATCGCGGAGAGGCCGTAGAGGTTCGCGACGTTGATGATCCCGATGCCGCGCATCTCGATGAAGCCACGGGCGAGTTCGGGAGAAGACGTGATGAGTTCATCTCCATTGCTGCGGACCCGGACCAGGTCGTCGGCGACGAGGGCGCCGCCCCGTTCCAGAAGACCGATGGCAGTTTCGCTTTTTCCCGACCCGCTGTCGCCCATGATGAGGACTCCCACCCCGCGAAAGTCGACCATGCAGCCGTGCAGCGAGGTGGATTCCGCAAATTCCTGCTCGAGGCGGATGGAAGTGAGGTTGAGAAACTTCATCGTCACCATCGGGCTGCGGAAGACCGCCACCTTGGATTCCTGCGCGACGGCGAGGAGTTCATCGGGCAGGCGGTGGTCGCGGGCCGCCACGATACAGGGGATGCGCTTGTCGCACAATTGGCGGAAACGTTCCGCCCCCAGCTCGGGCGAGAGCTTCTTCAGATAGGAGAGTTCGGAATTGCCGACGATTTGAATGCGCTTGTTCGCGAAGTAGGTGAAAAATCCGGACAGCGCCAGGCCGGGCCGGTTCGGGGCCGGTTCCCGGATGAGGCGATCGAATCCGTCGCGAGTTCCGACCAGGTGGAGGCCGAGAGCGTCCTTGTGGCGCTCGTAGAAATCACCCACACTGATCGAGCCTACTTTGACAACCCGGGAAGCCATGGCGAAAGCTTAGCGGATGGAGGCGCCCCCCGCCAGTCGTGTTCGACGAATTCGTGGGCCGGCGGTTCATCCGGACTTGCGATCCGGCCGGCGAGGCGCTGGCGGTCCTGCGGGGAGACCTTGCCATTCATTGTCACGGCGAGAGGCACGCCCCGGCTCGCGGTCTCCCAGCGCAGCTTCGCGGCCCGCGGCTTGATTCCGGCGAGGGCAGGGGCGAAGGCCGGATCGAGGCCTGCCATGGCGCGCTCCCAATCCGTTCCCTCCCGGTTCGCGATGAGCTTGCCGCATCCTTTCGCCAGGGTGCCGGAAGATGAACTCGTCACTCGGCTGCAGTTCGGGGGGCGCCGTAGCTGCACTGGCAGGCGGGATCGCGGTGGGGGAGAACCGGTGCCTTCTCGACCGGAAACAGCTTGCCGGCGACCTCGCGGCAAGCGGGGCCGGGGTTCTTGCCGAGAGTGCGCACGACCACTTTTGCCACGCCGCAACGGCGCATCTGGTCGAGGCGATGTCTCTCTAGCCCGGCCGCATAGAGGAGCTGGATGACGCTCTCCGGCTGGAGCTTGTAGGTCCAATCGCCGCTCAACTCCGCGAACTCCCGCACATCTCCCGCGCCCCAGAGTTCCATTGCCGCGGCCACCACGCGTAGCGGCTTCAGGACCTCCGACTTGATGGCGGGATCCGGTGTGAAGTCGTGCTCGAGGATTAACTGAATGATGGAGATGGTCTCCTTTTCGTAGAGCGTCCCCGCGCTTCCGTAGTAATTGCTGCTGATCGCCACGGCCTCTTCGACGTTTTCGTTGATGAGCGCGGTGAGAGACTGCGAGACGGCTTCCTTACGATGCATGAGGCGGTGGGAGGATTCCACGATGCCGCCCCGTGCTGCGGTGCGCAAGGCGCGATGCGCCGAAAGTGTGAGCGGGTAATTCCCCGCGGGTCGGTTCCAGTTCCGGTCACGCCGGAAGCGCAGCCAGGGACCCGGATGAGCTCAATTCCGGCCCGGGCGCTCCGCGACGTCTCAGATGTTGGCCCCGTTCAGTTCCAGTAGTGTGTACTCCCCGTCTTTATGGCGCTTGTAGACGATTTGGAGCACGCCACGGCGGGCGTTCCTGAAGAGAACGAAGGGCCGGTCGGTAAGTTCGAGTTCCATGATCGCCTCTTCCTTGTAAAGAGTCCGCAAGCGGAAGGATTCGCGCTGGATCAGCGCGGGTTCCGGCTCGGGGCCCTCCTCTTCTTCCACGATGACGTGGGTGTCGAGGAAGTCGGGAGCGTAGATCCGCTCGTCGAGGTGCTTGATGGTATTCTCGGGCCTGGGACGGTGTTTTTTCAGGAGCCGCGTCTTGTACTTTCGCATGCGGCGTGCAATCTTATCGATGGTCTCGTCGATGCTTTTGTACATGTCGTCGGTTTCGGAGGAGGCATCGATGGTGATGTGGTTGGCGCAGAAGAGAATGATTTCCGCCACGTGGCGGTTCTTCTGGACGTCGAGGATCGCTTTGGCCTCGATGATGCGGGGATATTCGAGATGAAGCCCCTCGATTTTGCTTACGGCGTAATCCTTGAGGGAATCTGTGGCTTGTTCGTGTCGGACGGTGACAGTAATGGTGGGATCGACGTTTGCGTTTTGCATCGTTTTAGAAGTTGGCGCGGAGGGAAAACTCTCCATCCGTCACCTCTCAGACTAGACGAAAGAAAGCAGCTCGACCAAGCCTGTCTTTTCAGGAAGTGCGCATTTGTTGACAAATCCGGGGCTTATTGGCTCACGGCACCGGATTCTGCGATCGAATTGGGGAAATCGGCTCGTTTCGGGGCCCGCTTCGGAGCCCTGGAGAGGGAGCTGCCCCTACATCTGGAAGTTCTCGCCGAGGTAGTGCCGACGCGCCACCGGGTCGCTGGCGAGTTGGTCGCTGGCGCCTTCCAGAACCACGCGGCCCTCGAGGAGCAGGTAGGCGCGATCGACGATCTGAAGGGTTTCGCGCACATTGTGATCCGTGATGAGCAAGGAGATCTGGTCTTCCTCGCGGAGCTGGCTGATGATTTCCTGGATATCGAGAACTGCGAGCGGATCGACGCCGCTGAAGGGTTCGTCCAGCATGAGGAGGCTGGGCTCGGTGCAAAGCGAGCGTGCGATCGAGAGGCGGCGTTTTTCGCCCCCGGAGAGGGTGAGAGCGGAGGAATTGCGGACTCCTTCGATGCCGAAGCGCTCCAGCAATTGCTGGCATCGGTCTCGGCGCTGTTTGCGAGAGAGATCACGGCGGGTTTCGAGCACGGCCATGAGATTGTGTTCTACGCTGAGTTTGCGAAAGATGGACTCCTCCTGCGGCAGGTAGCCCAGACCGCGGCGGGCGCGCCTGTGCATGGGAAGCCGTGTCACGTTGGTTCCCCCCATGGTGACCTGTCCGGCGTCGGGCGGGATGAGACCCGCGATCATGTAGAAGGTGGTGGTCTTCCCGGCCCCGTTCGGGCCGAGCAGGCCGACCACTTCGCGGGGGCGGACCAGAAGGCTGACGTTCTCCACCACCGGGCGGCCGCCATAGACCTTTCGGAGGCCTTCGACCAGGAGGACGGGTTCGACAGCGGGCGCCCCGGGGTCCGCAGGAGCCGGGGAGGAAGCGGGTTGTGATCCGGCGTTGGCTTCCACGCGATTCAGTTTCAGTTTTGGCCTTCCTTGAATTTTTGGAGTTCCTTGAAATCGCGGCCGACGAGATCGTTGATCCAATTACCTTGTTTGGCGTAGAAATTTCCGTTGGCGTAGAACCGGAGGTAGAGGCCTTTTTCGGCGGCCTTCAAGAAGCTCTGTCCTTGCCGGATGGAGGGATAGCCGCCCCGCAGAACGATGTCTCCGGACTTGGCGTCGTAGGTGGCGGTGTCGGCGAAAGCCGACACGGGTGCGGCCTTCCCGCGCGGATCCTTCCGCAAGACCCTGACGCCGCCGGTGGCCACGATGGCCTTCACGTCCGAGAAGGCCTCCGGACCCTCGAGGCGGTCCGTTTCGGGGTTCTCGCGTCTTGCAAGGTGGATACGCATATTGCCTGCGCAGGACATGCGGAAGCGGGGCTCGAGCACGTCGATGTCGTCGAGGTAGACGATATGGCCCTTGAAGGAGTCGAAGTAGAGGCCGCCCTTGCAGCTGGCCTTGATGATTCGGCTGGGATTTTTCTTTGCTCCCCGCTTGGTTCGCAGGTTGGCGAGGTCACCGGTGGTGGTCCACTTGCCACGTTGCGCGAAGAGGCTCCCGTTTTCGTAGACGCGCAGGTAGAGATCGGGCTGGTCCGCTTGCAGGGAGTTAGGACCCTGCCGGACGCTGGGCGTGCCGCCGCGAAGAACCATATCGCCCGACTTGGTATTGATCACGACGTGGTCGGCGGAAGCCGTGATGGGCGCACGTTTTCCCGACTCGTCGTTTCGAAACAGTCTCACCTTACCGCTCGCGACAATCGTTCCTACGTCGGACCACGCTTCGATCCCCTCCAATCCTTCTTCACCAGCGGTGGATTTCTTGAGCAGGAAGATTTTCAATTCCTCCGCGGCGGTCATCCTGAAGCGAGGATCTGTGATCTGGACATCTTCGAGATAGACGATGTGACCCTCCTTCGCGTCGAAATAGATTCCGCCGGTGCAAGTGACCGTGATGATGCGCGGGGCGAGGTCTTTCTTCGCACTTTTCTCGCCGCCCTCGATGGTGCGGTCCTTTGCCACGGCTGTGCCGCCTGTCTCGCCGCCGGCCTTTTCGGGCTTGTGGTTCTGAGGCGTGGAGGCCGGCACTGGTTTGTCCTTCTTCCTGTCGTCCTTCGCCCGTTGCAGACTGGCGAGGTCACCCACCGTCGTCCAGCGGCCCTTTTCGGCGAAAACGTTGCCGTTGGCGTAGTAGCGGAGGTAGAGATCCGGTTCGCCGGCGCGAAGGGCGTTCGGACCCTGTTGAATGGCCGGGGTTCCTCCCTGCAAGACGATGTCGCCGGTTTTGACGTCCACGATGGCGGATTCGGCGGTGGCGACGACGGGGGGACGATTTTTCCTTGGATCGTTGCGCACCACCCGCACCCCTCCGGAAGCCACGATGGTCTTCAGGTCCCCGAAATCCTCCACGCTTGCGGATTGTTTTTCGCCATTAACGTCCTTCTTCTCGAAGAAGACATTGAGGTGGCTCGAGCAGTTCAAGGTAAAGCGCGCCTCGACGATTTCGATGTTGCGCAGGTAGGAGATGTGGCCCTTCTCGGCGTCGATGTACATTCCGCCCTCGCAGGTCACCAGGATGGCATTTTTCCCGAGGAGGTCCGGGAGGGCGGGACGAGGAAGACCTTCACTACTCCGGACGGAGGTGAGGAGATTGCGCTGGTTGACCAGTTTGGTAAAGCTCCGCAGGCCCACCTCCGCGACCTGGCTGAGTTGCTGGCTACGGGTCATCAGTTCGCGGGTCGGGGCGCGGTCGGCGAGCACCGATTTGCTCTTTGATCTCAGCAGGGCCTCGATCTCGTCGCGTTCACCGCGTGTGAAGGCTTGTGGTTCGAGGAATTGCGGAGCATGAGCCGCGAGAGAAGACAGCGGCGGGTCGGGAGGGTCGGGAGGGTCGAGAGGCTTCAGGGGGCCGTCCTTCTTCCCAGGGTCTTTTTTCTTTGGTCTCAGGAAAGCGGTTGAGACCGGCCCCGTCACAAAGGCCTGGCGGGATTCGAGGTGAAAGAAACCACCTGCCCCGCGCGCCTTCAACCGCTCCCCGGAGACGGTGATGACCTCCTCGGCTTTCAGCACGCCGGTCGGGCGGAAGTATTCGGCGGCGCCCATATGCACCCGCAGGGATTCCTTCTCCTCTTTTGAGAAGATGCGCAGTTCGATGTTGTCTCCGCGGACCTGTTGCTCCGAAATCACCTTGAGGATCCCGGCGCGCACCAGGGCGGCACGGCGTTTTTCCTTGTCGTAGCGCGGAATGCGGACCTCCGTGAGGGTGCACCCGGCCGGGAGCAGATCGAGCGCCGGGGAGAGCCGGCTCCGCTTGGGGGCCTTGTTCTCCACCGGTTTGCGCGCGATCGATTCGCCCGCCACGAGGAGGGCGAGAGGGAGACAGAGCAAGGAGCGGCGCATCTTGAGGTGACTGGGCACGGCCTACTGTAAGGCCTCGTGGATTCTAAGCAATGACACGAGGACGCTTTCCAGGTGTTCAAGGGGAATCTGGTTGGGCCCGTCGGAAAGGGCATCCGCGGGGTTCGAATGGGTTTCCATGAAGACGCCGTCCACTCCGGTCGCCACTGCGGCGCGCGCCAAGACGGGGGCCAATTCGCCATCGCCTCCGGTCGTGCCGCCCAGGCCGCCCGGCCGTTGCACGGAATGGGTGGCGTCGAAGACGACGGGAATGCCTTCCTTACGCATCAAGTAGAGAGAGCGCATGTCAGCCACGAGGTTGTTGTAGCCGAAGGTTGTGCCCCGCTCCGTAATGAGAGCCTTCTCACAACCGAAGGCGCGTAACTTTTCGATGATGTGGATGGTGTCCCACGGGGCGAGGAATTGCCCCTTCTTGACGTTCACGGGGCGTCCCGTCATGGCGCAGGCTTCGAGGAGATCGGACTGGCGGCACAGGAAGGCGGGGACCTGCAGAAGATCGATGTGCTCCGCGGCGAAGGCAGCCTGCGCTTCGGTGTGCACGTCGGTGGTGACCGGCACGCCGAGGGCCGCGCCGATTTCGCCCAGGACGCGACAGCCTTCCTGCCCGCCCGGTCCACGGAAGGATTTCACGGAGGTGCGATTGGCCTTGTCGTAGGAGGCCTTGAAGAAGAAGGGCACCGTGAGCTTGTCGCAGATCTTTTTGATGGCGCGGGCCATCGACCACGCGAACTCCTCGCTCTCCAGGGCACAGGGCCCCAGAATGAAAAAAGGCCGGCCCCCGCCAACCTCCACATTCTGGATCGAAAAAGAATCAGGCATGTCCCCGCGCTAATGCCACCATGCCGCACGTTGACCGGGGATACAATAGCGGGGTTTCCACCCGCGGTCTTTTCGATCGGGAATCCTCTCTTCCGGCGGTTCCATTCACTCGGCTTTTCCCCCCAATCGCTTCTCAACGATCTCTCGCGCCGCATTGTTGAGGGGCTCGA
>CAUZKZ010000060.1:0-17284 GCA_963580345.1 Verrucomicrobiia bacterium | reverse complement strand
AACGTTTTACGCATTTTCGTTCTGACCAAACCCCCGTGATTCCAAGGGTTGGAGGGCTTCGTTCAGAACAAAAATGCCGTCCTGTTCTGCGGTTCCAGATTATTCTTTAGCAAATTGAATCCGCGAAGCGGAGGATGTAGGGTCCAGTCAAGGTGTTTACTTGCAATCGGTCTGCAGCCTGGGTTTGACGTCCCCGGTTCAAACCGTCAGTCGGGATTGAATTGCTCCTTATTCCCGGTAGCCTCGGCCACGATATGATCGAACTACGCACCGGCTGGGTTCTCGCCCTGGCACTTGGTCCCTCTTTGCTGAGCTCCGAGGTGCAGGGTGGAACCGGACTGCTGGCAAATCTCGCGGGCCTCTCGGGGGGGGAACCCTTCCTTTTTGAGATTGATCCCGCCACGGCGATCGCAACCGAGATTGGCGGCATGGACGGTCCCGCCCTGTCGGAGCTCGAGTACGGCAACGGCCAGATCTATGCCTCCAACACCAGCGCCAGGAACCAATTGATCTGCCTCGATCCGGCCACCGGGCAGGAAACCAGCATCGTCACCCTGACTTTCCCGCTCGGCGGGGATGTCCTCACTGCCCTGGAGTTTGTCGGACCGACATTGTATGGCGGAATGGCGGAGGACGACGAGGGAGGTCTGTCCTCCCTCGTAACGATCGACGTCGCCACCGGGGTGGTCACCTTGATCGGCGCCACCGGGATCGCCAATCCGCTCGGAGGATTGGCCATGAGTGCCCAGGGAACCATGTACGCCGTCACAGCCGGCGGCGCACCGGGCGCGCTTTACACCATCGATCTGGCCACCGGCGCTGCGACCCTGGTGGGCCCCGTCATGGTCGAGGGGGTCACGATCGGGACCACCGCGCTGGAGTTTGGCTGCGATGGCGTCCTCTACGCCTTGCCCAATCCCAGCGAGCTGCTCGCCGGACATCTCCTCCGCCTCGATCCCGCCACCGGACTCGCCACCAATTTGGGGGACAGCGGGCTCCGGTTCAACGCCCTGAACCTCGAGACCGGCACCGGATATCACCAACCACCTCGCCATCACGGCCGTCTCACACGATCAAACGACTGGGATCACGGAATTGACCTATCACGCCGCATTGCCGGCTTCAGTCGATATCGAGTTCTCGAGGACCCTCGTGGAAGGGCCCTGGGCCAAAATCATTTTTGGCGAGGCCGCCGAAGCAGGGTCGAATTTCGTCATGATTCCACCCGAGGCACTCGGCGGGGCGGAAGAAAGGGCCTTCTTTCGCATTGTCCAACCCAATCGACCCCAATAACCAATATCCGTTAACCAATCTCCATTTTCCAGTTGCCACCCCCTCCGATCCTCGCTCAGACTCCCGGCGCAATGAGAAAACTGATCCTGATCGCCACCATTTTTGCCCTGTCCGGCGCCACCTACGCCGACATCCAGGCGCCTCCGGGGTCGCATTACAATTCCACCCGGAAGCTCGGGCGGGCCCTGAGCAACATCCTCTACGGAGCGGTCGAAATCCCCGAACAATTCTTCCGCAAGAGCCGCGCCTACGGACGCAAAGCCGGGGCCTCCTACGGCCTCGTTGATGGCACCCATCGCACCCTCCGTCGCATGGGCTATGGCTTCTACGAACTGTTCACATTTTATTGCCCGACCTACCACGGCACTTTCAAGCCGCCCTACCGGCGCTGCGGACAGGACTGGCGTATCGAGATGAACCCCCATGACGGACTTTCCGAGTTTCCGCCCGACCTCGGCTTCGAGACCTTCTTCGGTCACAGCCGACGCACGAACTGGTAGTCCCACTCTCCAGAAAAACCTAGATAAAAGACCCGGCTCCGGCCGGGTCTTTTTTTCATCCGCGTCTGGCACCTCGGCGTTCCCGATCCCGATCCTGGAACCCTGTTCTCCCGAATCCTGGAACTATAAACTCCAAACCTGAAAATCGCTCACAACCTCCTCACCAGGAACGCTGCCAGCCGCGCCACGAACCGCTGCCACCAGCGCCGGCGTCTGGCCCGCTCGAGGTCTACCGGCATGGCCCGCTTCAGGTCGAGCCGATGCTGATCCAGCAAGCGCGTCGCGAACTCGCGATCGTACACCACGATGGAGAGTTCGAGGTTCAGGGCCACCGAGAGATAGTCGTAGTTCGTCGAGCCCACCACTGCCACCTCTCCGTCCACCGCCATCGTCTTGGCGTGCAGCACCGCCCCGCGGTACTCCCGGATCGTGATGCCCAGTTCCAGGAATTCCGGCAGGAGCCCCTCCCGGATCCAGTCTGCCACCGGAACATCGGTAAACTCCGGCACCAGCAGATCGATTTCCACCTCCCGTTCCCGCGCGTGCTCCAGCGCCTTGCGCAAGCGGCGCGGCGGCGCAAAGTAGGGAACACTCAGCTGGATTGCTTCGCGCGCCCGCCCGATGTGGACCGAAAACAACCGGCGCATCACCCGCCGCCGCTTCAGGCCCCGCGACCCAACCACCAAACAGGTGCAGCAACCAGTCTCCTCCTCCCCCCACGAAAATGGCGGAGGCTCCGGCAGCCTCTTTCCGGTCACCATTCGCCATGTCTCGCGAAACATCACATCACAGTCTCGCGCCGCCGGGCCGGCTACTCGCAATTGTGTGTCGCGCCAGGCTGCCGTTCCGCTCTGCCGCGCCGAGTAGGTATCCGCCAGGTTCATCCCTCCCGTGAACGCCAGCTTGCCATCCACCACCAGGAGCTTGCGATGGTTCCGCCCGAAGAGCCGCCACGGGAGGTAGGGCCGAAATTCCGCCACCTGTGCCCCCCGCCGCCGCAACTCGTTGAAGTGCCGCTTCCCGGCCTTGCGCGACCCGAACGAATCGTAGATCACCCGCACCGACACCCCCGTCTCCGCCTTGCGCGCCAGCGCCTCCACGAAGGACTGCCCCACCTCGTCGGACATGAAAATGTAGATCTCGAGGTGAATCGTCCGCTCCGCCCCCTCGATCGCCTTCCGCATCGCGTCGAAGGCCGGGTCACCCCAAAAATAGAGATCCAGCCGGTTCCCGTCGCTGAGAGCCCCGCCGTCCCGATTGCGCATTCTGCGCAAAAATGGCAACCAATCGCGCTTTCCGTTCAGTGTCTGCAAAGAAATCCCGTCCGCTTGCGTCTCCTCACCAGATCGCGGGCCCCTTGGCATCGGGCCCATTCTACTCCCTTCCCCAAACCCCCACCAGCCCGCAACTCTTCCAGATTCCAAGGGTTTCCCCCCCCAGTCTTTCCGGCCTTGGGCTTTCCGACCATCGACTTCGCACTGCTCTCTGCTACCCTCCTCCCGCCCCATGCGAGTCCTCCTCCTCTTTGTTTGTGTCCTCAGCTCTCTTTCCGCCTCCGCGGCCATGCGAGCGTGGCGCAATGCGACGGGCACCAAGACCTTCCGCGCGGAGTTCCTCGCCAGCGACGGAGTGCGCGTCACCCTCAAGCGGGGAGACGGACGCATCCTCACCTTCGCCATGGCCAAGCTCCATCCCAACGACCAGGTCTGGGTGCGTGGCAAGATCGATCCCGCGGAGCTCGCCGCCAACGCCGCCCCTCCCAAGGGCGCCGCTTTCGACCAACTCGAGTTTGGGGACACCCGCGAAGCGGTGGAAAAGAAACTCAAGGCCAGCAAGTTCGTCACCGGCGACCTCAACGAGACTTTCCTCGGCCGCACCGGTCTCAACGGCATCTACAAGACCAAGGAAACCATCGGTGGTCTCCACTGCTTCCTCTTCTTCGACTGGACCGCCGGTGGCGCGCTCCGCGAGGTCACCCTCCAGACCCAACCGGTCGGCAAGGGACAGTACATCACTTCCCTGCGCGGCAACTGGGCGCAACTCATCGATCTCCTCAACAAACTCCACGGCCGCCCCGTGCAGGGGTCCGGTTTTCCCGACCTCAAGGACCTGCAGGACGGCCTCATCCTCGGGTCCCACCTCTGGTACACCGACGAGGGACACTCCGTCATCCTCGGCACCGGCCAGGAAGGCCAGGGATACAACGTGGTGGTGCGCATCACCTCCGAGCACATACGCCCCGTCCCCCTCGGCGGCAACGAGAACGACGATCGCGTCGAAAACTCCCGCCCCAAAGCCTCCGACCTCCAACCGTAGGGCAGTGTAACCTTTGAAAGTGAACGGTTTTTGCGATTTGTTAGAGTGTTGCCACGGCGAGGCAATAGTAGCAGGCACACTCCGTGTGCCGTTGCCCGTCACGCGGACGGCACACGGAGTGTGCCTGCCACTTTCCCCACCGGTGAGTGAATAGCCCCCGGGCCGGCCCCGTCCCATGGGGTGAACCCTGTAATGAACACGACGATGAGAACCATGATTGTGGCTGCGGCCGTGGCGCTAGCGGGCTTGGGGGGCTTTTCCCCCCGGGCGGAAGCTGGACTGGAGATTTCGATCGGCTTCGGCCAGACCTACGTGAGCGGACACGCCTCCTGCGGCTGCCCGATCTACACCAGGCGGGTGTGCCGCGGCTTCGACCGCTACCACCGCCCGGTTTTCGACCACCACCGCCAGCCCTTCCGCTGCGGGTGCAAACACAAGAATCACCCACCCGGATACGCGTACGGCCACGACAAGCACTACAAATCGAAGCACTACAAATCGAAGCACTCCAAGTCGAAGCACTCCAAGTCGAAGCACTCCAAGTCGAAGCACTCCAAGTCGAAGCACTACAAGTCGAGGTACGACAAGCACCACAAGCCGAAGTACGACAAGCACTACAAGTCCTACAAGAAGAGCGGGAAGAAGTGCAAATAGGTCTTTCTCCTCAATTGGGCCGGCGGGAATTGACCCGGAAAAATCCGCTTTCCCCGGCGACCGGAACTGAGTCGAACTGCATGGTTCCACCGGTGCCGGGGAGGTCGGAGGAACCTTCCTGCCAGTCGATGAGATCCGGCGAATTCTCGAGTGAGTAGAGCGTGCCGGGCAGGCTATCCAGGACCGATACCGTGACGGTGCCCTGCACCGGATCAACGGTGACGGCGAGTTGCGGGGTCGAATCTTGAATGGCGATCTCATCCGGGGCTACCAGTCGAAGGTGTCCTCGCTGAGCAGGCCTTCCAGAAAGACCCGGTCGACACCGGGGAGGAGGGCATCCTCCAGGGCCGTCAGGCCGGAACGTTCCGCCCGGTGTCAGGGAGGCAGGAGCGTGACCCGGATTCGTCCGAAACGTGAGGTGGCGGGAGGTCCATCGTCTTCGAAGACCACCGTTTCGGTGCCATCGCCGTGGTCGAGCGGCGGTCCCACCGGAACCAGCACCTCCGACCAGTCGAGGAGGTTCGATCCGAACTCGGCGGCCGTCTCGAGATCGATGGCATTGCTGGCGCGGCGGAAGTGCAGGCGCAGCCGGCCTCCGGTCACTTCAGCGATGGGTTGATAGGCGGGCGGGGTTTGCATCCAGGGATCGATCCCCGCGGCATACTTGAGAAGGTTGACGATGCCGTCACGGTTGGCGTCCCCGAGAGGCCCCGAGACGGCAGGCAGGCCGAGTTCGGGCCCGGTGAAGTGATCGCGCTGCCACCCTTCGAACTGCAGGGAGAAGACCGGGTTGCCGGCATTGGGATTACCGGCGGGAGCACCGCTGATGCCCCACCCCGCCGGCGTGTTCCAGTCCGCAAGGGGAGCGTTCTCATCGCGCACCACCAGGGAGTAGCCTCCGCCATCGGTGGCGGGGTACCAGGCGTCGGAGAAGGTGAAGTCATGAATGACATTGCCGGACGCGTCGCGCAGCTCGATCCGTTCGCAATCAAGGCCGTCATGAGCGAATCCGCGGCACGCCGGGCCTCCACCACGGCCTGGCGCGCCCTTTTCGGTCCGCCCAATTCGAGACGGCAGTCCGCAATCAGGTAACGAAGCTCCACCAACGCCTGGTGATGGGCCTCGACGTTTTTCAGCAGAATCGGAAGGGCTTGCTCGAGCGGCCCCAGGGCCTCCTCCGCGTGTCCCGCCCGCAAGCGCACTGCTCCCAGATTGGTGAGATAGGGAGCCACGGCAGGATGCGCTTTTCCGCGGTGCGTCGCCACGATCTTCCACCCTTCTTCAATCCTGGCCGCGGCACGTTCGAACCGCCCCTGCTCGGCGTGGATCGTCCCGCTGAGGTTCAGGAGGCCGGCCCGGCGGAGGGCCTCCTCGGGGCGATCGGTCTCGATCGCAAGGAGCGCATCGATCTCTCCCTGAGCCTCCTCCACCTTGCCGCTGCGGAAGGCACAGAGCGCGAAACTCGTCCGCAAATCGAGGAGCAGCGCATCCTCGGGCCGGGCTTCCACCGCAGCGTACTTGATGGCCAAGCTGTAGTGCTCGGCCGCAAGTTTGTGCGCTCGGATGGCCAGGTAATATCTCCCAAAGCAATCGTGCCGGTGGGCAAGGAGATCGTGGCGGCCGTCGGGGGTGTGGGTGAGCGCGGCGTGAAAAAGGCGCTCCGCTTCCGAGTAGCGTCCGCGCACCAACTGCAACAGGCCCAGATGCCCCTCGCTGATCCCCAGCTGCGTGTCGCCCCCCGGGACACCGGATCGTATCTGCAGGCCCGTGGCGAGATGGTCTTCAGCCTCCCGGTAGTCTCCGCAGTTTTGCAGAGCCCGGCCGAGGCCATCGTGCAGGAGCGCCAGGAACTCCGCATGGTCTCGAGCCGTGTCCTCCGGCAGTTCCGCAATCGCTTTCCGGTAGGGCGCGATCGCATCCTCGTCGCGACCCTCGTGGACGTAACCCCACCCGAGCTGGGCCAGACTGTTCACCCACGCCAGCAGGGTGGCGGGCGTCCCTATCTCCTGGTGTGCGTCACGACGCTCTTTCTCGGCTGCGGTGAGCGCAGCGAGGTCTCTTCCCTTCGGTTCGGGCGCCCCGAGGGCGCCCCCGGTCAGGACGGCCACCGCGACACCGGCAGCGATCGAGCGGAACATCGGCACGAAAGTAGTCATCCCAGATGGATCTCAAGATGGAAAGCCCGGACTGTGGACCATCACCGGCCCGCAGGCTCCACCGATGAAGCGCTAATGTTCTGGGCAGCAGGGAACACACGGGCAAGGATTCGCGAAGTTTGAAGAGGTGGATTCTCGCAGTAACGGCCATCACCGGCGGCTTGGGAGCGGCCCAGGACCTCCTTCCGCGCGATGTGCCCGGCCAGGGCGCCGCCGAGGTTGAGTTCGGGGCGGCGCGGGAGGTGCGAGGATGGGCACCCGATGACTCGCCGGTTCTCGTCGCGGCCTTGCAGGTGTTGGTCGTGACGGGAAGCGAGGCCGAAGCGGTTACAGTCTAGAGACCTGGCGTGACGCTGCAAGGCATGACCGCGCACGAACTTCCGGCGCTGGCAGACGAGCTCTCGGAGTGGGTCGGCAAACCATTGACGGAGGCGGGTCTCGATCGCTTGACGGAGGTCATCCTGCGGCACTACGACGATCACGACCGTCCCGTGAACGAAGTGGCCGTTCCACCGCAGGATGTTGGGGCCGGGACCCTGAAGCTTGAGGTGTTGGAGGGACGCATCGGACAAGTCGGCGTCGACCGGATGCATTACTTCAACAACGAGCGCGTGCAAAAGGGCATCAGGATGCAAGAGGGTGCCCTCCTCTACGGGAGCGATCTGCAGGCCGACCTGGATTGGCTCAGCCGGAACCCGTTCCGCCGGGCCACTCTCTTCGCGGCACCCGGCGAAGGGATCTCCGCGGACCTCCTGCTCAAGATCGACGAACGCCGGCCGTGGCGAATCTATGCCGGCTATGACAACTCCGGTTCCGAGTCGGTGGGCGCGAACCGTTGGTTTGCCGGGTTCAACTGGGGCGATGCCTTCGGCCTCGATCAGGTCGTCGGCTATCAAGTCACGGTGGGCGACGCCCTCCGCGATTTCCAGGCCCACACCGTGAGTTGGGAGTTGCCCCTCCATGCCCGTCACCAATTCCTCAGAGTCTCCGGTGGGTGGGCCGAGACCCGCACTGACGAGGCCCTCGGCCCGACCATTTCCGGGGCGGAGGGCTCCAGTTGGCAAGTAGGGGCGATGTTTGGAGCGCCCCTCCGCAAAACCGCAGGATGGAAACAGGAAGTGCAGGGCGGTCTCGAATTCAAGCGTTCCGACAACTTCTTCGTCTTCGGAGACACCTCACTTCCCGGCACGGAGGTAGACATCGTCCAGTTCCGCGGTGATTGGAAGGGCGAGCGCACCTTCGACAACACCACTCTCGAGCTGTTCGCCAGCCTGGTGGCGAGCCCCGGCGAACTGACCGCCCAAAATGGTAACGACGAATTCGAGGCGTTTCGGCCCGGCGCCAATCCCGCTTATGTCTACGGACGGCTCGGAGCAACCTGGCAGGACCCGCACACCGAGACCTGGTCGTGGAAGCTCCGCGGCAATATCCAACTCGCCACCGGAGCCCTCTTGCCGACCGAACAGCTGGCCCTCGGTGGAAACGCCACGGTGCGCGGATACCCGGAGCGAATTCTCTTGGCCGACAGTGGCTACGCCCTCTCCGCAGAATTGAGCACTCCCACTTTGAGCAAGGACCTGGGCCCCTTGGGCCGCTCCACCATCCGCGGGATCGCCTTCCTCGACCACGGCCTCGGCTGGAGGGAGGGCGACGGCTCGAAATCACTCACGGGCGCTGGCCTGGGCACCCGCATCAAGCTCGGCACCTTCGGCGAAGGCCGACTCGATCTCGGCCGGGGACTCGATGGCGGCGACGGTGTCAATCTCTACACCGGCTGGTTCTTCTCCTTTTGAGCTCCGGTCATGCTCTCTTGCCGGCATGATGAAGCGTGACGAGCTGTAGCTGCTGGTGTTAGCTTCTGCCCATGGTGGGGGAAGAATCCAGCCAGGCCGACCGAGAACCGGCCGGCGGCAGCAGCTGGCCGGCCAGGTCCGCGCTCGTCCTGGTGGTGTTTTCCCCCGTGCTCGCGCCGATCATCGGCAGCACCTTCAATATCTGGTACAACAGCCTGCACATCATGCCTTTGCTGACCGAGGGCCAGAAGCAGCTCTTCACGCGAGGCATCGTCACCTACAACGGAATCGTCTACCCGGTCGCCTTGGTGCTCTGGCTCTGGCTCGTGATGTCGATGCGTACCGCCTACCACGGGCTGCGCGAGGGAAAATCACCGCCGCCGGAGGTCCTTGCCCGGGCGCGAATCCGGGTCCTGAACCTTCCCTGGTACGCCGCCTTCATCCTGATCGCCGGGTGGCTGGGATGCATCGCCTACTTCGTCATCACCCTCGGCAGTTCCGGTGAGGCCATGCACGAGGCCGTGATGTTCCACCTGCCTGTCTCGATCCTGATCTCGATGATGGCCAGCCTGACCTACGGAGTGTTCGGCGTCGAGATCCTGACGCAGCGCCTCCTCTTCCCGGTGCTTTTCCGCGACGCGCTCCCGTCGCAGGTTTCCGGCGCCTTCAAGCTCACCCTGCGGCGGCGCGGCCTGCTTTGGGCGGTCACGGCCTGTGTCTGCCCGGTGGGGTCGCTGCTCCTGCTCCTGATGGTGCGGGCCCAGGAGTCCGCCGAGGGGGATGCCGCCTTTGCCATCGCGGTGGCGACCCTGGGCACCGTCTTCGCCCTCGGCAGTGCGGTCATGCTGGCCAAGCTGGTGCTGAATCCGATCGAGGAACTGCGCGAGGCTGCCAGGGCGGTCGAAGGAGGCGACCTGAACACGCTAGTCGAGAACCTGCGCGCCGACGAGCTCGGCCCCCTCATCGACCAGTTCAATCGCATGGTGGCCGAGATGCGGGTCAAGGAGCGCATCAACGAGAGCTTCGGCCTGCACGTCGGCCGGGAAGTGGCCGACCAGATCCTGGCTCGCGACCCGGGCCTCGGCGGTCTCGAACTCGAGATCTCCGTCATGTTCTGCGACATCCGCAATTTCACCTCGCACTCCGCGGCCAATGACGCGCCGGCGGTTGTGGCACTTCTCAACGAGTTCCTGACCGCGATGGTCGAGGTCGTCCAGGTCCACCGTGGCATGGTCAACAAGTTCCTTGGGGACGGCTTCATGGCTCTCTTCGGCGCCGGCGCCACCCCCGAGGGGCACGCCGCTGCGGCCGTCGCAGCGGGCCAGGACATGCTGGATGTCCTCGAGATGCTGCGGGAGGAGGGCCGGATCCACCAGGACATGGGAATCGGGATCGGGATCCACACCGGCACCGCCGTGGTCGGCAGCATCGGCAGCCCCCGCCGCCTCGAGCACACCGCCATCGGCGACACCGTCAACGTGGCCTCGCGCGTCGAGGGTCTGACCAAGGCCGTCGGCCGCCCCCTCGCCTTCACCCGGGCCACCCGCGACCAGCTGGACGAGCAATTCTCACCCGAGGCCCTGGGCGCCCACCCGGTCAAGGGCGTGCCCGTGCCCGTCGAGATCTTCACCCTGCCGCCGCGCTCGACGACCTGAGCCGGGGCGAGCCGCCCGGCCAGGACCGGACCGGGAACATTTTTCGGAATGAGGATCTGCGAGTCCAATCGTCGGACCGGTCGGGCTCGACCCCCGTCGGCTCGCCACCAATTGCCCTCAATTCCCCTTCTTTGGCCATGAATACGCAAGTTGGCCGGCTCGGTTCGGGTATTGTCGAGCAGGTTGGTCTATGGATATGGTGTTTGGGCCAAGCCTCCCGTCACCTCTCACGCCATGCTGCGCCCGCTTGTTCTTCACGCCACGCTGTTAAGCGTCATACAAATTGGCGGGTTGCCGGCGAGCGCGGCACCCTCTTCGCGGCGCGGACCCGTCGACTTCGGGCGAGAGGTGCGGCCGATACTTGCCGAGAAGTGTTTCGCCTGTCACGGACCTGATGCCAGCAAGCGGGATTCGGACCTGAGGCTCGACACCCGCCAGGGTCCCTACGCGGACTTGGGCGGGTACGCCGCCGTGGTGCCAGGCAGACCGGACCAAAGCGCGCTGGTGCAGCGCATCACGAGCGGCGACCCCAAGAAGCGGATGCCAAAGGCCGATTCCGGCAAGACCCTTTCGGATCACGAGATCGCAATCTTGCGCGAGTGGATCGTGCAAGGGGCGGAGTGGAAAGAGCACTGGGCCTTCGTCGCGCCGAAGCGGCCGGCGCCCCCCGCGGTGGGCCGGGCCGACTGGGCCCGCAATGAGATCGACCGCTTCGTGTTGGCGCGCCTGGAAGAGGAGGGGCTCGCGCCATCGCCCGAAGCAGACCGCGCGACCCTGATCCGCCGCCTCACACTCGATTTGACCGGGCTGCCACCCATCCCGCAGGACGTCAAGGCCTTCCTGGAGGACGATTCTCCCGGTGCCTACCATCGAGTCGTGGATCGTCTGTTAGGTTCTCCGCGCCATGCCGAGCGGATGGCGATGGACTGGCTCGACCTGGCACGCTTCGCCGACACCGACGGCTACGAGGTCGACCACACGCGATCGATGTGGCCGTGGCGCGACTGGGTCATCGACGCCTTCGACCGGAACATGCCGTTCGATCAATTTACGGTCGAGCAGCTGGCGGGCGACCTGCTGCCCGCGGCGACCCGTCGGCAGAAGGTCGCCACGGGCTTCAATCGCAACCATCGAATCAACCGCGAGGCGGGCACCATTCCCGAGGAGTGGCGGGTGGAATACGTGATGGACCGGGTCAATACCACCGCCGCAGTGTGGCTGGGATTGACGATGGGCTGCGCCCGATGCCACGACCACAAGTACGATCCGCTCTCGCAAACGGATTTCTATCAGCTCTTCGCCTTCTTCAACAACGTGCCGGAGGTGGGCAACGGCGGGGCCAGGCCCAACGCTCCGCCGCTGGCCAGGCATCTGACCGCCGCGGAGGAAACCAGGGCCGCCGAACTGGAAGGTCGCCTGGACGCCGCCCGCCGGGAAGTACACACCCTCAAGCAACGCGCCGATTCGCCGGCGGACCTCATCAAAGCGGCGGAGGAAAAGGCAGCCGCCCTTGAGAAGGAACTGCAAAAGTTTCTCGAGGGGATGCCCTCCACCATGGTCATGGCCGAACTGGATATGCCTCGCGACACCTTTGTGCTCACGCGGGGCGAGTACAGCAAGCCGGGCGCCAGGGTGAGCGCCGATGTGCCCGCCATCCTGCCGCCCTTGCCCGCGGCCGCCCCGAAGAACCGGCTCGCGCTGGCGAGATGGCTGGTGTCCCCCCACCATCCCCTCACGGCCCGCGTGACCGTCAATCGTTTCTGGATGATGTATTTTGGCCGCGGCTTGGTCCGCACCGTCGATGACCTCGGGACGCAAGGCGAGCCGCCCACCCACCCCGATTTGCTGGACTGGCTGGCGACCGAATTCATCCGCAGCGGCTGGGACCTCAAGGCGATGCAGAAGCAGATCGTCACCAGCGCCACCTACCGCCAGTCGTCGAGAACCACCCCGGCCGCGCGGCGAGCGGATCCCGACAACCTGCTGCTGGCACGTGCCTCGCGGTTGCGGCTGCCGGCCGAGTTCGTCCGCGACCAGGCCCTCTTCGCCGGCGGGCTGCTGGTGCCCAAGGTGGGCGGTCCTTCGGTCAATCCCTACCAACCGCCCGGCGTGTGGGACGGGGTGGCCTACAAGGTGAAATACGTGCAGGGGCACGGCGAAGATCTCTACCGGCGCAGCATCTATACCTTCTGGAAGCGCACCGTGCCGCCGCCGGCCATGACAATCCTGGATGCGCCGAGCCGTGAAATCTGCCGGCCCTCTCGATCCACCACCAACACCCCGCTGCAGTCCCTTCTGCTGATGAATGATACGACCTACGTTGAAGCGGCTCGCTTCCTCGGCCAGCGCATGATCCTGGAGGGTGGATCGTCGTCGCCGCAACGGCTCGAATACGGATTTCGGCTCGTGCTGGCGAGCGCCCCGAAGGCGGATGAGCTGCGTATCCTGCACGCCGCGCTGGAGCGCTACCTGCGCAGATATTCCCAGGATCGCGCCGCGGTGGAGAAGCTGCTGGCGGTCGGCGAATCGCCCCCGGACCAGCGCCTCGAGGCAGCCGAGCTGGCCGCCTACACCGCCATCGGCAGTGTCATTTTGAATCTCGACCAGACCATCACCCGCGAGTGAGGGAAGATGGGATTGCGATGAAGATTAAGATCAAGAGTGAGAGTAAGAGTTGGAATTGAAGGAGATGGATTTGGACCAGTATTGTACACCATGGACCCGGCGGCAGTTTTTCGGGCAGTCCCGGATTGCGTTGGGCACAGCGGCGGTGGCGATGATGATGGGACGATCCGGAGCGGTCACGCCGACGGGGGCAGCGGCCACCGGGCTGGCCGGGGGGCCCCACTTCGAACCGCGCGCCAAGCGGGTCATTTTTCTTTTCCAGTCCGGCGGCCCGTCCCAGCTCGACTTGCTCGATTACAAGCCGACGCTCGTGGAGCTGCACGGCACCGAACTGCCCGATTCGGTCCGCCGGGGTCAGCGCCTGACCGGTTTTACGGCCGGGCAGAAGTCGAAACCGATCGCTGCTTCCAAGTACAAATTCGATCAGCACGGTGATGGCGGGACGTGGGTCAGCGAGCTGCTGCCGCACACCGCGCGGGTTGTGGATGACCTCTGCGTCATCAAGTCGGTGCACACCGAGGCCATCAATCACGACCCCGCCATCACCCTCATCCAGAGCGGGAATCAGCTCGCCGGGCACCCCAGCCTGGGCGCCTGGATGTCCTACGGGCTGGGAAGTGCGAACACCGACCTTCCTACCTTTGTCACGATGGTGTCCATGGGCAGCGGTCGTCCCGATGCCGAGCCCCTCTATGCGCGGCTCTGGGGAAGTGGATACCTCCCCTCCCTCCACCAGGGCGTCAAGTTCCGCGCCGGCGGCGATCCGGTCCTCTACCTTTCGAACCCGCCCGGGATCGACCCGTCGACCCGACGACAATTCATCGACGACGTCACCGAACTCAATCAGCGCCATCTCCAGGAACTCGGCGACCCTGAAATTGCCACCCGCATCGCGCAGTACGAGTTGGCTTACCGCATGCAATCCTCCGTGCCGCAACTGGTGGATGTCTCGAAGGAGCCGAAGGAGGTCTTCGAGTTGTACGGTCCGGACTCGCGCAAGCCGGGCACCTTTGCCGCCAATTGCATCCTGGCCCGCCGCCTGGCGGAGCGGGGCGTGCGCTGCATTCAACTCTTCCACCGCGGATGGGACCAGCACAACGATCTGCCCAAGCAGATCGAGGGGCAGTGCCGCGACGTCGATCAGCCCGCCGCGGCGCTGATCCAGGATCTGAAGCGATCCGGCCTGCTGGACGATACGCTCGTGATCTGGGGTGGAGAGTTCGGACGGACTGTCTATTGCCAGGGGGCCCTCTCGACCACGAACTACGGCCGGGATCATCACCCCCGCTGTTTCTCGATGTGGATGGCCGGGGGCCCGGTGCAGGGGGGGATCACCTACGGCGAAACAGATGACTATGGCTACAACGTCGCGAGTGACCCGGTGCACATCCACGATCTGAATGCCACCATTCTCCACTGCCTGGGGATTGACCATCGCCAACTCACCTTCAGGTCTCAAGGGCTCGACCAGCGGCTCACCGGCGTCACCAGCAAGCCCCGCGTCCTCCGAAAGATTTTCGCCTGAGCGGTGAAGAAACACCCGGCCCTTGGCCACTTGGGGTGCACCTTCCAACTGGTGCCCAAGAAGACCTTCCTCGCTTATTTCATGATCCCGTGAAGCAGGCTGGCCTCTTGATCGACCACCTTCAAGAACACACGGGCGATCCAGGCCGTCGGCATGGTGGTGTCCCCTGTACAATCTGCTGTCGTGGCGAGAGAAAACCTGATTAGATAGATCATTCATCATGAACCACCACCGGACATCCCAAGATCATCCGGCCCGCCGCGTAACCGGGATCGTTATCCTTCTCACACTGCTTTTGGCGATCACTCGACTCACCGCCCAGGACCAAGCCGGGAAAGGCGAAGGCGCCTGGCAGGGTGATCTTGTCGCGTTCGACCAGCACCTCAAAAGCATCGTCGCCACGGCCCGGATTCCGACCCGGAAGGAGTTCCAGGCAAGGACCGAGAACGGGCCGAAAGGGGAAATTCAAGTCCTGGGCGCCCCCGGCTTATTGGACTTCCGGCCGCCCAAAGACACGGTCCAGTTTCGCGTTAACGAAGCCTTGAAAGGGAAGGCGGTCCGGTGGGAGTTCGAGTTGGCCGATGATCCACGCGATGACGGTCAGGTTTGGTTGGAGCCGGAGTGGAACGCAAAGGCTGCTGCCAAATCCCTTGCAAAGGATCATCCGGCCCTCCAGGTGATCATGTTTCAGAGGAACCAGGCGAAATTGCCGGCGACCAAGCTCGCACCTGGACAGCGCATCGTCGTGGAAGGCAGGATCGGCGATGCCTCGATGAACCGCAATTTCGATTCCCTCCACGGACCGACTGCGTTCTATCACCCGCAGGACATTCCGATCTTCTTCTGGGTTGGGTTGGATAAAATCATAATCACCCGCATCGATCCCACCGAGGAACAACTCCGGACGCATGTCCTCTCCGGCAATGCGAGCCTCGAGCGCAAGGCTTGGAAGGTCCTGGAGGTGAACGGCAAGGCGGAGTTCGACGAGAAACTGGCCGCCCATGTTTTTGATGGGGATGCCGTTACCGTCTGGGATACGGGTGGGAAGGATGGGCAGCCCAAACATCCGCACTCTCTTCTGGTGGATATGGGCCATGCGGAAACGGTCGCAGGAGTGCGGTATCTGCCCCCGCGCCAAAGGGACGGGAATGCCTCCCCCCCGGCTCCTTCGGTCGACGGGACACCGAAGCCGGAGCCGCGCGATGGCGTGATTGGAAAATTTTCCTTCTATGTCTCAAACTCGATCAAGGAGATGGGCGAGCCGGTGGGGAGCGGGACCTTCACCAGGTTCCGAGTCGAGCAGGAAGCGGGCTTCCCGGAAACCGAAGGCCGCTACGTCAAGTTGGTGGTACACTCCGCGGCGAACGAGTCGCCTCGCACCACGGTGGCGGAATTGAACCTTCTCGCGCCGGCCGTCCCCTTCACCGACTACCAGCGTGAACCGGTGCTGCCGCCGATGGCGGACGCGATCGAGCGATTCGAACTCCTCCACAAGAAACTGAGGACCCCGCCGAGAGGACTGGCACTGACACGGGTGCAGCGGTCCAAGTGGTGGCAAGCTCACGGGGAAGCAGGGAGCCGTTGGGATGTGTCGTATGATCTCATCCACGAGATTACGGGTGGGAAACAAGCCACCTACGAGGGTCTCGAAAGAGCAACAGCAAAGAACAAGCTCTCCCCGGTCAGGGATGCCAACCTTTATGCCGTGGCGGCGCGGCCTGAATTCTCCACCGAGGAGCAACGCGCAGAGATGGCGCTCACGGCCAAAGGTATGAAGCAAGCGCGCCTGGTATTTCTCGCTGCCATCAAGCGCATCCTTTCCCCTGCCCAACAGGAGACGCTCAAAGAATTTCTTGCCGACCAGGCGAACCTCTTGCCGGGGCCCGACGATGAGAACCGGCCAAGGCGCCGGGGACCAGCCCCCCGGCCCACGCCCCTGCCCGCCGATGCTCCCCCGGTGACGGCCGTCCTGGTGCGGGCCGATTCCGAGTGGCGTTGGCTCCATCCGGTCGATGGCGTCGACCCGGCAAAAGCCGATCCCGATTTTCACCGCACCTTCTTCGCCCCGGATTTCGACGACGCCTCCTGGCAGACCGGCCAGGATCGCGACGGCACGACCGGCGGCTTCGGCTACGGCGACGAGTCGTTCAAGGGCGTGGACCTTGGCACGCCCACGGTCGCAGCGAATAACGATGGCAAACGCCAGGGCTACAGCGCCTACTTCCGCCACCGCTTCACCACCGTGACAAAACACACCCACCTGGAACTGCGCTGCCAGCGCGACGACGGAATCATTGTCTACCTCGACGGCAAAGAAATGGCCCGCGATAATATGAGCGACGGCGAAGAAGCCTACCGCCTGCCCGCCGTCTCCGCGGTCGGCAACCAGTCCGAAACGACCGTCTACCGGATCCCGCTTCCAGGGGCCTTACCCGCTGGCGACCACGTCCTCGCGATCTCTCTCCACAATCCCGAGAATGCCAGCTCCGACCTGCGAATCGGCGGTATCACCTTGGTGGAGTCGGTGCCACCGTCGGCAAAAGTGGATGAACGCCTGCGAGCACCTGCAAAGAAGGACTAATGAGGCGGGGCCCCGGACCAGGCGAGATGTAGAAGGGAAGATCGGGCCTCGGAGGTGGTGACGGCGCGCTGAGGCCCCGCCTCATTAGTTATACTTCTCGGCGCTATATTTTCGGAATATCATTTCCTGTGAGATATACGTGTCTGAGTAGTGCCGTATTCTTCTCCGATGATCACACTTGAGCTA
>CAUZKZ010000059.1:0-17344 GCA_963580345.1 Verrucomicrobiia bacterium | reverse complement strand
CCGCGGAAATTCGAAAATTCCAAACCCCCAGAACCACTCTAAATCAACGCAAAATCAGGACTTCCAGAAGCTCCGACAGACCCTATGGGATGGCTGTGAACCCTTTTACATCGTGGCGCCCGGCGTCGCGAAGCCGGGATCGACCTCCCCCGTCCCGGTCACCGGTGCCGACTTCTATCCGACCCTCCTCGAACTGGCCGGCCTCGATCTCATGCCGAAGCAGCACCTCGACGGGGTCAGCCTCGTTCCGGTCCTGAAGGGCGGCACCCTCCCCGAGCGCCCGCTGTTCTGGCACTACCCGCACTACGGAAACCAGGGCGGTGAACCGAGCGCCATCATCCGCCGCGGCGACTGGAAACTCATCCACTACTACGAGGACGGCCGCGACGAACTCTATAACATCGTCAAGGACCTCGGTGAGAAGACCGATCTCGCCGCCCGGCAGCCCGAAAAAACAAAAGCCCTCCGCGCCGAACTGGACGCCTGGCTGAAGGAGACCGGCGCCCACATCCCCAAACCCGACGCCCGCTTCGACCCCGACAAGCGCCGGCAGCAGGATGCCGCCATCCGCACCAGACGCCTCCCGAGCCTCGAAAAACAGCACGCCAACTTCCTGAACCCCGACTTCAAACCGAACCCCACCTGGTGGGGCAGCAAGGCAACGGTGGATTAGGCGGGGGCGCCCGCAGTTATGGCACCCGAAACTCCAACCGGAACAAGCGCTCCGCATCCGCCAGCAACGCCGCGTTTGTAATCCGAATCGTCACCAATTCAACTTCCGGGCGCCCCGCAATCGGCACACCCGCCAGTTCCGCATAATCCGTCCCGGGAACCACCGGCCAGTTTCCCCCGTTCACGCTGCTCTGCACCGCCACCTGCACGGCGGCTGGAAGATCCCTCGCGCGGGGGAAGGTCAACTCGAGGTCGCCGCCCGGAGTCAACTCCACCACCACGCCGCCCGGTTGCGCATCGGCCTCTATCGGGTTTCTGCCGTAAATCCACTCCAGAAACGTCCCAGTCCCGTCGCGGTCAAAGTCCGCCTCCGGTTCGGCATCGCCGTTTGCAATCTGCTCATCCGTGAACCACAGCCGCTGGAAATCCGCGAAGCTTGCTGTTCCCGTGACGTCGAAACTCAGCGTGACGCGGTCGTTCACTTCATCGACCTCCACCACGAAGGTTCCCAAACTCTCGAAGGGTTGATCGACCGCCGCGAAACTCCCCGTCAGCTCCAAGGAGCCCGGATCAAAACCAATCGTGTCTCCATCCTCCGCATCCAAAATCGCCTGACGCAGCGAGCCCTCTCCCCAGTCCATGGCCTTCGTCACCGTGATCGTGCCACCATCAACCCGGGCGACAAACACGAGCAGGAGCAAGAAAAGCCGAACTCCACCCATCATCACCTTCCCACTCTGAATCGGTCCCCCCCCCGGCGAGCCAACCAGATTCAAGACCCGATGGTAATCTTTACAGTCCCGCGAACCGTCCCACCATCCCGCACCAATCGCGATCCGCCGGCAGCGGCCGGGCCTGGCGGCACGAAAAACTGGATCCCGCTATTTGGCGTGCTATAATTTCAACATGCCCAAACAATCACCCCGCAGTCCCTCCGGCAAAGCATTGGTCATGCTCCTGATGATGGGGGCCATCTTCACCGCGGTCGTCGGGGCTGGCGGCGTTGTGATCTATCTCAATCGGGACAAGTTCGGCGTGCCGTCCGTCGGCAATCTCGCCGCCGTGGCGGAAGCCCAGCGCGCTGAGGTGCAAGCCCAGCAGGCAGCGCAGCAAGGCGCTGCGCCCCACCTGTCCGCCGGCGCCGCTCCGGCCCCCCGCTCTCTCAAGGCCTCCGCGCCCATTCCTGCCAACCAGAGCAACTATCGCACCTGGACCGCCCGTCAGGACGTTCTCGTGATGGTGGACTACTACGCCGACTGGTGCGGTCCCTGCCGCAAGATATCGCCTAGCCTCTCGCGCCTGGCAGCCACCCATGGCGACAAGGTCGTCGTCCTGAAGGTGAATGTGGATCACGAAAAAGCCCTGGCAGCCGCGGCCGGCATCCGCTCCATCCCGGACGTGCGTCTCCTCCACTCTGGTCAGCAGCTCGAGCGCATCATTGGAGGACGCCCGTACGATTACTACGAGTCGCTCGTCCTCAAGCACGCCTCGCGCCTTCCCAAGCCCGCCGCCGCTCCCGCCACCCGGCCTGCCACCCAGCCCGGCGCGCCACCGGCCGCACCGGGAGGATCGATCACGCCCCTCAAGAAGGACTGGCTCCCCCCGGGCGTGAAGCCGACCCGTTCCTGAAGGCTGCCCCTGCTGCGGCTCGCAGCAGTCCGTCCCTGCCCCTGCCTGCCCCAGTCGCAGACCCTCCGCCCTCGCCGGAGCTGCTCCTGCGCTCTCCGGAACCCACTCGGCCCGGCCGGCCCTGACTGCGCCCTGCGCCCTCTGCACACTGATTCCTTGCCCCCCGACCAACCCCGGCCTTTCATCCGGTCATGCTCGCCCCGAAACTCATCCCTGCAATCCTCTGCGTCTCTGCGCTCTCGGCGGTTCTACTCTCCGCCCAGACCAAACCCAATCTCCTCTTCATCCTCAGCGACGATCACCGCTTCGACTTGATGGGCTTTCACGAAGACGCCCCGGAGTGGCTCGAGACCCCCGCCATGGATCGCCTCGCGCGGGAGGGCGCCCACCTTCTCAATGCTTTCGTCACGACCTCTCTCTGCTCTCCCAGCCGGGCTTCGATTCTCACCGGCCAGTACATGCATCACCACCGCGTCGTCGACAACCAGCGGCCGGTTCCGAAAGGCACCGTCTTCTTCCCCCAGCACCTCCAGAAGAGCGGCTACCGCACCGCCTTCGTCGGAAAGTGGCACATGGGCCACGAGCACGATGCTCCCCGTCCCGGCTTCCACCACTGGGTCAGCTTCAAGGGCCAGGGCACCTACTTCGATCCCGAACTCAACATCAACGGCAAACGACAAACCTTCAAGGGCTACAACGCCGACATCCTCACCGACCAGGTCATCGACTGGCTCAAGAATCGCGGCAGCGACGATCCTTTCCTCCTCTACCTCTCCTACAAGGCGGTCCACTACCCCTTCACGCCCGCGCCCCGCCACGCCAGACGCTACGAGGGCAAAAAGATCCCCTACCCGGCCACCATGGCCAATACCGAGGAAAACTATGCCACCCAGCCGCGCTGGGTCCGCGAGCGCCGCTACGGTATTCACGGCATCGACCACATGCAGACCGGTCCCCTCGACCACGATCCCGTTCCGGACTTTGACCAGCTCTACTACAACTTCTGCGAGACGATCCACGGCCTCGACGAGAATATCGGCCGTGTCCTTGGACATCTCGACGAGGCCGGCCTCGCCAAGAACACCCTGGTGGTCTACATGGGCGACAACGGGTTCGCGCTCGGCGAGCACGGTTTCTACGACAAGCGCGATGCCTTCGAGGAGTCCATCCGCGTTCCCCTCCTGGCCCGCGGTCCGGGAATCAAGGCGGGCCGCGTCATCACCGAAATGGTGCAAAATATCGACCTCGCGCCCACCCTCCTCGAAGCTGCCGGCGCGAAACTTCCCGATGGTGCACCGCAGTTCGACGGCCGCTCTTTTCTCCCGCTTCTCCACGGAAAGAAACTTCCCACTTCCTGGCGCGATCACATCCTTTACGAATACCACTGGGAATGGAACTTCCCCGCTACCCCCACCACCCTCGCCATCCGGACCGACCGCTGGAAGTACATCTACTACCACGGCCTGTGGGACATCAACGGCCTCTACGACCTGGAAACCGACCCCCACGAACGCCACAACCTCGTCCAGGTCCCCGCCTTCCGGGAAAAGGCGGAAGCGCTCAAGACACAGCTCTTCACCGAACTTGCCGAATCCGGCGGTCTCACCATGCCCCTCCGTCCCCCCGCCGGCGATCCCTATCACGACCGCAAGCTGAAACGATAGTGCCCGATTTCGATTCCCGACCCCCTGAAAATAGTAATTCCGACCCCTGAAATCTCTTCACAACCCCGCTGCCACCCCGGGGTTGCATCAATTCCGACAAAAAGCTGATGCCATGAAAAAAGAACTACTCGTTTTTACCATCCTCGCCGGTTTGGCCGGAGCCTCGCAAGCCGAACCCACCGAAGACCTCGCCAACGCTGCCAAGAAACTCTCCAGCGCCAAGAATTACACCTGGTCGTCTTCCAGGGCTTTCGGAGATCGGGAGCCCCGAACCACCACCGGCCAGATGGGGAGCGGCGGACATACGCTCCTCAAGATTCCGATGCGCGACAGCTCCATCGAGGTGCTCATCCGAAACGAAAAGGCTGCTATCAAGACCGATGCCGGCTGGCAGCTCGCTTCATCCGAAGCGAAAGGCGACGAGAACCGCCGCCTTCGCTTTCTCGCCAGGATGGCGACCGGTTATGAAGCGCCCACCAAACGGGTTGCGGAGTTGATCGCGGGAATCGCCGATCTCAAAGTCGAAGAGGGCGCCTATCACGGGACCCTGACCGAAGATGCCGCCAAGAAGCTTCTGACATTCCGTCGGCGCGGGCGCGGCCAGGGCGGTGAGCAGCGCGAGCCCCCTGCCATCAACGGCGCTTCCGGCAGCGTGAAAATTTTCATCAAGGACGGGGTCCTCACCAAGTACGAACTGAACGTCCGCGGAAAAGTGACCTTCAACGACCAGGAACGCGACATGAACCGCACCACCACCGTCGAGTTCAGTAAGGTCGACTCCACCAGCTTCGAAATTGCCGAGGAGGCGGCGGGACTCCTCGCGCCATAGGAGCGCGCTTCCCGGCACCACTCACGGGACATCCCTCGGCTTGAGTCGAAGGATCCGTATCTGGAAGACGGGCGGAAGGTTCCGGTTCGGGACCGCGACGACAGTCGCGCCCCAATCAACCGATGCGTATACAATAAACCGGGGGTAGGTGGGTCGTCACAAGCTCCCACGAATCACCCTGGTTCTCACTCACCCACAGCGATCCCGTCGTAGATCCCATCACCAGCCTTGTTCCATCCGGGGATAGATCGAGGGCATGCCGGAAGACGAGGTCGTAGGCGGGCGGATCCGGCAACCCCACCGTCAAGGCTTCCCACGTCTTGCCGCCATCCCGCGTCCGGTTCACGAGAAAGCGGCCGTCGACCGGATAGCGGAACTCGTCTTTCTTCGCCGGGACCACCCAGGCCGTATCGGGGTCTTCCGGATGCACCGCTACCGCAAATCCGAACCCGGACGGCTGCACGTTCTCGATCTCGCGCCAGCTGCGCGCCCCATCCGACGAACGGTAGATCGCACAGTGGTGCTGCACCCAGAAGTGGTCCGGCGCGCTTCGGCATTGCACCATGCGATGCGGATCCTGCGCGTCCGGGTCGGCCCCACCCTGGTCGGCGGGCATGAAATCGTAAGCCATTCCGTGCGCGCCCTGCTCCCAGGTCTCTCCGCCGTCCTCCGTGCGCCACACCCCGCCACACGAGACGCCAACCGCCACGCAGTTCGAGTCCCGCGGATCGACGCAGATGGAATGAATTCCCGGATAATCGTAACCGCCCCCCGCCCACTTGCCGCGCTCGGGTCGATCCCACAGCCTTCGCACCAATTCCCAGCTGTCGCCGCCATCGTCGGAACGAAAGAGCCCGCCCGGAATCGTTCCGCACCACAGCCGCCCCGGCTGATCCGGCCCGCCCGGCTCCAGCGACCACACCTTCTCCAGCGACCAAGGCACGGGCACCTGCCTCCCCGGATCGAGCACCTCCGGCGCATCCTCCGGCTTCTCCGGGTAAACCGGCGCATCCAATTCATCCCAACTCCCTCCTCCATCCCCGGACCGATGCACTTTGATCCCGAAGTGACCGTGCTCAACCGCCGCGTGCAGCCTCCCATCCCGTGAATCGGGCAACAGCATCGGCACCTGGATGCCCAGAAAGGACACGCCGGCCTGCTTCCAGCCGCCGCTTCGCCGCTCGAAGCTGAACAACCCTTTGCGGGTCCCGACGAAAAATCGATCGCTCATCACATCGGATCCTGATTCAGGTTCACCCCCCCGACAAGGCCTGCATCACGAAGATCTCGCCGTCCGCCGAGACGGGATCGGAGAGCGCTTCGCGATCGCGGATCGATTCACCGTCCAGAAAGATCACCACGTGCTTCCGCACCGCCCCGGTGTCATCGAGCAGGTAACTTCTCAGCCGCGCGTTTTGCGCGAACACCGCTTCCAGGGCGTCTCGCACCGTCGCACCCGCCGCCTCGCAAGACTCCACCCCCACGTGCCTCTGCAGGCTCGGCGCAAACGAAATCGAAGCCATCCCCGCCACTCTGGACGACAGACAAGCCCAAGGTCAAAATCATTACGTTTCTCCTTCCCTTGCGCGCCCGCCTCGCCCCGCCCGTCGCCGTTGCCACCGAGCACGAGCGACACCCGACCAGGATCTATTTTCGTCTCCCCTTGCGGCCGTCCTCGGATCGCTGCTGCCTCCCGGCCTGCTTTTGCCGTGCCGGCTCTGCTCGTTGCCGCTTCGCCGCTTCCGCCTGTTGGCGCGCTCCCGCAGCTCGCCGCGCAGCGTCCCTTGCCGCCCGCCCCTGGGCCTCCCGCGCCGCCCGCTGTTCCGCGGCCCGTTGTTGCGCCACCATCGCAGCCCGTTGCTCGGCAGCAGCTTGGCGCGCGGCATTCCGTCTTTGGCCGTCCTGCGCCGCTCGTTGCCCCGCAGTGCGGCGTTGCGCCTCCTGAGCGGCGCGTTGCTTGACGGCCAGTTCGGCCTGGCGGCGCGACTCCCGCGTCCGGCGTTGGACTTCAGCGCGTTGACGTTTCGCTTTTTGCGAGTCCTCCGCGACGGCCCGGCGTTGCGCTTCCTCGGCGGCACGTTCCTTGACGGCCAGTTCGGCCTGGCGGCGCGACTCCTGCGCCCGGCGTTGGACTTCAGCGCCTTGACGTTCGGCTTTTTGCGAGTCCTCCGCGACGGCCCGGCGTTGCGCTTCCTTCGCGTGCCGTTCGGCCTCCTGGGATTTGGCCGCGGCCGCGGCCTCCCGGCGCTGCTGCGAGACCCTGCCCCTCTCAGCAGTGGCTTGCCTCTCCTCTTCGGTCGGCCGTTGCGCCTGCTCCCGTCCCGCGCCTCCCTGCTTTTCTCTTTCCGTAATTTCGCGACGGCGGCGTTCTTCGACGGCGGCTTGTTGCGCCGCGAGCCGTTCCTGCCTGGCTTGGCGCCCCGCACGGGCTTCCGACTCGGCTCGCTCGCGCTGCTTCTGTTCCTCCGCCTCGGCGCGTTGCTTTTCTGCCGCCAATCTTGCCACCTCCCGACTTGCCTCCAGTTCCTCTTTCTTCCGAAGCGGGTCCGTGCGGGCTTCCTCTTCTTTCTGCGCCTCCTCGGCCTCCGCCCGGGCCTGCGCCCGGCCTTGCGCCTCCGTCCGACCGCGGTTTTCTTCGACCGATCCCCGTGCCTCCCGGCGACCACTTCCCTGCCGGGCTGCCCGCTCGGCGGTGGCGCGCTCCCGCTGCATCCTGGCATCCTCCTCCGCACCGCGGGGACCCCTCCCGCTCTGGCGCCCCTGCAATTCCTGTCCATCCCGCGCGACGCCCTTCCGGCGCTCCACGACACGATGCAAGGCGTTCCGGCCTTCCCGCGTCTGCATCGCCTGGCGTGCTGCTTCGTGGCGTCGCACCACGGCCTGCTGGAAGCGATGCACCACCCCTCGCTCCAACCGCCCCGTCCTCCCCACCACCTTCACGGCTCCGAGGTGACGCGCCACTCCGCTGGGACCAACCGCCGGATTCCAAGGGGCATCGACCCGCGGCGCAAACACCTCGAGCCGATCCTCGTGCAGGCGTGGCCGGTTGCGCTGGGCGAAGCGGTCGCGCCCGCCTCCCAGGTCCAGTGTGCAGCGCGGGATTTCGCGCCGCACCCGGTGGTTCACCCATGCGAGGTCGGGTCCGCCACAGTGCCCCCGGCGGTTCCGCGTCGCGATGTGCGTGACGTTTACGGTGCTGATCAGGAGGTCGATCACGGTCGGCCGCGCAACACAGTGGGGCTGCACCGGTTCGGAGAAGAACTCGACCGGCACAAAATCGTAGGAGTCCGGCCCGATGTCGTAGGCGAGGTCGACGCCCGGATCGTAGCTAAAGTCGTCGTCATAAAGGGTCTCGGGAGGAAGCGGGGCCCAGCCGATGTAATCGTCGTTCTTGCGCCATGCCACCCACGCTGGTGCCCAGTCGTCACCCGGGATCCACACCCATCCATGCCTCTCCAACAAGGCCCACCGCCCGTAGTGGTAGACTGCCCAGCCGAAGGGTTCCTCCGAAACCCAGGTCCAGCCCTGGTCCGAGTGCATCCACCGCCCCCGCGTGTAGGGCCTCCACTCCGGATTCTTTTCAAGCTCGCGGGGCTGCCAGACAAATCCGAACTCCTCCGTCTCGAACCACTCTCCGAATCTTCCGAGTTCCGCGAAGAAGACCTGGTGATCCTTCGCATCGAGGAGGGCTGCCACGGGCTCGGCCGGGGCGGCCTCGGCGACGTTCGCAGCCACTTGGGCCGCCGGGTCCTCTGCCACCATCACCGCGCGCGGTGCTCCTTCCACTTCTACCGCTTCCTCGCCGATCTTGCCTTCCACGGCGATCTGTCCTTCCTCCTCCGCTCCCGGGGCCTGCTCCTCCAACGCCGCGAGGGCGCCCTGCAACTGCTCGCTCGCCGCTTTCGGTTCAGCCGCAAGGGCTCCGTCACGCCGATCGACCGCTTTGCGTCGTTCCTCCTGAAGCTGCACGAGTTTTCCCCGCAACTCCTCGTTCCTGGCCTCGGCCGCAGGATCCCTACGGTCACAACTTACGGCCAGCAGGGCCACGACGAGAGAAACAAGCGGGCAAGAGCGGATCATGGCGACAAATGAGGGTCCAGTCGTTCGACGCCCTCGCCGGTCCGCTCTATTCACCCTATTTTCTCCGCGGGACCCGAATCGCCTCCAACCCGGTCGCATCTCCGTTATCCCTGATTCTCGGACCGGGGCTTGCAGGGGTTTCGAGAATGCTCCTACCCTGCCTCATGGCTGCAATGTCCACCGCTTACCGAGCGACCGCCGAATCGCTCCGGCGCCAACTGCGCGAGGCGGTGCTCGACCACGACGCCTTCGAGGCCCCCCTGCGGGCCTGCGAGCTGGCTCAATGCCGTGCCACCTGCTGCCATGACGGCGCGGTCCTGTCCGGGGAAGAAGCAAAAACGATCCACGATCTCCTCTCCCGGCACCCCGCCTCCTTCGCCGACGCCGCCGCTTCTCAGACCGGGCGCCCCATCGTCGAACGCGGTGGTTCGCTCAAGACCGCCGTCCGCCGCGCCGCCGCGACCGAGTGCGCCGACGACTTCCCAGCCCACTTTCCGCGCACTCGATGCGTCTTCCTCGATTCCGGCCACAAGTGCACCCTCCAGCTCCTCTCCCTTTCGCTCGGTCAACATCCCTGGTTTTACAAGCCGCTCTCCTGCTGGATGCATCCTGTTCTGCTTCGTCCCGGCAGCGAACCGCCGGACCGCCCTCTCCTCACTGTCTTGAGCCCGGCGGGTGACAAAGCAAAATTCGCCTCCTGTACCCACTGCGGCCGCCCCGATCCGCAAGGCTCCCCCGCGCGCCAGGGGCTCCACCCCGAACTGGGCGCCCTCTCCGATATCGCCGGCCGCGATTTCGTGGCGGAGCTCGAAGCCCCTTCGCTTTGAATCGGCCGCCTGCCCTCGTTTCCCCCGCGCCAAGTTCGTTACTCGATGGTTTTTTGTTAGACTGAGTATGTCAGCGCTTCGAGGACTGGATGTTTGGGCTCGCGGAGCTCTTGCCCGACGCGTCAGGCCCGGGTCGCGCTGACGACTGTCTACTCCTTCTTCGCCGGATCGCCCTTGCCCGGCTGCTCCTTCTTCTTAGCCGGCGCTCCGACCTGCGGCACGCATTTCACCACCGACTTGACGGTGACTTTCCCCTCCTTGTCCCTCAATTCGGCGTCATAGAGGTAGGCTCCGTCCTTCAGCGTGACCGTCGTGAAGAGCCCGTGCTTCACAGGCATCAAGCCGCCGGATAGCGGAGTCACGGTGATCGAGGTCTTGTCCTCGCTCAGTGCCACTTCGCTGAGACTTCTCGTCTGATTCGAATCCGCGTAGCGCGCGATGAGCCGCTTCTCCTCGTATCGATACACCCAGCGGTAACTGAAATTTCCGCCGTTGCTCAGCTTGATGTTCCCGTCCTGCACAAACACCGTGCCCCCTTTCACCAGGCTGCCCCTCCAGACATCGATTACTTTCAAGGGCGTCTTCCCCGGCCCCACCTCGGAGTTGCCCCTTCCCTGCCACAGCCCGACTGACTTCTTGAAAAACTCGATCTCTCCGAGTTCCTGCCCGGCCACCGACAGCGACACAAACCCTAAAACAACCGCGCTCGCGAAAAATTTCTCCATTTCCGGACCAAATCCCATCCGCCGCTCTGCAGCAACTCTATTTCGATTTATTGAAGGGCTTCATTTGGAGCTTCTGCATTCGGCCCAATCCGCTCAACCTCCCCCCCCACATGGCCGAAGACCTCTACCAACTTTCGCCCGATCGCGTGGTCGCCCCGCCGCGAGGCTTCACGGAAAAACTGCGCCACCTCGGCCCCGGGTTCATCCTCTCCGCCTCCATCGTGGGCTCCGGAGAGCTCATCGCCACCACCAATTTCGGAGCGGAAGCCGGCTTCATCTGCCTCTGGCTCATCATCTTCTCCTGCATCGTCAAGGTCACCCTCCAACTCGAGTTCGGAAAACACGCGATCTACACCGGCAAGACCACCATGCAGGCCTTCAACGATCTCCCCGGCCCGAAGATCGGGAAGGCGAGCTGGTCCATCTGGGCCTGGCTCCTCGCCATGACCCTCAAGTTTCTGCAGGTCGGCGGCATCATCGGACTCGTTGCCCTCGTCCTCCAGGATCTCATGCCCATCCCCTCCGGCCACACCAAGCTCGGACTCGTCGTCTGGACCGTGGTCCCCGGGCTCGCCGTCGCCTTGCTCATCTCGCGGGGCCGCTACGCCCTGATCGAACGCTGGTCGATCATCATGATCGGCCTCTTCACGATCTTTACCTTCATCAGCGTCGTGGCCCTGCAGTGGACTCCCTACGATATCACCGTCCGGGAGGTGGCCTCCGGCTTCGACGTCCCCGCCTTCTTCCACATCCCTTACCCCGTCCTGCTCGCAGCGATCGCCGCCTTTGGAATCACTGGCGTCGGCGGCGACGAGATCATGGCCTACAACTACTGGCTGGTCGAGAAAGGCTACGCTGCGCACACCGGGCCCCAACCGCCTGAATCCGATCGCAAGGCCCACGACGAGTGGCTCATCCGGGCGCGGGGTTGGATTCGCGTCATGACACTCGACGCCCTCTTCTCCCTCCTCTGCTACACCTTCGTCACGGCCCTCTTCTACCTCCTCGGCGCCGCCGTCGTTCACGAAATGCACGGGAAGCTTCCCGACGGCGGCAAGCTCCTCGGCGCGCTCTCTTCGATGTACACCGAGTCCCTCGGCCCGTGGGCCAAGTGGGTCTTCATGGCAGGCGCATTCATCGTCCTCTTTTCGACCCTCCTCGCCGCCCTCGGGGCCTGGACCCGCCTTTTTGCGGACGCCTTCAGTCACATCGGCATCGGTGATTTCCGCGATCCGCGGCGTCGCAACAAGGCCATCGCCATCGGGTCCTTCGTGATTCCCACCATCTGGGGCGTCCTCTTCTTCGTCTTCGCCAAACCGAAAATCATGATTCTCGTCGGCGGATTAATCACGGCCGTCATCCTGCTCCTCGTCATCTTCGCCGCCGTCGTCATGCGGGTGTCCTGGAGCCCGCGCAAACTCCGGCCCCACTTCCTCTACGATACCGCGCTTTTGCTCAGCGCCCTCGCCATCACCTTCGCCGGTGGCTGGTCCATCTACTCCGGCCTCAAGGTCTATTTCTTCGGAGGTTAGGACTTGAAGTAGACGTAGAGGCGATCCCCGTCCGTGATCGGCGACGAGTTGGCGCTGCTCCCGATCTTCTGCGTCCGCCCCAGCTTCGCGGCCCCCAGCGTCTTGCGCCAGATCTCCTTCCCGCTTTTCAGGTCAAAGGCCTGCACCGAGTCCTCTTTCCCGATCAGCCCCGTCACCAAGACCCGGCCGTTCCACACCACCGGCGTCGAGCACCCCCGGCCCTCCAGCTTCGCCTTCCAGGTCCGTTCCTTCGAAAACTCCGCCGGGCCCTTCGCCTCCGGCGCCACTCCGTTCCCACCGGGACCGCGCCACCCCGGCCAGTTCTCCGCCAAAGCGATTCCCCCTAACAACAACGATCCACTAACTATCAAGGCACTCCGGCTCCTTTTCATCAGCCGCCATTACACCAGTTCCGCCTTCCCTCCCTCAACAACAATCTCTCCCAGTTCTGAATACTGAACACTATCCCCTGAACCCTCATCCCCACTTGACCAATCCCCTCTACTCTGGAAACTCGGCCCGCACGCAACCACTCCCAAAATGGCCCACGACATCACCAACAAAAGCGGCATAGAACTCGGAATCGTCCCCACCCACGCCGGCTGGGTCGGCGGCGTCCTTCCGGACGATGATGGAAACCTGGCCCGAACCGATGACGGCCAGATCGTGGTCCTCGCCGAAGTCGCCAAGCTGTGCGATCTGAGCCGCGTCAAGCTCGACTCCCTCCAGCTTCCCATCATTCCCGGCACCAGGGAGGCCGACGTTGACGAACTGGCGACCGGCCTCAAGGACCTCGGCCTGAAGCTCTACTCCGTTCTCATGGTCGGCGGCGCCGATCCCATGAACCCCGACGACGAGTCCGCCGTGATCGACCAGCTCCTCTTCGGCCTCGAAGCCTCCAAGCGGCACGGCGTCACCGTCGTCTCTTCCACCTCCATCGAGTGCTGGATGATGGAGGGCGCCACCCGCAAGGACGGCCCCGATTTCGAAGCTGCCCTCGAGCAGAACGCCAAGCTCCACAACCGCGCCTGCCAGGAGGCCGGGCTGGCGGACTCCTCCGTCGAGTCCTGGCACATCGAATTCCTCCGCCCCGGCGAGTTCCAGACCTTCACCGACCTCGGCCGCCTCTGGAAGTTCCTGCAGGCTGCCAACCAGGTGCACGGCAGCGTCTTCTTCCGCTCCCTCACCGATGCCGCCCACTGCGGTGACTCCGATCTCACCATTCCCGAGAACGAGGACCTCATCGCCCGGATGGGCGCCAGCGACGAACTCGGGTGTTTCCACGCCTCCGCCAGGACCACCCGCGGCTGCCTCTCCACCGATGACGGATGGATCGGCGCCCTCCTCACCGCCGTCGCCAAAACCGGAACCCTCAAGCAGGTCTTCGTCGAACTCTTCCCCCACCACGACCCCGCCCTCCAGGCGCTCCGCGACCTCGACCCCGGCCACGGCATCGATACCACCGACGGCCGCACCTACAACCAGTGCGTCGCCGACGGCCTCGCCGACACCACCCGCCGCCTCAACAACCTCAAGGCCCGCGGCATCCTGTAGCACCGTGGCGGCGCTTTCCAAGCGCCAAGCCGGCCGAGTCATCCTCCGCTGCCGGCCCGCGGCGCATCCTTCTTCCCTCTCGGGTCTAAGAAGGACATGTCCCGCGCCAGGCATCAATCATCCAACATCCCCCTCATCCCCCATCGCAAATCGCGAACCCTACTTCCCAATACAATACAAATGCTCCTGCCCCCGGATCAGCCACTGTCCGTGCGTGATCAGCGGTGAGGCCCGCACCTCTTCTCCCAGTTTGTTCGTCGCCACCACCACCAGTTCCTTCCCCGGCTTGACGACCGTCATGTCCCCCTTGCTCGACGTGAAGCACACGTGCCCCCGCACCGTGATCGACGAAGCGTCGTGCTCGCGCCCGATCCGCTCATTCCACATCAATTTTCCGCTCCTGGCTTCCAGGCAGCTCGCCTTCCCGCTGTCCGAAACCACCAGGAAGTAGTCGCCGATCGCGTCCGGTTCGGTCGCATCGTCTTCCAGAGCGTCTTCCCGTTCTTCCGATCGAGCGCCACCAGGTACGATTCCCCGTCGTGATCGCCGTTCACGATCACCTTCTCGTTCCACAGCACCGGGCTCGCGCAGTAGCCGTGGATGCTCGAGAATACCCCCGGCCTCGCCTCCCACAGTTTCTCACCCAGGATGTCATAGGCCGCCACGTACATCTTGTCCACGTCCAGGAAGCTCACATTGACCCGCTCCCCGTCCGTGGCCGGCGTGCTGGACGCCAGGATGTTCTTGCGGTGAACACGCTCCGGGTTCGCCTTCAGGACGGTCCTGGTCCACTTCACCTTTCCACTCTTGCGATCCAGGCACATCAACTGCCGTTCCTCGTCCACCGCCGTCACCACGAAGACGTCCTTGGTCCACACGATCGGCGAGGCATGCCCCTTCCCCGGAATGGCCGTCTTCCACACCACGTCCTTCTCCACATCCCACTTCAACGGCACCTCGCGGTCTGGGCTCGACCCGTCCCCGCGCGGCCCCCGCCACCCCGGCCACGTTTCCTCCGCCGAAACCGACCATGCCGCTCCGGAGAGCACCCCTGCCATCAGCCCCGCCCTGAGCGCGCTTCGAACGAATTCCATGCGCGATCCATACGTCCCACCCGGCGGCGCTTTTCACCCGTCATCGAGAAACGTGGTGCAGCCGGGAGCGCCACGTCGGGATCCGCCTCCCTTCCTCGAATTGTCGCTCCAATCACCAAGGGCTGTCGCCTGGGCTTTGCTCTCCCGGCCTTTCAGGCCTTGCGCCTAATCCGCCACTGCCACCCGGTGCGGCGTCCGCTCCTCGTTCCCGGCCCGGTCCACCGCTCCCGCCACGATCTCCTTCGCGTCCTCCAGTTCAACCTCCCAATCCACCACTCCTGCCGTGGTCTGCACCAGCTTCGCCTCCTTCCCATTCACCATCACCTTCACAATCTCACCATTGTCATGGGCGACTCCTCGCAAGACCCATCCCTCACCCTTCCTCCTCACCGACAAAACCGCCGTGGCCGGAGGCTCGTCGTCCACCGGCTCCAACAATTCCGGAAACTCCACCTCGCCCGCCTCCGAGACAATGACGTCCTCCCCGGCCATGGGCGGCTCCTTGGCGTTGCGCTCCGGCCGCTTCCGGTTATCCAGCTCCTTCGCCAGACCCACCAACTTCGCGTCCCGGCCCGGCCCGAAGTGATCGTGCAGGAAATAGGGCACCCCGGACTTCGTGACACGATCCGACCGCGACGATCCGCCGCGATTGAAAATCGGCCGCCTCGGGTCGCCGCCCCGCACCGTCACGTTGCGGAAATGACACTCCGCTTCACCGCTCAGGTTGTTGTCCGTCATGTGCACCACGGGGTGGTTGTGATCGCCTCGCCCCATCTCTTCCAGGATCAATCCGTCCACCGTGATCCTCCCCCACTGCGCGCTGGTGTCGTCCATGCCCCGGTTGAAGGGCTCCGGCCCCAGCTTCGAGAGGTGCAGGTTGCGGTAAACCTGGTTGTCGAAGGCGGGTCGATAGATCCCGTAGGCCGTGGCGTGTATGCGGCAATCCTCGATCAGCATGTTGGGGCTGTGGGGGCGAAACCCGTAGTGCGCCGCCCAGATCTTCAAGTTCGAGACGCGGTGCGGGTGCTTCGCGTCCGGCCCGGTCCAGTCGATCCGCTTGATCCGGTCCAGCCCCTGCTCATCCCTCACCAGGTTGTCCGGTTGGTCGTTTCCATTGGCCGCAATCACCAGGCCGTAAAGTCCCTCCGTGTGGGTCTCGTTGGCGTCGAAGCGCCAAACCGGCACGGTCCGCACGTCCACCTCATTCATGCTCCCGTCCGGCTGGCGAACTGCAAGGACCGGATCGAAGTTGCTCCGTTTCTGGATGTCGAACCGGTACCCGTACTCCTCGTTTTCGCAGGCCACATTCCTCGTGAACGAGTTTTTCCCGTTCGCCCACCAGAACCCCGCACCGTCGTTCGGATCGAAGGGCAGCGCCTGGTCCTTCATGCGCTCCCCGGCCCTCGCACCCACCGCCAGGTTCCGATCCAGAAGGTTGTAGACTTCCGTGGCATCCTCCAGGAAGAACCCGTGCCCCTCGCTCCGGTAGCCGACGCAATCGCGCACCACAAGGTAGTAGCTCCCGTGCACCGTCACCCAGCGGTTACCCGAGTTCACGATGGACGCCCCGACCACGCTGCTGCCCCGCATCGTATCGCGCACCAGGTGGAAGTGGATCGGGTAGCGTCCCAGCACTCCCGCCTTGCCGAGGTCCGCAAACCGCGCGTAGCTGATCGACCCCTTGCTGAAGCGGTGGTACATGGTGTGCCCGCGCACCCCGTCCGGATTGGCGCTCTCCACGATCACGTTGCGCGACAGGTTCGCCACCTCGCTGCGAAACTCCCCGCTCCCCGGGTGCGCGCCATTCAACGGCTCATCGAGTTCCACCGTCGTCCCCTCGATCCGGACCACCCGGCGCTCTTCCGTCGAGGGCTCTCCTCGCTCTCTCTCGAACCCCCCCGTCACGATCACCTCGTCACCCACGCTCCACCCCGTAACCTCCTCTGCCAGGGTCACCGTCTTTGCCCCCGCTCCAGCGTCGGCACCCAGCTTCACCCAGGTCCGGTTCATGGGCGCACCGTGAAATTCCATCCGTCCCCCGGGCCGCGCCACGATGGCGGGACTCTCCTCCCGGCTCATGCCCTCCAGATAGTGCAGCCGGATCCGCGCCGTCACCCCCTTGCGCACCGGCGCCTCCGGCGCCCCCACCACCAGGGCCGCCTCCGTCACCTTCGGCGCCACGGCGTGATCGTGCGACACGTCCTCCACACCCGCGGTCGCGCCTGCATCGGCACCCGGCTGCACGCGGATATTCCCCACGTTCAACTCCGTGTTGCGCACCGTCGTAAATTCCAACCGTCCCGCAATCCGCAGCGAGCGAATCACCGCCGCGTTCTCCAGGTCATAGACCACCCGGTGTCCGCTCCCGATCACCACCTCATCCCCCACCCCGGGCACCGCCCGACCCGTCCACGTCCGGGAGTCGCTCCACAATCCGCCCTTCGCACTCTGAACAACCGCCGCAGGAACGGACACGATCACGCAAACCGAAATCACCAACATCCAGATCGTCTTCGCTCTCGTCACAGCACAAGCCTTTCCTCTAAAACGTCCCCAATCCCGCCGATCCTTCACAATGAGTGTGCTCACAGCGAGCCCCGACACAGGTGCCCGCGCTCGCCGCATCATATACTTCTCTGCGCTATATTTTCGGAATATCATTTCCTGTGAGATATACGTGTCTGAGTAGTGCCGTATTCTTCTCCGATGATCACACTTGAGCTATCCGATCAGGATTG
>CAUZKZ010000058.1:0-17486 GCA_963580345.1 Verrucomicrobiia bacterium | reverse complement strand
GAACTCGATCTTGCCTTACTCATGCGAAGAAGTTTGGCGCGCTGACTGGCGGTCAACTCGATCACTTGGGCCACTCTCATACTACAAGTATAGTAGTTTCAGATTAAAGGTCAATCTGTAAGGCGGACTACACTAGGGAGCGAGGCGGCTAGAACGAGGCCGGCACGCGGGTGGTCCCCAGGGCGGACATCGGGACGGACTGGAGCGAGGTGTTCTTCGACGATGGCGGTGAACCCGTGCGCGTCCGGGTCCCCGAGCCGACCGGCGTGCCCGACGCCCCTCATTCGCCTTCCCGGGCGGCCATTGGCTATCATGACGCCTTCCGAATTTCCGATCTCGAGGACTGCCGCTCCTGAGCGCGATCCTTCCCGGTGGGCTCCTTGCTGATTTCCGCCTCGACGTCCCGGGGCCATTTGCGGACCCTGCTCGTCATGCTCCGTCCGCCGATTCGCACCATCACGCTGGCCGTCGTTGCGCTCGGTGCGATCCAGTCCCGCGATCCCGCGTCGGCCGAGCGGCCCCTCCGCGCCGTCGGCGTCGCGGAGATTGACATCACGCCCTCCTTCCCGGTTCGCTTGCGCGGATACTCAGGCCGCAACGACGAGTCCGGAGGGGTGAGCCAGCGCCTTCGCGCCAAGGCGATGGCGATCGGGGGCAACGAGGAGCAGGGTCCCGCGGTGCTCGTCACTTTCGACAACTGCGTCGTTCCGGACGTGCTGGTTCGTGAGCTCGCTGCGCGGCTGAAGAAAAAGAGCGGGCTGCCGCGGGAGCGACTGACGGTCGCGGCCACCCACTCGCACAACGCGCCAATCCTTTCGGGGATGTCGGAAACCCTGTACGTGCACCCGCTCCCGAAGGCTCAGGCCGGGCGGATCGACCGCTACACCCGCGAGCTCGTGGATAAGCTCGAGAAGGTGGCGACCGAGGCGCTTGCGAAGCGCCGGCCGGCGGCGCTCTCATGGGCTACCACGAGGGCGGCCTTCGCCCACAACCGGCGCACCAGGGACGGACCCGTCGACCACGATTTGCCGGTGATGGTGGCGCGTAGTGCGGATGGAACGGTCGCGGCGGTGTGGACCAGCTATGCGTGCCATTGTACGACCCTGACGCACAATCGCATCAGCGGCGACTGGGCGGGATACGCCATGGAGAAGATCCAGGAGGCCTTCCCCGGCGCGGTGGCGCTCGTCTCGGCCGGTTGTGGCGGCGATCAGAATCCGAATCGCGCCGGAGCGAAGGAACCGGAAGAGCAAGATGCCATGGCCTCCAGGCACGGTGGAGAGATCGCAGCCGCCATCTCGGCCCTCCTCAAGGGTGAGGTCGCGGGCGAGGGTGCGGACGAGGACGGCCGCAGGAAGGCCAACCCACCGAGCCTGCGCCCAATTGACGGCGTTCTCGAAACCCGCCTGCGCTGGATCGATCTGCCGCTCGCAAAACTGCCGACGCGCCAGGAGTGGGCGGAGCGCGCCAGGTCCAGCGAGGGGGCCGGCACGGCCGGATACCACGCCCGCGTCCAACTGGAGCGTCTCGACCGCGGCGAGAAGCTCGCGACCCGGGTGCCCTACCCGGTGCAGACCTGGAACTTCGGCAACAGCCTCGCGATCATCTTCCTGGGCGGCGAGGCCGTGGTGGACTACTCGCGCCGGCTCAAGCGCGAATTCGACCGCGAACGTGTCTGGATCAATGCCTACGCGAACGACGTGGCCTGCTACATTCCATCGGAGCGCGTGTTGAAGGAAGGCGGCTACGAAGGCGGCGGTGCGATGATCTTTCACGACTGGCCCGCGCCCTTCGCGCCGGGCCTCGAGCAACTCATCGTCGACGAGGTGCGCCGACAAGTGCCGGCGGACCTCCTTCGCCCGGGGCAGCGTGAGACGCCGGCGCCCTGAATGCCCCTTCGACCGCCCGGTGCTCATCGACGCGCCCGATTTTCACCACCACCCGAATCACGGAGCCGACCATCCTCGCCGGGAAGGCCACGTATTTTCCCGACCCCGAGCTGCGCTGGGACGGAGCAAGGGCCCGCTTTACCAATCACGACGGCGTGAACCGGGGGATCGTAAAGCGGGAGTATCGCGCCGGGTTTGGACCGCCGGAAATTGGCTGAGGGCCCGCCTGCGCAGGTCCTTCTGCGACGTTGCGCTTGCAGCTGCTACCGGCCTTCAAGGGCGGTTTTCGCCGCCCTGGCCTGGGATGATTCCGGATCGCGCTTGATGAAGCGGGCCAGGTAGAGCTGCGCGTGGGCGTCGCCCGATTGCGCCAGGCTCACCGCCTCTTCGAATCCCTGGTCGAGGTACGACATGTCGCGGGGAAGGATCGGGTTCTCGATGCTCTCCCAGTAGTACTTGAGATCATCGGATTCCCAGCCGCGGTAAACGTCCTCCCAGCTGAGTTGATTGTAGATATGCATGTGCGGGAGGAGCATGTGCTCCGCGATCGGGTCGCCGATGGCCTGGTAGCGGTTGTCGAGGGAGACCCGCAAGCGGTCCTCGGTCAGGTTGGGAAGGGCCTTGTGAATGGTGAGGGCGGGAAAGATCAGGGTGTCGCCGATCTTGTAATCGGTGGAGTGCCACTCGCGGATCCGTTCCTTATCCCCGAGTTCGACATCGAGCGCCCCCGCTCCGAGTGAAAAGTGGTGCGTAAGTACCTTCCCGGTCTTGTGTGACCCGGCCAAGATCGCCAGACCGCCCAGTTCCCGGGGACAATCTCCCACCGGGGCCCAACAGGTCAGGGTCTGGAAATTCCCCTGGAAGTGCACGAAGTCCTGGTGCGCCGGGGTGGTGTGCTCGGTGTATTGCGGAAACCAGAGCCGCGCGATTTTCTGGGGATGCGGCATGGCGGGCTTTCCCAGGATTCGCTCCACCAGGCCGAGGACCTCCGGCCGGTGGGCGGAGCGGTGAAAGGATTCCAACTTGTAAACGCGGTGGTAGACGTCCGTGTATTCCACGTCGCCTTCCGTGCAGCGCGATTCCAGGTTGGCAATGCCGTCCACCGGATCGGTGCCGGCAGCCAGCCAGCCGCCCTCTTGCATGACGGTGAGCATCTCCCGGCGCAGGGCGCGAAGCCGGTCCGGATCCTGCAGACGTCTGAAGAAGAGGTAACCGTCCCGGTCCAATCGCCGGCGCAGTTCCCCGGGATCGTTCCGGGCGTCGTCGGAGACGCGGAGTTCGCTCCAGTTGTCGTCGAGAGTGTGAGTCGTGGGCATGGTTCTGTTCCAGCCGGCGGGAGCTGTGTTTTACTCGAAGAGCTGCGAACTGACAGCGCGAAATTCGATGAAGAAAGGGGGGGGCGCCCGGGATTCTCTTGAACGGGCCTTGGCCCGGAAAGTCGGGACTCCGACAATGCCGGTGCCGAAATTCTGGCGGGTTTTCAGGATTTGACAATCATGCCCCTCTTGCGATCCTCTGCGCCGTTCCGCCCCATTGGGAGTTTCTGCAGAACGGTCATGTCCTCGGAATTCATCAAGATGCAGGGAGTCGTCCGGGGCCGATTCCGAAGAACCGCGATGAGCCAGCAACGGAAGCGCGCGTGATTGCACAAATCGTCTTCCTCGTGATCGGCCTCGCCGGGCTTGTCGTTTGCGCGGAGTTCTTCGTGAAGGGAGCCGTGTCGATCGCGCGCCGCTTCCACATGCCCGACATCCTGATCGGGGCTACCATTGTGGCGATCGGGACCTCCGCGCCCGAGTTGGTCATCAATATGTTCGCGGCGGTCGAGGGGGAGGGGGACATCGTGCTCAGCAACATCATCGGGAGCAACATCGTCAACATCTGTCTCGGGCTCGGGGTTGCGGCTCAGTTTGCCCCCATTCATTACAACCGGCGCGCGGCCCGGGTTGACCTTCCGCTCGGATTGCTGGGGTCGCTGCTCCTCTTTCTGTGCTTTGTCCCGGATGCGGACTCCCCTGTCCTGCACCGGGTCCTGGGGATCGCGCTCCTGGCAGGGTTTGTCGGCTATCTCATTATGGCAAAGTCCGAGCCGGTGGAGCCGGAGAGCGACGGTCACTTGGGGATGGGCCGGACCATCGTCTACCTGCTCCTTGCAGCGGGCGGACTGGCGTGGTGTGGCGACGTGGTGGTCGATTCCGCGGTGCTCCTCGCGGATGCCGTCGGCATCCCCAAGTCGGTCATCGGCGCCACGATCATCGCAGCCGGCGGTAGCCTCCCGGAGGTGGCCACCTGCTTTGCAGCCGCGCGGCAAGGACGTCCCCAGATCGCGCTCGGAAACATCGCCGGCAGCCAGATTTTCAATATCTTCGGTATCCTGGGGCTGTCTTCCATCGTCGCGCGGGTCTCTTTCAGCACCTTCCTGGCCGTGGATTTCCTCATCTTGGTGGCCCTCACGGTGGTCCTCCTCGCCTTCGTGGGGAGACACCAGGGACAGATCGGCCGTGCCGCCGGGATTGGATTTATCGTCGCCTATCTCGCCTACCTGGGATACCAGGCCGTCCTCGCCCTGGGAGGGTAGCGCGCTCCGGGACGGACGGCACTTCGTCGTGGAAGGGGCGCGGCCCACCCTCTGCGGATCGGGGAGCGCGGAGGCCGGATCTCCCAAATCGCGCTGGCCGAAGAACTGGAAAGCTGTTAGGAGCAGCGCCCGCTCAGAACGAAATGGTCCAGGAATCGCCCAGAGAAGTGCGCGTCTTCGCCCCGGCAACGGTGGCGAACGTGGCCTGCGGGTATGATGTCCTCGGATTTGCGATCGAGGCTCCGGGCGACGAAATCGTGGCGCGGCACTCGGATCAACCCGGCCTGCGGATCGTCAAGATCACGGGCGACGGCGGCAATCTGCCGAAGGACATTTCGAAGAACACGGCCGGGGTGGCGGCCCAGGACCTCCTGCGGCATCTCGGGATGCTGGACCGCGGAGTGGAGTTGGAGGTTCACAAGAAGATGCCGTTCGGCAGCGGCCTGGGGTCGAGTGCGGCCAGCGCGGTGGCCGGGGCTTACGCGGTGAACAAGCTGATCGGCGAGCCGCTCACCAAGAAGCAGCTTTTGCCCTTTGCGATGATGGGGGAGTCGAGCGCGGACGGGGCCTGGCACGCGGACAACGTGGGACCGTGCCTGCTGGGGGGAATCGTTTTCATCCGTTCCAACCAGGAGCTGGACATCACCCCTCTGCCGGTGCCGGACAAACTTTGGGCGGCGGTGGTGCACCCGGATATCGAGATCCTCACCAAGGTGGCGCGCGAGATCCTCCCTCGCGAAGTCCCGCTCGACAATGTGACGCAGCAGGTCGGCAACCTGGGGGGATTACTGTGCGGGTTGATCCTCGAAGACTACGAATTGATCAGCCGCTCGATTCATGACGTAATCGCGGAGCCGCGACGGCAAAAACTGATACCGGAATTCTATCGAGCCAAGCGGGATGCCATGACGACCGGGGCTCTGGGATTCAGCATTTCCGGAGCGGGTCCGAGCGTGTTCGCTCTGTGCGAGGGCGAAGAAACGGCCCGGCGGGTGGGCGAAGAGGTCTCCCGGGTCTTTTCGGAAGTGCCGATCGAAAACCAGGTCTACGTGTCGAAGATCAATCCCCGCGGAGTACATGTGATTGAGAGTTGAGGATTGGGAGCTGGAAGCGGTCGGAAGCAGCGCAAACCTCACCTCCCAATTTCCAAATAAACTTCAACTCCAAGTTTCAGTAGACCAATCTTGGCGGAGGGACGGATGGCACAGCGATTTTACAGCAGCAATTCGCCGGGGGAGTTCGTTGACCTGAAGGAGGCCGTCCTCCGTTCACTGCCGGCCGACAAGGGGCTCTACATGCCGGAGCGCATTCCGCCCGTGGGTCCGGAGTTCTGGAAGGATTGGGGCAAGTGGTCGTTCGGGGAGCTGGGATTCCGGCTTGTTTCGCTCCTGCTCGAGGGCGCGGTGCCGGAGCACGAACTCCGTGCCATGGTGACGGAAGCGGTGAATTTCGAGGCGCCGCTGGTCGAGATCGGGGAAGGCCTTCACGTCCTGGAGCTCTTCCACGGCCCCTCCCTGGCCTTCAAGGATTTCGGAGCACGGTTCATGGCGCGCCTGATGGGGTGGCTGACCCGCGAGGATGCCCGCGAGCTGGTGGTGCTGGTGGCCACTTCGGGCGATACCGGGGGAGCGGTGGCGAGCGCCTTTCACGGCGTGGCCGGGACGAAGGTGGTGGTCCTGTATCCAAGCGGGATGGTCAGCGGCCTGCAGGAAAAGCAACTCACCACCCTGGGCGGTAACATCACGGCCCTCGAGGTGGCCGGGAGCTTTGACGACTGCCAACGGCTCGTGAAAGCCGCTTTCCTGGATCGCGAACTCTCCGAGGAACGGAACCTGACATCCGCGAACTCGATCAACATCGCGCGACTCATTCCGCAGAGCTTCTACTATTTCGAGGCGGTGCGACAGCTTCCGCAGGGCGCCGAGCCGGTCTTCGTGGTGCCCAGCGGGAATTTCGGAAACCTGACGGCCGGGATACTCGCCAACCTGATGGGCTTGCCGGTCCGGCACTTCATCGCTGCGACCAATGTCAACGACGTGGTGCCGGCCTACCTCGAAAGTGGCGAGTACGAGCCCCGGCCGAGCGTTTCCACGATCTCGAATGCAATGGACGTCGGGGCGCCGAGCAACTTCGCGAGAATGCTCGAGATCCATGGAGAGGATTGGTCCCGCATGAAGGAGCGCATCACGGGTTTCCGCTTCGACGACGAGCAAACCCGGGCCGCGATTCGCGAAGTGAAGGCCACCACCGGATACATCATCGAGCCACACGGGGCGGTGGGCTATCTCGCCGCGGAAGAGTGGCGGGTGACGCATCCCGACGACACCCTCGTCGTGCTCGAGACCGCCCACCCCGCCAAGTTCCTCGATGTCATGGAGGAAGAGTTGGGGGCGGGTGCCGTCGAGATCCCCGCCCGCCTCGCCTGCCTCGCCGAACGCGAAAAAGTGGCGGTGCCCATGACGGCTCGCGAGGAGGATTTCCTGAACTGGCTAAGACGGTAGGACCCGAACCTGCGACGCCGGTTGCGGGGGAGGGGCCGAGACCAGAGCGGGAGGCGGCTGGGAATCGAGAGCCCTGGAGCGCTCGCCGGCACCGAATTCTCATGCCATGCTTCGGCCATTCTGCGGGGTCGGTGAAGGACGCGGTGCAAGCGACGCCCCCCCCTTGGCCAACAAGGCCTCCTCTGCGTTTCCCATCGCGCGGTTCCTCGCCCTAAAGTCTCCCCCTCTTCTCCAGTTCCCTGAGCTTGTCCTTCAACTTCCCGGCAGCTCCCTTGACATTCTCCCAGACGAGTTTCTTTCCGTCCCAGGCTGCGGCGTAGTCCTCGCCGTCGATCGAGCGGGCGATGGCGGTGAGTCGTTTTCTTACCTTCCCGTTCCAGACTTTCACGTTCTTGTAGGTAACCGTCCCCTCGTCACCGTTGTGCGAAGCGGAAATCGAGATGGAGTCGGGCGTCCCGGGGGGCGTGCCGGCGGGGGGTTCCGCCTTGCGATTGGCCGGTGCGGCCTGAGTGGCGTGGAGGCCGCCGAATAATATCGCGGCACTAATTTTCAGGATCAATGGTGTGTTCATGGAATCGTGTGTGTACCCGCATAAGCGTCGCGAGATCGGTTTCCTTGTGCACCCGTTCGACAGGAATCGCGATCCGCAGCGGTAGTGCTTACCATGAAGAAGATCCTCGGGTTCCTGGCGCTTTTTCCGCTTGCAACGGGTCACGCCCAGTTATCGAAAAGCCAGTTCGATACCCTCTTCGAGTTATGCCTTCCCGCCGAATCCGAATCCGGGTGGCTGGAGATCGGCTGGGAGATCGATCTCTGGAAAGCGCGCCAGCGAGCCGCGAAGGAAGGCAAGCCGATCTTCCTGTGGGAGATGGATGGCCACCCGCTGGGCTGCACCTGAAACAACGGCGTGGCGGACCGGGAGTTCGTCTTCGGCAGAGCCGATGTGCAAAAGCTGTTGCGGGACCACTTCGTCACGGTGGCCGCCGACGACTGGTACCAGCGCCGGCAAAACGATGCCGTTGGAAAGTTCTTCCGTGCCGTGGCGGACCAGGGGCCGCGCAAGGGGGCGGGCGGATCGACCCGCCAGGGACGCTATGCCTTTACCGCATCCGGCAAGCTGTTAGGATTCAACAACAACCGCGATCCCCAGCGCATCCTTCGCATGCTCCGGGAGAGCCTCGCGGATTTCAAGCAACTGCCCGCCGGAGAACGGATGCCGGGGGCCGTGAAGGTGCCGCCGCTCCAGCGCAGCGAACTCGAGCGGCGTTTCGCCCGCACTCCACCGGACGGAGGGCTGCTGGTGAGAGTTCACAGCCGCGTCCTCGACAAGGACAAGGAGGGCGGCTATGCGGCGTGCGGGAAGGCGGGTGCGAACCAGGACAGCCTCCGACACAACGGATTCGGCGCCTCCAGCGATCACCTCTGGATCAGGGCCGCCGAAGTGCAGTCGTTTCTGGAAAACGTGCGCAATCGGCGCGAGGGGACCGCCCTGCCCCCCGCCATCGCGACCCGCATCGCGCGCTATCACCTCGTCGACAACACCCGGGGCGAACCGCCGCACTGGGGCCGGGACGAGATCCGGGAGTTCAAGCTGAATGCCGTCCCGATCACCGGTCGGCCCGGCGCGCTCCGGCTCTCGGGAACTTTTCACCTCGAAACGGAAAAGGGCGACCGGGGATATGCCGGCGTGATGGAAGGCCGCCTGCAGTACGAGGCCAAGTCCAACAAGATCACCCGCTTCGATCTCCTCGCGATTGGAGACCACTGGGGCGAGGGCCGCTACACTCCGGGTGCGCGCCCCGGAAAACATCCGCTCGGCATCGCCTTCACCCTCGGCGATCCCGGCAAGCCCCAGGACCGCGTCCCGCCCCAGGGCATCCGCTGGGAGCAGGGCTACTACGAGGCGGAGAAGCACTGAGGAATTAGGGTTCCGTATTCGGTGTTGTTTGTTCAGTATTGGGAATTCAGGGTTCGCTATTCGGTGTTGTCCGGCTCGATATGCGTGACGCCGGACCGGATGTGGACTAATAAATCGTCATGAAACGGCTCCCATTCATTCTCGCCTGCACCGCCCTGCTGGTCCTCGCACTTGGGTGGTGGTGGATTGAGCGCCTCGATAAGGCCGTCGAGGAAAACACGGAGAACACGGCTGGGACGGAGGTCCCGGTCCCCGCGGAGTTGCCCGGGCCCGCCCCAGCGCCAGATCCGCCCCCCGCGCCGACTCCTCCCGACCCCCCCGCGCCCGAACCTTCTCCGGTCCCGGCCTCCGCTTCCAAGGAGCCGATCTACACCACCGGCAGGCAAACCCGGGACGGGACCGGCAAGTATTACATGGGTCGTGAGATCGCCTTCGTGATGGGTCACCAGGCCATCAACTGGTTGGAGCGCTCCAACCGGGAGTCGGAGGAAGCGCCCAGCAAGGCGGTGGCGGCCCTCGCCCTCAAGCCCACCGACGTCATTGCCGACATCGGCGCCGGGTCGGGCTACTACACCTTCCGCATGGCTCCCCTCGTCCCGAAAGGCAAGGTCGTGGCGGTCGATATCCAGCCCGAGATGATCGATTTCCTCGAGAAGAAGGAGAAGAAACTCGGCTTTACGAATGTCGAAGCGCACCTCGGGGAGGTGGACGACACCAAGCTTCCGCCCGAATCGATCGATGCCGCCCTGATGGTCGACGCCTACCACGAGTTTTCGCACCCGCGCGAGATGATGCAGTCCCTCTTCAAGGCCCTCAAGCCCGGGGGGCGTATTATCCTGTTGGAGTACCGGGCCGAAGATCCCACCGTGCCGATCAAACCGCTTCACAAGATGACCGAAGCGCAGTCGCGCAAGGAGATGGAGGTTGTGGGCCTCAAGTGGCAGGCCACCCACGACTTCCTGCCGTGGCAGCACTTCATGGTGTACGTGAAGCCCTGACGGTTTTCGCGGAGATCGAATTTCAGACTGTCGAGAGCCCTACTTCACCCGTTCAATCCTGTAGAAGCGCCGCGCTACGGACGAGGGGGCGCTTTCCGTTACCGGCGGTCCGGAGTCGATCCAGGTGAGGCGCCCGCCGGCGGGGCCCGCCACGACGAGTCCGCTCCCGGGCGGGGTCCAGGTGATGAGATCGGAGGTGTAGGTCAGAACGTACTCCCCGAGGGGGGCGGCGTCCCACTCCAGGATGATCGCGGTGTGATCGTGGTTCCAGCCGATGGAGTGGTTGAAGGGCGGGTTGACGGCGAGGTTGTCGGCCGGATTGCCGCCACCCGCGAGTTCGGCCGCGTTGGTCTCGCCGTCATTGTCGAAATCGTTCTGGCCATCCGGAATCCCGTCCGGTCCCATGGCCCCGTTGTCGCCGGTCGCATCGGGATCGTCCGGGCGGAAGGGATTCTGCACGCCCGGCACCTCCGGCACGAGATCGCGAATTTCGTCGTAGTCGAGCAGCCCGTCGCGGTCGCGCTCGATCCCGCTCCGCTCTCCACAACCATCGGGCACCACCGTGAAGGTCACCGGAGCGGCGGCGGAAGCCCGGCTCAGCAGGTTGGCGAGGCTTTCCGTCACGCCGGCTTCGTCCGTCCGGAAGGTTCCTCCACCCAGGTAGAGCCAGCCGCGGGGCGCCCCTGCCACGGTGGACTTCGCGATGACTTCCACCGCTCCGTCATCGGCGAGGCCGAGGAGGAGATTCATGCGGTCCACCTCGGGACCCGCGGCAGCGGCGTCGAGGCGGGTCACTTGCTGGCCCACCGCGGCGTGCGCATCCCGGCTGGCAGTGTCGGGGCTTGTCACGCCCGGCGGCTCGAAAGTTGTGGGCGAGCCGGGGAAGTCGGAGCCGGAAAAGGCCAGCATGAGGGCCACCAGGTCGGCCACGTCCTGAGATCCGCTCACGGTGAAGACGGGTTCCGAGACGAAACGGGCCAGCGAATCGACGCTGCCGTCGTGAAGGAATCCGAAGCCGGCACGGCTGCGCAGCTGCGTGGCCTCGAATCCGACCTTGTCGTAGAGATTGCGGAGTTGAGGAATCTTGAAGGCCCGCTGGGTGGAGCCGTCCTGGGAAACGAGGGCGTGGTGGTGTTCGCCATTCGGCCCCAGAGCGCGAGGGAGAAAGGTGCCGACGGTGAACTGGGTGTCGGTGCCGATCCCGCTCGGGACGGTGTGGCAGTTCACACAGGAGAGGACGCCCGCGTCGAGTCCCCGCAAAAAGGGGCGGTAGAGGCTGTCGAACCCCCGGCGCGCATTGCCGTTGGGAAGGGGATCGCCCTCTGCCTCGAGATCGAAGCGCCCGGTCTTGAAATGTCCCGGGAGGGGCAGATCGGTGGGAAGGGAGTTGTCGAGGTTGCGGAAGGGATTGGGCGGGAAGTGGATGGTGGCGAGGTAGTCTTCGAACTCCTGCATCTCGGCATTGGTAAGTTGAATGTCATCGCCGAGCAGTCCCACGAAGGCCGGGTTGAACTCCTCCAGGCCGTCCCGGTCGCCGCGCCAGTGGTGCGGTTCCTTCCCGATGATGTCCTGCAGGGTCTGGGTCGTCATGGGTCCCTTCATGGGATGAAAGTCGGTGAAGTCGTCGTCAATTCCCGGCAGACCCGCTCCGAGATTGTGCGAAGTGCCATTGACGTCTTTCACGCTTCCCGCGGGATCGCCCAGGTCCCACGCCAGACGGTCCATGCGCGCGTCGATGTGACAGGACGCGCAGGAACTCTGGCCCAAGCCGGAGGTCTTGTGGGTGTCGTAGAGATGCTTCCGCCCGGTGCGGAGCACCAACGGGGTGGGATCGAAGAACGAAATCCTCGCGGTCTCGAGCTCGGCGCCGAGGTCGATCACGGACAGGGCCCCCTCGAAGCGGTTCAAGACGTAGGCCTGCCCGCGCGAATCATCGACCACCAGCCCGGTCGGGCCTTCCCCAACTTCGATGGTGGGCTGCGCTCCGGCCCGCGCTCCAGCGGGGTCGATCACGATCACGTTGTTGGATCCCATCCCGGTGACGTAGGCCCTGGTGCCCGCCGCGTTCCATGCCATTCCGCGCGGGTCGCCCAGCGACTGGTCGCGCAGGCCCTGGCTCACATTGGGGGTGCTGTAGGTGAGGTGCGGGTTGAGATCGATTACGGCCGGTGCGCCGGCCCCGGAGGGGTCCACCACCGCCGCCATGACGCGCACGAAGATCCCATTCACGACCGGTTCGAAGCGCCGCTCGTTGATGGCATCGGTTCCCACCACGTGGATCATTCCGTCGGTTGGATTCACGGCCATCGCCATGCAGGCGTTCATGAGGCCCTCTGCATAGCTGACGCTGTTGGTGGCGGTGTCGATGATGGCGAGGTCGTTGTCGATCACGTCCCAGCCAATCGGCCGCCCGGACAGACCCGCAGATAGACCGCTCACGAGGTTGGTCCAGTCGCTGCCGTTGTCATCGCGCCAGGCTCCGCCCGCATCCTTCTTGACAATGAGACCGACCGGCGGCGGGGTCGGGAGGGAGGGATTGAGGGGCGGATCGAAGCTGCTGCCGGGGCCGTTGGGCGGTGGATTGATGCCGCCGTACGGGCCGCCGCCGTCGTTCACGACGTTGGGCGGAAAAGCAATCCTGGGCGAAGGACCGCCCCCCGTCTCCGCCCCTCCTCCCAGGAGGGTGGAGCGGTTGCCGGATTCGAAGACCGCGGCATATACTCTCGTCCCGGCCGCATCGGTGCACAGCGCGCGGGGATCCTCGCCCTCGATCGCGATCTCGGCGAGGGGAGCACCGGGACTGGCGGCATCGAAGACCTGGACTACGTCCGCCTGCGAGCAGGACACGTAGGCTTTCAGCGGATTGCCCGCGAAGACCACATCGGCCGGTTCGTCCCGCGTCGCGATTGTCGTCAGCACCACCCGGCCGGCGAGATCCATCACGCTCACCGAGTCCGAAAGCTGGTTGACGACCCAGGCCAGATTGTTGGTCTGGAAGCGGACCGAGACCGGATCCATTCCCACCGAGATGGCGCCGTCCGGGACCGGTGTCCCGCTGGTGAGGTCGAACAATTCGATGCGGTGATCAGCGGTGTTACAGACTGCCAGCCGGGATCCATCCGGACTCAAGTCGATGGGATGGACCTGGGGCGTCTCGAAATTCACGAAATCCGCAAGGAGCGGGAGGGGGAGGGGACCGGCCAGCAAGAAGAGCAACGGTCGAAAGCGGAGGGGGAGGGCTTTCACTTCACCGTTCATAACAAAGTCGGTAGTCGGAGCAACCTCCAACGGGTGGGCGGAATCGGAATTCCCTGTCATGTTATCGGAGCCCGGGGAGGTCGAGGAAGAGATCCTCCAGACCATGCTCGCGCCGTCCAAGATCAAGGTGAGCGGTCGGCAGAAAGTGGAAAATCTCCCGTGCGGAATGCTGCACGCCGCCCCCCCGAATCCGGGGCCGGGCCTCTTATTCGGGCCGCACTCCGGGCACGAACCCGAATTTGGTTCTTGAAGCGTTGGCCCCGCCGTGGGCATCAATCGGCAACTATTATCAGAGATGAATTCGCTCCCTTCGCTCCCTTCGCTCCTGAAAGTCGCTGTCGCCGCCGCGGGCGTACTCTCCATCTTCCTGCTCGCTTCCTGCAACACCGTGGCCGGGGTGGGCCGCGACCTGGAGAATGCGGGCAACGCCCTCGAGAATTCCGCCAGCCGTTAGTCCTACCACTCCAAACCTCCCACCTCGATCATGACGAAATCCATCGAAAAACTTATCGTGCTCGCCGCCGCGGCCGCGGTGGCGCTCACGGTCAGCTCCTGCAACACCGTGTCGGGCCTCGGCCAGGACCTGCAGAACGCCTCGAGCGCGGTGCAAAACCCCTAGGCCAGGCCGGCCAGATCTACCAGGCCTGCTCGCCCCGCTCGTCGAAGGGCAGCCAGAGAAGCGCGACCAGCTCGATGTCGATGTCCTTCTTGTAGGGTTTGACCGAGAGCGTCTCGAGATCGGCTTTCTCGGGATCGAATTCGGCTTCCAGTTCCTCGATTTCGTCCCGCAACTCGGCCTCGATGTCGGCGATATCCTTCTCGAGTGCCCGGGCCATCTTCTTTGCACGCGCCACGTCGCTGCGCTGCTTGAAGGCCCGCGAGCCGCTGCTGACCACACTCCCGCGTGATTTGCGGCCGCCAAGCAGTCCGCCTAACAGGCCGCCCAGGACCGAGGCACCGGCCTGCCAGGTGGCGCTGGTGGCTTCCGCCTCTTCCTTGTCGACCGCCATCTCGGCCCGTTCCAGTCGGGCTTGTCTGGTCTTGAGCTTGCTCTCGTACTTGTCGCGCAGTTTCTCCACCGCCTCATCGCGTGCTTCCCGCGCCTTCAGCGCGAGACGGGAACGAAAATCTCCCTCCCCCTCGCCCAGGCTGGAGTACTCCTTGAAGAGTGGACTGTAGATCAACTCCACGCGCTCGTTGCGATAAATCCAGTCTTCGAACTCGTCTCGGACCGGCTTGTAGTTTTCGGCGTTCATGGCGTAGCCGGGGAGGTCCTCGAACCCGGCTCCCTGGCGCGGCTCCGTGACAAGCGACTTGAGCGGCACCGCGCAGTCGAGATCCTCTTCCCAGTCGATCCCGCTCTCTTGCACCGGATTCACGAAGCGGACCGTCCGCGAGCCGTCGAGTTTCGCCTTGGCGGAGGAGAAGTGCACCGTGGCCTGCCGGATCAGGGCGGGCCGGTAGGTGACGCCCACCGCCTCCCCCGCGAAGGGAACAAAGCGTTCTTCCACGCCCTCGCCCACGATCGGACGCTCGTCCGGCGTGCCGGGGGTCGGGGCCGCGGTCGACATGGCCATGAGATTGGCGGGCGCCGAGGGCTTCGCAGCCGCCCCCGCCGCGAACTGGTCCCGCTTGGGATCCATGAGCGTCTTGATCTGGGTGCGGGTCAGCGGACCGCGCAGGTAACTCAGCACCCAGCGCACGTGAAAGACGACCGGCGCGTCTTCGTGGACGTTGTTCATCAGGAACACGCGGCTGTCGAGGCCGGCCAGGAGCTGCTCGATCTCCTTCTTGTCGAAGGTGCTTCCGCTCGTCGAAGCGGCGCCCTCGAGACCGTCGAGGACCCGCATCTGGTCGCGTTCGGTTTGCAGGCGCCCCAGGAACCAGGTGCCCGTGTTGGAGAGCGCCTTGTAGTCGAGATCGACCGGGTTCTGGGTGGCGAGGAGGGTGCCCAGGCCGAAGGCGCGCGCCTGCTTGAGAATCGTCATGAGCGGCTTCTTGCTGGGCGGATTGGCGCTGGGAGGAAGGAAGCCGAAAATCTCGTCCATGTAGAGCAGGGCCCGCAGACTGCTGGTGCCGCTCTGGGTCCGCATCCACGCCAGGGTCTGGTTGAGGAGAAGCGAGACGAAGAACATGCGTTCTGCATCACTCAGATGGGCGATCGAGAAGACCGAGATCCGTGGCTTTCCCTCCGGGGTGTACATCATGCGCTGGATATCGAGCGGCGGACCCTCCAGCCAGGTCGAGAAACCCGGGCTGGCCAGGAGGTTGTTGAAGCGCAAGGCGAGGGTTTGGCGGTCCTTGGATCCCATGAAGGATTCCAGGTCGATCACGCCCACTTTCCCGAAGGGCGGCTTCTGAATGTTGCGGATCAGGGACTCCAACGAGAGGCTCTGCCCCGCCGCCCAGCAGTGATTGAAGATCGATCCCAGCAGGACCGCCTCGGGGCTCTGGATCGGGTCGGCATCGACTCCCACCAGGGAGAGAAGCGAGGAGACCGTGCTCTCGATGCGCTCGCCGAGCAGTTCCCCGTCGTCCAGGATCTCGAAGGGCGGCGCCTCCAGGGAGCTGAGGATCGAAACCGGGATGCCGGCCCTGCTGCCGGGCGTGAAGACCGTCACGTCCGCCTTTTCGCGAAACTGCCGGACGCGCTCCGGGCTCTGTCCCCACTGGCCGATCCCGTCCTTCCACATCTCGGCGGTCTTGGCGGCGAATTCCTCGGGAGTGCTGCCCTTCTTGCGCGCGTCGTCCTCGTTGATCCAGGGGCGAAAGTCCTCGGGCCGGAACTCGGGGAAGGTCAGAAGGATGTTCGAGATATCGCCCTTGGGATCGATCACGAGGGCGGGAATATTGTCCATGGCGGCTTCCTCCAGCAGCGCGATGCACAGGCCGGTTTTTCCGGAGCCCGTCATGCCGAGCACCACCCCGTGAGTGACCAGGTCCTTCGAGTCGTAGAGCACCAGTTCCTCCTCCAGCTCACCCGCTTTCACGTCGTACTCCCGACCGAGATAAAAGCGGCCCAGCTTCTCGTAATCACTGACTTCGATGTCCATGGCGTTAATTTTTGTGAATCATCCCGCGATTGCACTCGAAGCGGCTCGTCACGGCGTCGCAACCCTGAGCCGGGCCTCCCTGCAATCCCTGGATCACGATCGCCATCGTAGGGTAAGCGCGCCGCTTGCCAATGCCCGAGAAAAGTGTCCCAACTCCCGGCTCCTCCGACTAACATCGCCCCCGTGAGCGACGCCTCTGTCAGCCCCCCCCGTGCCTGGGCCGAAGTCGATTTCCGCGCTCTTCGCCACAACCTGGCGGTGGCGCGGGAACTGAGCGGTCAGCACGTCATGGCCGTGGTGAAGGCGGGCGCTTACGGACATGGCCTCGAACCTCTCGCGAGGTGTCTGGCACGCGAAGAGATTGCCTTCTTCGGCGTCGCAAATGTCGGCGAAGCGCGGCAGCTGGCGGCGGCAGACCTTCCGACGCCAATCTATCTCCTCGGAGCCACCTTTCCGGAAGAACGGGAGGAAGTGGTGGCGCGCGGGTGGGTGCCGTGCCTCAGCACCCTGCAGGAAGCCCACCACTTCGATGAACTGGCCCGCCGGCAGGGAACGGTCGTGAAGGCTCACCTCACGGTCGACACCGGCATGGGCCGGGGGGGGGTCCTTCCTGCCGGCGCTGCCGGCGCCCTCGACCAAATCCGCACCCTGCCCGGAGTCACCATCACCGGGATCGGCTCGCACCTCCCGTCCGCGGACGAAGATCCCGAATTCACCCGCCGGCAATTCGAGACCTTCGACACCCTCGTGGAGTCGCTCAAGGGCACGGGCGAATTCGCCTTCATCCACCTCGCCAATTCCGCCGGCCTCCTGGGCTACACGTCCCGCACCACCAACCTGGTCCGGCCCGGGCTCATGCTCTACGGGGCCTCGCCGCTCCCGGGCTTCCAGGAGAAACTGCAGACCGTCATGACCCTCAAGTCCCGCGTCGCCGTGATTCGCGACCTGCCCGCGGGCCACGGCGTTTCCTACGGGCGCACCTTTGTCACGGCGCGGCCCACCCGGGTCGCCACCATCGGGATCGGTTACGGCGACGGCTATCCCCGCGCCCTCTCCAATCACTCAACCCAGGTCTTCATCCGGGGCCGGCGGGTTCCCCTCCTCGGCCGCGTCACGATGGACCAGGTCATGGCGGATGTCACCGATCTGGCGGTCTGCGAGCCGGGCGATGAAGTCGAACTCTTTGGCCCGAACATCCCGGTCGGGGAACTGGCGGAAAAGGCCGGGACGATTGCCTGGGAGGTGTTCACCAGCCTCACGTCCAGGGTGACCCGGATCTACCTCGGGTAGG
>CAUZKZ010000057.1:0-17645 GCA_963580345.1 Verrucomicrobiia bacterium | reverse complement strand
ATCCCGCTGGATGAGTTTGAGTCGCTCAATGCTGCGCTGGACCACTACGCCAGCTATCCCGGCAAAGCCCTCGCCCTACTCCGCACGGCATGCCCATTCACGACCTAACCAGCCAATCGCCCTGGTCGCGCGCCGTGGCGCAGGATATCCGGGTGTGCAGCTACATGGAAAATTTCGAGCGCATGGAGCCACCGCTCGCGGACTTCGAGCGCTCGTTCCAAGGACCGGAGTTCGGGGAGAAAACTGCGGTGGCGGCGGGCTGTGGCTCAAGCGCGGGGACAGGCAAGCTCCACCCAAGTGCGCCGCATCGCATCTTCTCGAAGCCGGCGGCGCGGCTCCTGATCCCGAGGGCCCTGGGGCATCGGTCGGGAAGTTAGTGTGCATTCGGCGCGAGGGATTTTCTTCGAGTTCAAGGCGTGAGGAAGGAGCTGGTCGGGACCAGCGACTGACGAACCACGCAGAAATCGGAGAAAAGACCCGCGCCGCCAACCACAATCGGTCGGAGACCGCTGACTGATCTCTCACAAATCCCGATTCCGAATGCACACTAACTTTCGGGTCGGTGCACTAGGGGCACCCCGCGAGGCGGTGCCGGTGGAGGAGAAGTGAACCCGGAAAGTCCGCCTGGAGGTCGGGCGAGAGGAGCGCCCAACTCCTGTGCGCCCTTGAGAGCGATCGGGTTAGGGAGGGCGCCCTTCGGAGGGCGTCGGCGCGGTCAACGGGAAAGGGACCCGGGAGTTGGATCCGTAAACGGGCAGCGGCCGCGGGAAGCTAAAAACCCATAAAAAGCTACCCACGGCCGCCACACTTTGGAGAATGTATCCACCCCCTATAACGCAACCAGATGCGGAATTGTTATCTGAAATTTGATAATCATGGCGAAATTCCGCTTTCCGGCCGGCTGGGAGGAGGCTCCGAGGCCCGATATATGGGGCTTCGGGCGCCTCTGTAAGTATGACACCCCGAGTCGAAGAATGTTGAAAAAAAGGTTTTTTTTTGGGGGGGCGAGGTAACCACAATAGGTAATGCTTGGGGCGGGCCGTAGCGGTCCCCTGGATCGCCCCCCCCGTGCAGGACGACAGGCCCGCTCCGCTTTCCGGAATCCAGACGCGCCTTGACGAGATGGGAGGCTGGTTTGGAATCTGGAGGCCCGCCGGGGACGGAGTGGCGAGAGATTCGATCCATGGGCCGCGACCTGACAACGAACGAGCGCCGGGAGGTGCGGAACTCTATCGAGACTGCGCTTGTGCGGTGCGTAGAGTGAGAAGAAAGAGAAGGAGGAAGCATGGACCCTGAGCTCGCAGAAATCGCCAAGGAACTTGGACTGCACCGCGCCAAGCGTCATATCTTCCTGTGTTGCGACCAGACCAAGCCCAAGTGTTGCCGCAAGGAGGTGGGACTCGAGTCATGGAAGTATCTCAAGGCCCGCCTTTCGGAACTGGGCCAGGGCGAGCCGCGCCTCCTGCGATCCAAGGTGAATTGCCTGCGCGTCTGCCAGTGCGGTCCGATCGCGGTGGTCTACCCCGAAGACGTTTGGTACCGTTCGTGCACGACCGAAGTCCTCGCCCGCATCGTCGATGAGCACCTGGTGGGAGGCCGGATTGTGGAGGAGTTCCGGATTGCGCCCCCCGCCACCTCTCTGCAAGCGTAGCGCCACGAAGAAAGGTTTGACCGTGGCGAGGCGGCTCCGCAGGGTCTCGGCTCTCCGTCACGATGGTTACGCTCAATCCGATTCGCCGCAGCCTGGTTCCCTTCGATTCCGATGCCGCGCAGCGCCTCTGCAGTCCGAATTACGACGAGTTTCAAAACGACCGCGAGATCTGGGATCTCCTGCAGGCGCAGCCGGAGAGCGTCCTGCGGGTCACCATGCCGCACTGCAATGCCGCGACTCCCGGGGAGATGTTGACGGACGGCTCGCCGGAAGCCCTTCAGGTTGCGAGCGGGAAAATGGCGGAGCTGAAAGGGAGCCCCTCGACGGTCGTGGTGGACAACGTGATCTTCCTCTACGAGATCGTCGATCGGACCCGCCCGGGCGTGCGGCAGATCGGGTTGGGGGGGATGACGCCCACCGATGACATCCGCACCGACGCCACGCCCGACGGGGTGATCATCCGCAACGAGGGGATCCGTGAAGAGAAGGCGAAAGGGCGGGCGGACCTGATCGAGGCGACCCACGCCATCATCGGGACGGTGAACCTGTCGGTGGACGACCAGTCCAACGGCTTGCTGGAGGCCATGACGGACTTCGCAGACGGCCGCGCGTGTGATTTCGAGGCCACGGACGAAGAGGACAACCAGCACCGGGTCTGGCTGATCTCCGCGGAAGACGAAATCGTGGCATTCCAAGGCGCCCTGGCCTCCGAACCGCACGCCTACGTGGCGGACGGAAACCATCGCAGTGCAGCGGCCGCCATGCGGGGGACGGGAGAGTTCCTGACGGTCTTCTTTCCGGCCCGCACCATGGGTCTCGCGCCCTACAATCGCCTCGTGAAGGCCCCGGGGACGACCCGGGCGCAGCTGGAGGAGGCGCTCGCCGATCAGTTTACGATCGAGAGCGTTGCGGGCGAGAGCTACCAGCCGGCGCAGATTCACGAGATTGGAATCTACCTCGAGGGCGGTTGGCTGAAACTGGTGCCGAAGGACTCGGCCTTCGATGCCGGCAACGCGGCGCAGTCGATCGACTCCGACATCGTGCAGCGTCATTTGTTCGCGGGAGTTCTCGGTATTGCAGATCCGCGGGCCAGGGAATTGACCTTTGTGGGAGGCAATCGCGATGCCGCCTACCTCGTGGCGCAGGTCGATGCCGGGCACTATGACCTGGCGGTGACGCTCGCCCCGGTGACGATCGATCAGTTCATCGCGGTGTGCCGGCAGAACCGCATCATGCCTCCCAAGTCGACCTGGTTTCAGCCCAAGATCCGGAGCGGGCTCGTGATGGCGTTGCTCGATTAGGCGGAGCGAAGCAGGTTGCTCCGAGGCACCGTTTACTTGCGCTTCGGCTCACTTCGGCTTTAGCTGAGCGGGTGCACTTCTGGAAGACCCCGCCACTGCCCGGGCGATGGAGGGGACCCGCGGTTGTTCTGCTGGTCTCGTTCCTCGCGGTCTTTCCTGTGCGGGCCGGTTTCTATTCCAACCTGTGGTCGCCGGGGACGGTTCCGTGGCCGGGTGGCGTGGTGCCGCGTCTTCTCATCGATGCCACCACCCAACCGGGATACGCGGGCAAACCTCTCATCGTGCTCTCTGGGGCGCAGCTCCTTCGTCCGGAAGCCGGCGAGGTGCCCGGGTTGCTGATCTACGCCGCGAACTGTGCCGTGAAAGGGCTCTCGGTCCGGAACTTTCCGTGGGTGGGCATCGCCCTGCGGTTCCAGGACGCCACCGGCAATACGATTGCGGGTTGTTGGTGCGGAGTGGATCACACCGGGAGCGGCGCGGCCTCCAACGCCAAGCAGGGGATCCAGATCTCGGATGGCGCAAGGAACAACGTGATCGGAGGGAGCACCGCTGCGGATCGCAATGTGATCTCCGGCAATACGGACAGCGGGATCCGGCTGGAGGGCGCGGGAGTCGACGGAAATACCGTGCAGGGAAACTTCCTGGGCCTGAATGCTTCGGGCACCGGCGCGGTTCCGAACACCTTCGCGGGGATCCAGGTCCTGTCGGGGGCGAAGATCAATGTCGTGTCCGACAATGTCCTTTCCGGCAACGGTTGCGAGGGCTGCCGGTTTGCGGGAGTGGGAACGACCGGGAATGTCGCCAAGCGAAATCTGGTGGGCACCAACACGGCGGGCACCGCGGCCGTGCCCAACGGATTTGCGGGGCTCACCATCTTTTTCGGACCCACCGGCAACACCCTCGGCGGGACGAGTCCGGGAGACGGTAACCTCGTCTCCGGAAACGCGACCTACGGCGTCGTGATCGGTCACGCCGGATCGAGCGGCAATTTCGTGCAAGGCAACACGATCGGCCTCGGGACTGCCGGAACACCCGTCGCGAACGGCCTGCACGGCGTGGCGTTGTGGGACGGAGCCCAGGGGAACCCCATCGGCGGAACGAACGCCGGGGCCGGGAACATCATCCAGGGAAACTCCTGCGTGGGAATCGCCCTCGGCGGCGCGAATCGCGGGCAAGCTGCGCCGGCAATGAGCACCGCCACGCTGGAGAGCATCGGGACCACGGTCACCGGGATCCTTACCAGTAGCGCCAGCGCCACCTTCCGAATCGAATTCTTCGCGAGCGATCCCCCCGGCTTCGGCCATGGTGCCACCTACCTGGGAGCGCTCGACGGGGTCACTACCAATGACACCGGCGGCGGGATGGGAACGGTCGCCTTCGATCTGTCCTTGCCCGCGATTGTTTCCGCCGGCCAGGTCATTACCGCCACCGCGACCGATACTTCGACCGGAGACACATCCGAGTTTTCCCCGCCCGTCACGGTCACCACCACCGACAGCGATGGGGACGGAATGCCCGACGGCTACGAGATGGCAAACGGGCTCGACAAGAACGTCAACGACGCCGCCCCCGATCTCGACGGCGACGGCCAGAGCAACTTTGCGGAGTTCCAGGCCGGGACCGATCCCCAGACCGGAGAAAGCAGGTTCGCCGCCAAGTCCGTCGAGCGCGTCGGCGACGACATCGTGGTGACCTTCCATGCGGTGCCGGGCCGCGTCTATCGCATCGAGAAGACCGAGACCCTCATGGCGGGTAGTTGGCGCGTGATCGTCACCTTCGTGGTCGCGACCGGGCCGGATCTCCAGGTCACCGATCCCGGTGCCGGCCTGCGGCCGCGCGGGTTTTATCGAGCGGGAGTGGTGCCCTGAGGCTGGAAACGCGGCGGGAGGGAGCCGAGAGGAAATTTCCAGGCGGATCATCACTCATTGAGATTGCCAATTTGCTTCCACGGACTCTTGCTTCTCGGGCTCTCCTTCTTTCGAACCTCGGATGAACAACGACTGGCAAACCCGACCCTGGACAGGAGTCTTTCCAGCCACCCTCTGTCCGTTTCATGCCGACGAGTCACTCGACGATGAGGGACTTCGCGGCTACCTCGGCGAGCTCGCCCGCGTGGAGGGAGTTCGTGGGGTGACCTGCAATGGGCACACCGGGGAAATCATGTCGCTGCGGCCGGCGGAACGGAATCGTGTTACAGCCCTGGTGCGCGAAGCGGTCGACGCCGCCAATGCCGAGACCGGGCGCGACGTCAAGGTCATCAGCGGGGTCTCGGCGGAAGGATCGCTCGAAGGGATCGACCACGCCCGCGCCGCGCAGGAGGCCGGCGCCGACGCGATTCTCCTCATGCCGCCGCATCACTGGCTGCGGTTCGGGCGCTCGAGCGAAACCGCGGTCGGATTTTTCCAGGATGTCGCAGAGGCCGGAGTCGACCTCATCGTCCACCAGTACCCGGCCTGGACCAAGGCGGGCTACTCGCTCGAGGAGATGCAGGAGTTCGTGAAGATTCCGCAAGTGGTCATGATCAAGATGGGGACGCGCGACATGTCGCGTTGGCTCTTCGACTACGAGCAGCTCAAGGCCGCCGCGCCCCACGTGAGCATCGTCACCTGCCACGACGAGTATCTCCTGCCGAGCCTGCTGGAAGCCGGCGACGGGGCCCTGATCGGGTTTGCGGGATTCGTGCCGGAATTGATGATCGCTCTCGTTCATGCCTGCCTCGACGGGGATCTCGCCGGCGCGAAGGAAGCGCAGAGGACCGTCGCACCGCTGGCCCGCCTCATCTACAATTTTGGCGAGCCCGGCTGTGGCGCCCACCAGCGCATGAAGGTGGCGCGCTGGCTGATGGGCAAGTTTCCCAGCCCCCATTTTCGTCGTCCGATTCGGCCGCTTTCGGAGGAGGCAGTGGAGCGCATCCGTCAACAGTTGCGCGAGATCGATTACCCGGTGACGCACTGACGATCGAGCCCCATGAAACGCAGCACGGATCGCTTTCTCACCACGCACGTCGGGAGCCTGGCGCGTCCCGCCCATCTCATCGAAATGATGATGGCGAAGGAGCGGGGCGGGGCTCACGACGTCGGCGTCTTCGAGTCCTCGGTTCGTGAGGCCGTGGCGGATGTGGTCCGCCGCCAAGCCGAGGCCGGAGTGGATATCGTCTGCGATGGAGAACAGGGAAAGGCCAGCTTCCTGACATACGTCGCGGAGCGGTTGTCCGGGTTCGAAGCGCGCGAGGATCAGGGGGAAGATTTGTGGACCGATTCGCGCGAGACGCTGGCCTTTCCGGAGTTTTACGATGCGCATCGGAGAATGCGCGCAGAGGGGGTCGTCGCGGCGCCGGTTCGGCTGCACTGCACCGGGCCGGTTTCCTATAGCGGGCATGCAGCCGTGCAGCGGGACATCGCCAATTTGAAGGCTGCAACCGAAGGGACCGAGGCCGAGGAGTTGTTCATGACGGCGATCTCCCCCTCCGACGTGGAGGGACAGCAGTCCAATTCCTTCTATTCTTCCGGCGAGGAATATCTCTACGCCATTGCCGATGCCATGCGCGAGGAATACTGGGCCATTGTGGATGCCGGATTCCTTCTGCAGATCGACGACCCGCGCCTCCTGACCTACTACATCTCGCGCCCCGACCTGAGCGTGGAGGATTGCCGCCGGTGGGCCGAGTTGCGGGTCGAAGTTCTCAACCACGCCTTGAAGGGAATTCCGGAGGACCGGATCCGTTTTCACACCTGCTACGGTATCAACATCGGTCCGCGGGTGCACGAAATGAACCTCGCCGACATCGTCGACATCATGCTCAAGGTGGACGCCGGCGCCTATTCCTTCGAGGCTGCCAACCCGCGTCACGAGCACGAGTGGCGGGTGTGGGAAGAGGTGCACGTGCCGGAGGGGAAAACTCTCATTCCCGGTGTAATCTCTCATTCCACTCCGCTGGTCGAGCACCCCGAACTGGTCGCGCAGCGCCTCGCGCGCTTTGCCCGGGTAGTCGGAAAGGAGAACGTCATCGGGGGAAGCGACTGTGGCTTCGCTTCCTTCGCCAACAGGGAACCCGAAATCCACCCGAGCATCGTCTGGGCCAAATTTCAAACTCTGGCCGAAGGGGCCCGGCTGGCGTCGCGCGAGTTGTGGTGACTTGCACATGGAGACCGCCGCGATCGACATCTTCAATCACTGTCTCCCGCCCCGCTTTGTCGAGGCGGCCCAGGCCGCCATGTCGAAGCCGCTCCTCAAGTTCGTGCGCGCCGTGGCCCATCCGGGGATGAAGGACGTGGCGGAACGGCTCGAGTTCATGGAAGAGTACCCGGGATACCGGCAAGTCCTCAGCCTGGCCTCACCTCCCGTGGAGGCCATGGCGGGGTCCGACCGCTCGCCCGAGCTGGCGCGCATCGGCAATGACGAACAGGCCCGGTGGGTGGCGAATCATCCCGAGCATTTCCCGGGCTTCATCGCCTCGCTCCCCATGAACAACCCGGAGGCGGCGCAGCAGGAAGCGCGTCGCGCCGTGGAGGAACTCGGCGCGGCCGGCGTACAGGTTTACACCCACGTCAACGGGATGCCGCTCGACGCTCCGGAACACATCGCCCTCTTCGAATTGATGGCGGAACTCGATCGCCCGGTGTGGATGCATCCGCTGCGGGCCAGCACCGTTGCCGATTACCCGGGAGAGGCGGTCTCGAAATACGATCTATGGTGGGCCTTTGGTTGGCCGCACGAGACGAGTGTGGCGGCGGGACGGCTCGTCTTTGCGGGAATCTTCGACCGGTGGCCGGACTTGAAGATCATCACCCACCACGCGGGCGGAACCATTCCCATGATGGAGGGCCGGATCGAGGCCGGACTGGCCCTGATGGGCACCCGCTACGCGCCCGAGCACGCCGAGGCTGCCCAGACCGAGCTCAAGGAGAAGCCGATCGATGCCTTCCGGCGCTTCCATGCCGACACTGCCACCTTCGGATCGCGAATTGCGATCGAGTGCGGGGCGGCGTTTTTCGGAGCGGAGCGGATGTTGTTCGCCTCGGACTTTCCGTTTGCCGGGATTGGTGAAGCACTGCAAGCCAGCGAAGGAATGGGGGAGGCGCTTCACTGCGGCAACGCCCGGCGGCTTCTCAAGCTGGAGCGGTCATGAGTAAAGGCCAGTGCCACCCTTCCGAGTCCCGGCAGTTCGCCGATCCGCAAACGGGAGCCCCCGTGCGGCAGGTCACCTCGCAAGAGTCCATCCATCATCACCCCTTCTACTATCTGCCGGCCTACGACGATGCGATGCGCCGGCTCTACTTCATCTCGCATCGCACCGGCTCGCCGCAGATCTTTGCCGAAATCCGCGAAACGGGAGAGCTTCGCCAACTCACCGACCGGCCCGACCTCAACGAGTGGTCGGTCCATCCTTCCCACGACGGACGCTTCGTCTACTTCACGGTGGGCTCGGGGGCCTGGCGGGTGGAGACGGAGTCGTTGGAAGAAGAGGAGATGGCCGATTTCGGAGGCGGGGAGATCCGCGAACAGGGCATGGTGGGCGCCGCGATGGGGACCACCACTCTCAGCCGCGACGACCGCTGGTGGGCGGTGCCGGTGAAGAGCGGCGAGACGGCACGCTTGGTCGTGATCGACACGGAGTCCGGTCGCTCCGAAGTCATCCTCAAACGGGACACGATCGGTCACCCGCAGTTCCATCCCGACGATCCGAACCTGCTGCGCTACGCCGGTCCCTATCACTCCCGGCTCTGGGTGATCGGCCGCGATGGATCGGAGAATCGCCTCGTTTACGGGCGGGACGCCGGAAAGAAGGAGTGGATCGTACACGAGACCTGGCGGCCGGGGTCGAATGAACTTATCACCACCAATTGGCCGCACGGAATGATCGGGATCAACGTGAGGAGCGGCGCGGTGCGGCCGGTGTGCCGCTTCAATGCCTGGCATCCCATGATCAACCGGAGCGGCGATCTGGTGGTGGCCGACACGAAAACCCCCGACTGCGGGCTCCAGCTTTTCGATCCTCTCGACGGCGAAGGGATCCCCCGTCCGCTTTGCCTGACCGAATCCAGTAACGCCGGGGACCACTGGAACACCGATCATTGCCCTTACGACGACGGTCCGGTCGACGTCTTCGCTCCGCAGCACACCCATCCGCATCCCAACTTTTCACCGGACGGGGGCGGCGGGTGGTCTTCACCTCGGACCGCAGCGGGGTGGCGCAGGTCTACGAGGCGGAAGTTCTGTAGCGGAAGGTGGCGCTGGTTTCCAACCTGCGAAAGGTCTTCTCACAATCCCTGGCGGGAACTCTCGGCGGGTTGGACCAGCAGGCGGACCGGGAGGTCCGCTGGTCTCTTGCAGGTTGGAAACCTGCACCACGTGTGTTCTTACGGAGTGCAAAACTCATCCGCTCGAAGGTCGCTGATGAATCCGTGGGCGGGGGCGTGGGTGATCATGAGATCGATCGTGGCTGATTCGGCGGCGGCTTGGGGAGTGACGCCGCAGGCCCAGAAGACGGGGACCAAGTCGGGAGGGAGGTCGCCAACCGGATCGCCGTAAACGGGCTGGTTGAGGTCCGCGCCGATCTGGGCGGGATCGCCGACGTGGACGGGAGCGCCGTGATTGAAGGGGAAGCGGGCGCTGACCTGGGTCGCGGTGAGGGCTTGTGCGGGGGTGAGCCAGCGCATCGTGACGACCAGGTTGCCGTGAAATCGGCCGGCTGGCTCGGTGGGAACGGTGGTGCGAAGCACCCAGCGATGCTGGTCGGTGGGCACGCCGGCACGATCCAGGGCTTCGTCAAAGGTGATCCCGGAGCCAATGAGGAAAGCAACGTGGTCGTCCTCCCAGAGATCGCTGATGTCGTCCCGGTCCTTCCCCCGCACCCCGTTTTTGTACACCGCGTAGCGGGACAAATCGGTGCGCAGATCCGCCCCGGGCGCGATGCGCCTTGGTTCCGGATCGCCCGCGTCACACACCTCCAGCACCGGGCAGGCCTTCTGATTGCGCTGGCAATAGAGGAGAAACTCGTAGGCCAGTTCCTGTCGCAAAATGACCAGATTGCACTGCACGAATCCCAGTGCCACGCCGCGGGTCGGCCCGAGAATCCCGTCCCGCGCGTCGAGGCGCGCCTGCTGGGCTGCGGTTGGTTTCTTGTCAGGACTCATTGATTCGTTCGTTCTTCAGGCACCATGCCGCGCCGGCGCCGAGCGCAAGCAGTCCGGCCAGCAAGCCGCCGAGCCACGCTGTTCCGGTGCCCCAGTCTAGCAGTTGTCCCAAGCCGTGCACTCCGGCGGGGAGGGTCAGCACGAAGAGTGCCACCATGCCCAACCAGAGGCGTTGCGGGAGACTCAAAAGGCGACCGAATACAAACCCTTCGGCGACCACGGCCCACACCGCGGTTCCGGCCAGCAAGAGGGCGCTCTGGCCTGCGATCGCTCCGAAAGATCCTTGAGCGAGAAGCGCGGGGCTGAAGATAAAGGCGAAGGGGATGACGAATGCGGGCGCACTCAATCGCAGCGCTGCGAAGCAGGTCTTCATGACGGGTGCTTGCGCCAGGCCGGCCGCGGTGTAGGAGGCGAGGGCGATGGGCGGTGTGACCATGGAGAGCACACAGTAATACATCACGAAAAAGTGCGCACCAAGTTTCGGCAGACCGAAATCCAACAGGGCCGGGACGAAAAGAATCGCTCCGATGATGTAGGCCGCCACGGTGGGCAGTCCCATCCCCATAATAAGGCAGCCGATAATGATCCACAACATGGCGCCGATCATGGTTCCCCCTCCCAGTTCGATCAGGCTCACCGAGAACTTCAGGACCAGGCTGGACTGGATCGCGACTTCGATAATGAGGCCGATCGCCGCGATCGGGATGGCTACCGTCGCGGCCTGCTGGACACCTTTCACCAGGACGTCGAGCCAGTCCTGCACGGTGAGGCTCACCTGCGTGACGGTGGGGTGGCCTTTCGGCATGGACTCGAAGTAGACATCGGCCTGTCCATTGCGCAGGACGTCCGGAATCTGCTTGGCGGACACCTGGATGATGCTTCCACCGTTCCTGCGGATCGCCTCCCGGCTGGTGCCGAGCGCGGCGAGGATCAAGTCCGCCACCACCGGCACGGAGCTGCCTTTCGGCTTCATCACGACGCGCACCGGCTCGGTGCCGGAGAAGATTTTCTCCAGGGTATCGTGCCCGGTGCGCTTGACGTAGCCCTCCCGCACCATGGCCGAGACCGGCACCGCATTGAGGCCGCCAATCAGCACGCGAAGGTCCCCATGCTTTTTCCCTTCATAGACCAGCGGATGACCGTCGCGGGCCCACACCGCGGTGGCGCGATTGGCGAGGGCGACATCGGCCTTTCCCATCTCGACCAGGAGCGGGTTCGCAATCCCTCCCCCCTTGGCCATCACCTCCAGCCGCGTGCCCTCTGGCATCTCGTCCGCCATGAGCTTGTAAAGAGTGGCACTGAACACGTACCACGACGTCCCGAGACGCATCCCGGCGAAGCGGATGTCATCGGCCCTGGTGGGACAGGGGGCGAGCGCAATCCCCAGCGCGCCGAACAAGAGGAAGCGAGCAAGGGGCCGGGAGCTCATGCACGTCGTTGTTTTCCTGCGAAAGGAAATTATTCCGGCGCTTTCCCCAGTTCGGTCATGAAGCGCATCAGATCCACCAGTTCGTCTTTTCGCAGCGTGCCGGTCAGTCCCGGTGGCATGAGTGAGACGGGGCTCTTTTCGGTCTTCTGGATGGCGTCGTTCGGAATGGCGATGATGTTGCCGGCGGGGTCGCGAACGATGGTGGCGGTGTCGGAGCGGCGCTGGAGGATTCCGGCCACGACCGTGTTGTCCTTGCGGGTGACCAGGATCGTTTCGAAACCTTGCTTGATGTCGCGGTTGGGGCTGAGGATCGAGTCAAGGATCGCGGCGGGCTGGGCGTAGGCGCCGAGGGAAGTCAGGTCGGGTCCGACCTTTCCACCCTCGGTTCCGATCTGGTGGCAGATCGTGCAGGCCAGCGACTTGCGCCGGTAGACTTCGAACCCGCGGGCGGTGTCCCCGGTGCGGGAAACTTCCGCGAGGAGGGCCTTGCGCTCGGACTGGGGAAGATCGAAGGGAACCGGTTGGAGTGATCCCGCCACACTCAAGGCGGTCACCAGCTCGGAAACATCCCGGCCGGCGCCGCGGGCCAGCCGTATTCCCGCCACCGCGACGGCCTCCTTGAGTTCGACCCCTTTCAGAGCCTCGGCCAGCAGGGCGGCGCCGGATTCGCGATCGATAAACGCGACAAAAACCGGTGCGACCGATTCGGGGTCGCCGGCGCCGGTGAGCAGTGCGACCGCAGCCTGGGTTGCGTCACCGGGTTGCGCCCCGGCCCAGGCAGCAATCGCGGCAATGCGGACCCCGTCCCTTTGTTTCGGGGTGGCGAGGGCGGCGAGCGACTTGTAATCGCCCAGGCGTGCCAACGCCTTCGCGGCCACGAGACGTTCGGGTGCGTCCCTGGCAGTGCGCACGCGCCGCGCCAGTGCGGAGTTGCCGCCAAAGTTCCAGAGGCCAAGAAGTTCGGCCGCTGCTTCGCGAACCGAGCGCTCGCGGTGCTCCAGGTTCGTGAGCAGGACGGCGGTGGAGGCGGCACTTTTCTCCGGCTTGGCCGGATTGAAACGCGCGCCTGCGGCGACCGCTTCCAGCAGCGAAGGTTGGGCCCCGGCCGCCGCGAGGGCGAACTGGAGGTCGTCCGCACTCCCCAGGCTGGCGATCGTCGCAATGGCGTTGGGGCGGTCCGCGGGGGCGATCTCTCCTTTCGGCCACAGGGCCCGGAGCGCTTCCACCGCCCGCGCATCACCGGCCGCCTCGAGGACGTAGCGGAGGTGGTCGGGCGGACCGCCAAAGACCATCTTGCCGGTCTGCAGCGCAGGCAGCCAGTCGTCACGCAACTCGCGGGCCGTGAGCCAAATCGCGTAGTCGAGCCATTTGTCGACCGGGCGGCGCAGGGCGCCGAACGCGATGGTGGCGGCTTCCAGTCCGCCGGTCTCGCGAAGGGCATTGACCGCCTCGAGACGCACCCGCGGTTGTTCGTCGTCGACCGCGGCCGCCAGGAGTTTCAGCGGGTCCTCGAGAACGCCGCGCCAGTGGAAGACGATGCGGACCGCGCCGGCGCGCGCCCGTGGCTCGGGGGAGGCCAGCACCTGCCGAAGCAGGGCCTCGTTGGGCGCCTTCATGGTGGCGCTGGTCCAGAGGGCCTCGAGCCGGTGGTGTTCGAAGTCGGGGTCGTCTCTCGCCAGTCCCTTCACCCACGCGGCGAGCTTGGCGAGGACCTCCTTCGCCGGGCGCGTGGCGAGTTCGCGCCTGGCCTGGGTGCGGGTGAAGTCTTCGGGTGCCTTGAGGTAGTCCAGCAACGCGCCCACCGGTGCACCGCGGATCGCAGGCCGCTCGACCAGCGGGCGGTCCTTGGCCTTGAGGCGCCAGATGCGGCCGTGGGATTTGTCACGCCGCGGATGGTGGAAGTCGACCTCGCCGTGGTCGATGATGGCATTGTACCAGTCGACGATGTAGAGCGCGCCCTCGGGCCCGACCTTGAGGTCGACCGGCCGGTACGTCTGGCGGTTGGAGCGCACCAGGGTCTCGACTTCTTCGGCGGCGAAGCCGCTGCCGGTTTCGGTGAGCTTGTAGCGCACGGTGCGGTTGGCGCGGAAATCGTTTTCGACGATGCTGCCCAGCCACTCCTCGGGGAAATGGCGGCCGGAAAGGATCTCGCACCCGGTGCCGTTGGGCTTGCCGGGAACCAGCGCGTTCATGGTCCGCGGCGCACCGACCGCGCTGCGGAAGGCGGCCCCGGCGAAGGTGTAGTGCGGCCCACCCCCGGCGGCGCCGTCCGTGATGAAGGACTGCCCCCAGCGGTCAAAGGTGTGGCCCCAGGGGTTGACTGCGCCGCGCGCGAAAACGTCGAGGCTCTCGGTTTCCGGCCGGAACCGCCACACGCCGCTTCCGTTGAGCCGGCGCTTCCCCCAGCGCGTTTCGATGAAGCTGTTGATGTAAATCGACTGGTTGAAATACAGCTCGCCCCACGGCGCCCAGCGCAGGGCGTGGATCATGTGGTGGACGTCCGCATTGCCGAAACCGGAGAACACGACCCGGCGCTGGTCGGCCCGGTCGTCTCCGTCGGTGTCGGCGAGGAAGAGAAACTCGGTGGCGCTGCAGACGTAGGCGCCTCCTTCCACCGGCATGACCGAGTGGGGGACCAGCAAGCCGTCCGCGAAGACGGTCGATTTTTCGGCGACGCCGTCCTGGTCCTTGTCTTCGAGGATGACGATACGGTCGTTGGGTTCCCGGCCCGGCTTGATGTGCGGGTAGGTCGAACTCATCGAGACCCAGGCGCGGCCGCGCGTGTCCCAGTTCAGGTTGATGGGATTGGTGAGGACGGGGTCGCTGGCGAAGAGGTTGAGCTCGAAGCCCTCCGGCACGGTCATGCCGGCCAGCTCGGCGGCCACGTCCGGTTGCGGGATGATGCGCGGCACTTCTTCCTCCGGGTCGTTGTGGACCGGTTTCCAGGGGTCGATGCGTTCGATCGCATAGCGGTGCGTGTGGGGGACGCGCAGGGTGGCGATGCGTTCTTCGTCGGCGCCCACCAACCGGTCGAAGTCGCCCATTTCGTAGGCGAGGTGGCCCATCTCGTGGGCGCGGAAGAGAAAGATGTAGGTCTTGTTGAGTGGGCGGAGGCGGCGGCGGTGCTGGAGGTTCTTGTCGATGATCGTGGCCCTCAGCCGTTCGGTGTGGTCGAATTCCGGTCCGAGCGCGACCGTTTGGCCGCTGGCCCAGCCGGCGGCGGGACTTTCGAGGACCGTCCCGCCGTCGATCCTGAGTCGATAGGTGTGCGGCGCTCCCGGGATTCGGAGCTTGCGGAGTGGGTGCATCCACCGCGACGGCAGCTGGTCGCCATGGACATCGAAACGCATTCCGCGCTCGGTCGTGACGGGGTCCCCGATGGTCGCCCCGCCGTGGGAAAAGACCCTGCCATCGCCGAGATCGGCCGCGACGGAAAATTGTGCCCGTTTCTGCAGGCCGAGTTCGCGAGCCAGGAGGGCAGCGAGGCGCCGGTATCCGAGGTCGTTCAAGTGCAGCCCGTTTTCGGTGATGGCTTCGCCTTTCGGGGCGGTGAGCTTGCGGTGCACGTCGATCACGCGGTGGCCGTTCTTTTTCCCGAAGGCGATGATGAAGTCGGCGGTCGCTTGCAAGCGCCGGTTGCGGTCCGCCAGGTCGCGGACCGGCGAGCCGGTGGCTTCCTGTTTCGGCGGCGTGAGCAGGATGAGGGTGGCTCCCTGCGAAGCGAGCGTGTTCGCCAGGTCGGCGTAACCGGACTCGAATTGGTCGAGCGTCAGGCCTGCTTCGGGAAAGGCGACGCTGCTGCCGTAGCCGATCATGATGGTGGAGGCCTTGGCGTCGGCGACTTGCTGCAGGAGGATCTTGTGCCCCACCCCGCCCGGCCGTCCGGATTCCCAGCCCCGCGTGTTGCGATCGTCCTTGAATTCGGCCCGCGCCGTGCCGAACACATCGTCGGCCGGCCAGCCGAGATTGCGGAAGGTGATGTGATGCTGCGGCCAGTTCGCGGTGACCGATGTTTCGAGGTACCCGAATTTGTCCATGCGCGAGATCAACGAATCGCCCAGGAAGGCCACCCGGTTTCTTACCGGTAACGCCGGGACGAACTTCGCCTCGTTCTCGATCGTGTCGTCGAGCTTCCAGTGACCCACCAGGTCACCCTTCTCGACTTCGTCCCCGCCGCCGGCCAATTTCGCAATTGCCGCCTCGGAGAGTCCTTGCCGGTAGACGCGCACCTCATCGAGGCCGCCTTCGAAGAATTCTTCAATCCCCTCGGCCGATCCGAGGAAGGCGGGACTTGCGCCGCCGGCCCCCAGCGCCCCCGAGATCTTTTCTTCTGCGATCTTCTTTCCGTCGAGGAAGAGCCGGACCGCGCGGCCGTCGTAGGAAACGGCGACGTGGTGCCACGCTCCATCGGTGAGGCGGGCGGGGTCGATCTTCCCGCCGATCTCGCGGTATCCGCCGATGTTGAGCCCGCACCACAGGCCCCAGGAGGCGCCTTTGCTTTCATTTCCGAGAGCCAGGATGCGCCGGTTGAGGCCGTCCTCTTTCCGGTAGATGCACTGCCAGGCCTCGGTGGGATTTTCGGGCCGGACCCACGCCGCGATGGTGGTGCCCTGGCGCGACCTCAATTCTTCGTAATCCTCGCAGTAGACCCTGGCCCGGTCTTTGCCGAAGCGCAGGGCCCGTCCCACCCGGCCGTCCATGAACTCGCGCTTCTCGCCCTGCCAGTGGGTGGGCCGGGGTTGGGGTTTCGCGTTCGCAGCGGCATCGCTGATCGCGAGGCGGGCCGGTTCGCTGAAGGCACTCGCAGCGCCGTCCGCCCCCCAGACCTGCACCTTCCACCACACCTCCCCGCCGGCCGGAAAGGCCCGGCCCCGGCAAAGGACCTTCGTGGATTTTTCGGAATAGCGCCGCCCGCTGTCCCACAGGTCGCCGACCCCCGCAGCGAGCCTGGCCGCATCGCCGGCGACCAGGATCCGATAACTCTGCTGGCCCTCAGCCGTCCAACTGAAGGCGTATTCGTGCAAGGTGAGCCCGAGGGCGTTCGGAACGGTTTCCGCCTTCAAGCGCCCCGGGAGTTCCGCCGCCGGCAGCCACGCGGCCAAACACGTGTGCCAGGCAATGAGAAAAGCGATGGGCCGGAATTTCATGATATTGCCAGCGTAGGCGCGAGGTCGCCCCGGGGGAAAGAAATTCTGCCGCGGCTCCCTGGGGGGCCGGCCGGCTTCCTTCGGGGGGCCGCACTTCAAAGTCACGTGAAGCGTCGGACCGAAGACACCCGCACGACCTCCTCCAAGTGCTGACGAATGAAGGAGCGAAGCTCACCAGCCTGCTCGATCGCTCCTTCGGCATCGAATGCCCGGCGCGCCGTCCTGGAACTCGATGGACGTGGGGCGGGCCAGTAGGGCAGGATCAGATTCCACGTTCGCGGGTCGTGGCGCTGGTGACGGGGCATCGGCGGGCGGCAGGATTACCCGAAATTCGGCCCTGTAGCGGACTTGGCGCCGGGGTGCTCGCCCGAAGGGGCGCTTCGGTGATTTGAGACCACCTTCCCCGGCGCCAACCCACGGGTGATCTTGCTCCGCCCTTTGGCGGAGCCAAGCAGCCGGGCCGGCGGGCCTGCCGCGCAAGAGACCGTCGCACGGCAGGGCAGCGACGCCTCAAAGGGGCCGCAAGTTCACTCGGCCAGGTGAAGGAGATGAAATCGACGACCCCGTTCGGTTGCGCGGCACGAACTGCATCGCGGGGCCTTTGGAAATAAGAGTCGTCGCAACTCGGAAGGCTTCGGACCGCTACGGACGGGGGTGGAAAGGATGCACACTTTGATGCACATTTCCGGGTTCCAAGCGGGGGCCAGTTGCGAAAACCCTTAGAAAACAGGGAGGAAACTCGAATTACGCAGACTGGAATTGCCTTCGCTCCGCTCCGGCTCTGCGGATTGCGGGTCGCGGTGCGACCGGGGGTTTTTGGAGCGCCTTAAAAGGCGCGGGGCAGTCGAACCCGTAGGTTCTCGTCCCAGTCTGCTCGCCTGAGGGCGTGAAAAAAACCGCTCGAATGACGGAGCGGTTTGGGCTGCCTGGGCGGCGAACGAGAAAGTACGCAGACTGGGGCTCGAACCCAGGACCAATTGG
>CAUZKZ010000056.1:0-17701 GCA_963580345.1 Verrucomicrobiia bacterium | reverse complement strand
CAGTCGGGCACCGCGATTTTCTCTAACAGAGCGCGTCTGCGTAACTATCTGATTATCAACGAGCCAATGGTCGGATTTGAACCGACGACCTGATCATTACGAATGACCTGCTCTACCCCTGAGCTACATTGGCTGTTCGGCTGTCGCGGCGGAGGGGAAGAATGCAAAGATCAGGCCTTCCCGCAAGCCTGCAAAATGGCCTCCACCAGGCCAGGGAGGTCTGATTTCGTGGCTTCGATCCCGGGCTCGTGACCAGCCGCGCGCAAGGCCTCGCTCGTCACCGGACCGATGCTTGCGGCGCGGCATCCCCCGGGCCACGGCAGACCCAGCACGAAGAAGTTCTCGACCGTCGATCCACTCGTAAAGGTCACCACGTCCGCCCCTTCTTCCCTGAAGCGCTCGGCCGCCCCGGTGGGATCGTCGGTCTCCGGCACGGTCCGGTAGGCGATGCACTTGTCGACGATCGCCCCCTGCTTCATGAGTTCCTCGCAGATCACGTCGCGCGTCTCCTCGGCCTTCACCCAGAGGATGGTCTGGTTTTCGATGGCCTCTTTTGCGAAGGCCTCCACCAATCCCTCCGCCACGAATTTCTCGGGCATCAAATCGGTTGTGAAGCGATACTCGGCGATTTTCTTCGCAGTACTGGGTCCGATCGCCGCGATGCGGGGCTTCCCGAAACTCCGCGCATCGTCGTAGGCCGTAAAAAAGCCTTCGAAAAACTTCTCCACTCCGTTCGGACTGGTGAAGACCACCCAGTCGTAAGTGTGCACGTCCTGCACCAGGTGCGCAAAGGCCCTGGCATCCTCCGGCGGCTCGATGCGGATCGTCGGCAATTCCATCACGTCCGCGCCCAGGTCCGACAAGCGCGCGCTCAATTCTCCGGCCTGCTCCCGCGTCCGTGTCACCACAATCCGCTTGCCGAACAAGGGCCGCGACTCGAACCAGTTGATCCTGGCGCGCTCCTTCACCACGTCCCCGATGACGGCCACGGCCGGCGAACTGAACCCCTCCTTCTCCGCGAGGTCGGCGATGGTGCCCAGGGTTCCCACGATCGTCCGTTGCCGCCCGGTGGTCGCCCAGCGCGTCAGCGCCATGGGCGTCGCTTCGTCCGCCCCGTTCGCGATCAGCTCCCGCGTGATCTCGGGCAAGCGCGAGATGCCCATGAGAAAGACCTTCGTCCCCTCCGCTTCGGCCAGCTTCTGGTAGTCGAGGCTCGTCCCTTCCTTGGTGGGATCCTCGTGGCCCGTGAAGAGAGTGAGCTGCGAACAGTGCTCGCGGTGCGTGACAGGAATTCCCGCATAAGCCGCCCCGCCGATCGCCGACGAAATTCCGGGCACGATCTCGAAGGGAACGCCGGCCGCCGCCAGCTCTGCAGCTTCTTCTCCGCCCCGTCCGAAGATCATGGGATCGCCCCCCTTCAAGCGCACCACCGTCTTCCCCGCCTGCGACTTTTCCACGATCAGCGCATTGATTTCCTCCTGCGGAATGGCGTGCGTCTTGGCGCGCTTCCCGGCGTAGATCTTCTCGCAGGCCTCCGGGACCCAGCGCAGGAACTCGGCGCTGCTAAGCGCATCGTAGATCAGCACATCCGCCTTCTCGAGGCACGCGCGTCCCTTCACCGTTATCAAGCCCGGATCTCCCGGGCCTGCGCCGACCAGATAGCATTTTCCTGTCATCGAGTTCGTTCTCAGTTACGTGGCGGCGCTTTTCAAGCGCCAGGCCCGGCTCCCCGTTCGAGGCTTTCTAACAATCTTTCCGGCAAACGGTCCGCGTCGGCTCGTGCTCCGGCGACCTTTCCAATCATCGGTTCCACTTCTCCCTCCTCAAACACCACCGCCCGCAAAATCAAATCCCGACCCGTCACCCTGCTCAATACCCCTACCGGCGTCTCGCAATCCGCTCCCAGCAGCTCCAGGAACCTCCGCTCCGCCGTCACGCACAGGGAGGTCTCGGCGTGGTCCACCGCCTCACAGCTTCGCCTCATCCTCTCATCTCCCGCCCTCACCTCGAGGGCCACCGCTCCCTGACCTGCGGCGGGAAGAAACCGCTCCGGATCCAGAACCTCGGCGGTCGCGGTCCTGCCCTCGCTCTGCACCGTGCCCTCCCCCAGCAGCCCCAGTCTCAGCAATCCCGCTTCCGCCAGCAAAACCCCGTCCAACTCGCTGGACTCGTGAAACTTCCGGATCCTGGTCGGAACATTGCCGCGAATATCCACGACCCGCAATGCCGGCCGCAACCACCGCAGCATCCGCTGGCGCCGCACCGAGCTGGTCGCCACCGTCGCACCGTCCGGCAATCCGCGAAGCCCGCCCCCTTCCCTCGTAATCAGGACGTCCGCGATGGGGCCGCGAGGCAACACCGCCGCAATTGTGAATCCCTTTTCCAGCTCGCTCGGGACGTCCTTCAGGCTGTGCACCGCCACGTCGATCTCGCCGTTCGCCAGGGCCACTTCAAGCTCCTTGATAAAGACCCCCTTGTCGAGGTGTCCCTCCGCCCTGGCTACCTCGGCGAGCGGCACGTCGACCCGCCGGTCCCCCGTGGTCATGATCACTTTGCGCTCGAGTTCCAGTTCCGGATGGGCCGCCTGCAGGGCGCTCTCGGTGAGCCCGGCCTGCGCGAGCGCCAGCGCACTGCCCCGTGTTCCGATTACGATGTTTTGAAGCTCCTCGCTCACGACGATTCAAACAATCCACTCTTCGCCAGCTCCTGGTCAATGATCCTCTCGCAGGCCTTGATCTGGTCGGCGCGGTGCCCCTTGGCCTCGACCGCGATTTCCTGCAAGGTGTCGATGTCGTAAAGGTAGACTTCCTCGATCTCTCCCACCGCCGGATCGATGTCGCGCGGCACCGCAATGTCGATCAGGAAAAGCGGACGGAATCGCCGCTTCCGGCGCACCGCTTCGACGTGCTCGCGGTCCACCAACGCATGCGGCGCGCCGGTCGAGGAAATCACCACGTCAACCTCCTCCAAAACCCTCTGCCAGTCATCGAAGCGGACCGCCTGCCCATCCAGTTCGCGGGCCAGTTCCTCGGCCCGGTCAAGTGAGCGATTCGTCACGAAAATGCTGTGCGCACCGCGCGAGAGAAGGCTCTTCGCGGTAGTGCGACTCATTTCCCCCGCCCCGATCAACATGACGCGGCTGTGCCGGAGATGGCCGAAGATCTTTTCGGCAAGATCGACCGCCACGCTCCCCACCGAGGTCTGCCCCTCCTGGATCCCGGTGTGAGTCCTCACTTTTTTGCCTACTCCGAAGGCTTTCTGAAAGAGCTTGTTCAGGATCCGCGAGGTGCTCCCGCTCTCCAGGGCAGCCCGGTAGGCCTTCTTGACCTGGCCGAAAATCTCGGTCTCTCCCAGCACCATGGAGTCCAATCCCGACACGACCCGGCACAGGTGCCGCGCCACTTCCGCCCGCTCCATCTCGTAGAGGTGCTCGGCCCGCAAACGCATCCCGGCGTGGCTTTGCAAGAACTCGCGAAGCTCTTCCCGCGCGATGCGATGATCGTCTGCAGCCACATAGTACTCCGTCCGGTTGCAGGTCGACAGCACCACCCCTTCCGCGATTCCGTCCAATTCGCACAATCGTTTCGCCTCTGCACCCAGCTTGTTCTCGCTCACGACGAAGCGCTCCCGCACCTCCACCGGGGCGGTGTGGTGATTGAGACCGAGGCAAACGATTTCCATCACACGAAGGCAAAAACGAGCAGGGAAAGAACGAATAGGCTCATCACGCCGATCGACATCCGGCGCGGAGTGATCCCGCGCCAGAAGTGCATGACCAGCAACCCGAGGTAAGCCGCCCAGGTCGCCATTGCCGCAACCAGGTGCGGCAACGCGTCCTCGCCTCTCCGCATCATAAAGGCCGCCACGATCCCCACCGTCAGGATTCCCGCCCCCAGCGCGGTCAGCCGCACAACCGAATCCAGGAGGGAGCGCACCGGCGGCAGATTCTTGAACAGGCTGGAGCCAAGTTCGTGGTCCTTGAGCTTCTTGTTGAGGACGAGAAACATCAAGGCTGCCACCGCAGCCAGCGCAAACGCCCCGTATGACAGCACCGAGAAGGCGGCGTGCGCTTCACCCCAGGCATTGACCTCGTACACCCGTTCCGGATTCGCTTCCAGCAACCCGATCGCCACCACCTGGAAGATTGTCACCACCGGGGCAGTGAAGAGCCCCAACAGCGAAATCCGGTAGGCAGGTCCCACCACCAGGTAGAAAAGCACCAGCGACCACGCCAAGAAGGCCAGGATCTCGCCATAGTCGCCCAACGGACACTTCCCCCGCAATTCCCCCCGCACTCCCAGCACTCCCAACTGGCAGACGAAGGTCGCCAGCATGCAAATCACCGTCCAGCGGCTGCGGTAGCCGTGCCGCACGGCCAGCAAGCCCAGCGTCCCGCCCAACACGGCCAGAACCGTTGCTGCGATTAACAGCCATTGCGCCATGGCCCTTCCATGGTCCCCGCCTCTCTTTCATGCAAGTGAAAGTTCCGCGTCCCTTAACTCCATCCCGGTCAACTCCACAATCGGCCGGCGGATCAGGCCCGCATATTGTTGCCGGATTCCGAATGAGCGTCCCCTCGCGGTTTCCGTCTTCAAGCTGTCAAAACCACCACCAACCCGCTAACTCCCGCCCATGCCCGACGCCAACGACCTCCGCGCCGCCGTCCGCGACGTCCCCGACTTCCCGAAACCCGGCATCGTCTTCAAGGACATCACTCCCATCCTCGGAGACCGCGACCTCTTCCAGACCTCCATCCGCCTCCTCGCCGAAACCGCCCACGGCCAGCAAATCGACAAGGTGGTCGGCATTGACGCCCGCGGCTTCATCTTCGCCGCCGCCGTGGCTGACCGCCTCAAGGCCGGATTCATTCCCATCCGCAAAAAAGGCAAGCTCCCCTGGACCACCAAGGAAGAAGCCTACTCCCTCGAATACGGCGAAGCAGTGGTCGAGATCCACCAGGACGCCGTCCGCCCCGGAGAAAACATCCTTCTCGTCGACGACCTCCTCGCCACCGGTGGCACAGCCGCTGCCGCGGTGCGCCTCCTCGACCAGCTCGAGGCCCAGATCGTCTCGGTCTCCTTCCTCATCGAACTCGAATTCCTCAAGGGGCGCGAGAAGCTCGGTGACCACACCATCACGTCCATCATCGGTTGCTAGGCGGCCCCCCGACCTGCGACCTGCGACTTTCCGAGCTGCGACTTCCGCCTTCCGACCTTCCCCCATGTCCTTCGCGACCTACAGCACCACTCTACTCCGCCACCCTGAGGTGGGCTTCTCCCTCGACACCTCACTCATGGACATCCCGCCGTCTTTCTCCAACGGGATGAAGGAAAAGATTGTGAAAGCATTCTCCGACATGCAGGCGCTGGAACGCGGCGCCATTGCGAACCCCGACGAGGATCGCATGGTCGGTCACTACTGGCTGCGCAAGCCGGAACTGGCGCCCGACGAAGACATCCGCTCCGCCATCACGGGTCCGCGCGCCCGGCTCCGCGACTTCGCCTCGCGGGTTCATGCCGGAGAGATCGCTCCTCCCGGCAGCGGTAACTTCGAGCAACTCCTCATTATCGGAATCGGCGGTTCGGCCCTTGGTCCGCAGTTCATTTACGACGCCCTGCGTCCCTCCGCAGGAATGCGGACTTTCTTCTTCGACAACACCGATCCCGACGGTATCGACCGCACCCTCACCGAGGTCGGCGGCCTCGCCAAGACCCTCACGCTCGTCATCTCCAAGTCTGGCGGCACCCCCGAAACGCGCAATGGCATGCTCGAAGCGAAGGCTGCCTACCAAGCAGCCGGGCTCGACTTCGGCCTCCACGCCGCTGCCATCACCGGCGAAGGATCCCGCCTCGACCAGTTCGCGGAAGAACACAACTGGCTGGCCCGCTTCCCGATGGAGGACTGGGTGGGCGGCCGCACCTCCATCATGTCCACCGTCGGCCTCGTCCCGATGGCCCTGCAGGGCTTCGATATCGATGCCTTCCTGGCCGGTGCCGCCACCATGGACGAGCACACGCGGCAACCGGATCTGTCCCGCAACGCCGCCATGCAACTCGCCCTCGCCTGGCACCACGAGGGCAAGGGCCGGGGCGAAAAAGACATGGTGGTCCTCCCTTACAAGGATTCCCTCGCCCTCTTCTCGAAGTACCTCCAGCAACTCATAATGGAGTCCCTCGGAAAACGCCTCGACCTCGATGGCAACGAGGTCCACCAGGGCATCGCAGTCTACGGCAACAAGGGCTCCACCGATCAGCACGCCTACCTCCAGCAGCTCCGCGACGGCGTCCACAACTTCTTTGCCACTTTCCTCGAAGTCCGCAAAGGCCGCACCGGCGAGTCCATCGAGGTCGACGACGACGGTTTTACGGCCGGCGACTACCTGCAGGGCTTCCTGCGCGGCACCCGCAGGGCGCTTCACGAGTCCGGCCGGCGCTCGATCACGATCTCCATCGAAGAAGTCAACGAGACCAGCCTCGGCGCCCTCATCGCCCTCTTCGAACGCGCCGTCTCGTTCTACGCCAGCCTCGTCAACATCAACGCCTACCACCAGCCCGGGGTGGAAGCCGGCAAGAAGGCCGCCGCAACGTTTCTGGAGTTGTTAGGCGCGGTGAAAAACGCTCTAACAGGTGACTCGCAAACCGCGGCGCAAATCGCCGCCTCTCTCGGTGCCGACCCCGAGGAGGTCTATCACTGCCTTGTGCACCTGGCCGCAAGTGGCCGCGCCACCCAGAGTTGCGGCAACAATCCGGCCGAGGATTGCTTCGCGGGATAGGTTTGCCGCCAGGCACAACCCCCGGCGGCTTCCTTACGGCTTTCCAATCGTCACCCACCCGGCCCGCGTGGCGCGAATGGTGAGCGGTTTGTTGATGGTGAGTTGTTCGTCGTAATTGGCGGGACGCAGAAGGAGAATATCGCCGCCATTGGGATCGGCCACGATCTGGCCGCGGTTGAGGGTGCGGTGGGGAAACATGCTGCTTCCGATGAACGGGAAGGTATCAAAGCCCGAGGGGCTGAGAAACACGGTCCGGCCGGTGACAAATGCGGCGCGGTCCGTGTTGGCAGTGTCCGCCTCGCGGTCCAGCTGCAGCTCGGTCATGCGGTTCTCGACAGTGTCCTTGCTGGCGGCCTCGTGGTAGGACATGACATTGAAGTAGGCGTTGTCGACGTTGAGCTTTTGCTGGCTGCTGAGGAATCGGTAGAGGCTGCGTAGTGGAAGCTGGCGACGTGGATAGCCTTGCCGTCTGCGCCCGCACTGGCAAGGACGGAGCCGTAGACTCCGGTCCCGCCATCCCCGGTCCCATTCCCGACCACTCCGGCCCCGAGATCCCCGCTCGACGACCCGATCACCCCGATCCCCAGCCCGGAGTCGGCGGTTCCCGCCACGGCCACGTCGTTACCGAAGAAGCTGCCCGGCTCACTGAAGGTGGCGAGCCCGCCCGGCCCGTTCACGGTCAGCTTGCCGATCATGCTGTCGCCGGCCCGCTTCACGAAGGCGGAGGAATCGAAGCCGTCCAGCAAATCTGCATTGAGGTTGGGCACTTTCGTGGTGCCGTCCACCTGGAAAGGAGGCCCGCTCAACGGATCGAACGTCACCGTCCCGAAGATGGTGGAGTTGATGCCGGCCTGCAGCCCTCCCGCCTTCTGGGCGTAAATGGCATTTGGGGCGGCGGACAGGCGCTGGCGGGGACTGAGCTTGGTGAAGACTCCGCCTCCGTTCGGACGCACCTTGATCTCGAGGTAGCGCTGCGGGCCCTCGAAGACGCCCGCCCCGAAGTCGAGATCGAGCATGAACAAGCCCTCGTCGACCTGCACCGCGTTATAGGGAAAGACCCCGGTGAGGTTCGCGCCGCCCGGCGCCGGGCCGTCGAAGAGCTGCACTTCGAAGTCGAACAAACCGCTCGCGATCTGGTCGTTCTGGCGAAGATGCCCCTGGTAGGTGAAGAGACTGTTCTGTCCGTGCACGACCGGGGCGAGGGGCAGCACCCAGCCGTCGTCCGGCAAGGTCCACTTGATTGTCACCGCCCCGGTTCCGGACGGGCGCACCACGCTGAGCAGCGGCCCGCCTTCGGTCTGGATCACCGCCACCACTCCCCAGAATCCGCCGATAACCGAAAAATTCCCTCCGCTCAGCTCACCGGCATCGGCTTGGCCCACCGTCCCGCTCACCGAGAATCCTCCCCCGCTGCTCGTGCCTCCCCCCCATCCACCGTAAACCAGCCGAGCGAGAAATCATGTGCCGCCAACGGATCCGTCGCCAGCAGGAGGGCGGCCGCAACCACGCCCGCGAAAGACCTTTTCATCGTCTCCCCTGCTAGCGCATTTCCGGCCATGAGGCAACCGAAGAAAACCCCGCCGCGATTCCGCGAGTTTCCCGGTGGCACCGGCGGGCCCGGGGCGCTAAGCTCTGCCCATGATTCGTAGCACGGCGCTGTCCCTTGCCTTCGCAGCCATGGTCGCCGCGGTCCACGCGGTGGAACCGAAGGGCGCTCCCGCCCCCGGAGACTCCCCACCAGTTGAAAACCCTCCAGCGGCTGAAGTCCAACCCAATGGCGCGGGGCCGCGCAGCGTCGAGGAACTCGCCGCCCAGGTTCGCAAATCCTCGGTGGTCATCACCCACGGCGACCGGGCCGGAAAGACGGCCGGGACCGGGAGCGGCTTCGTGGTTTCGGAGGATGGGCTCATCGCAACCTGCGCCCACGTCATCGGAGAGTCGCGCCCTCTCACCGTCCGCTTCGAGGACGGCGCGGAACACAAGGTCACCGGCATTCATGCCTGGGACGCCAAGCTCGATCTCGCGGTGCTTCGCATCGATGCCAAGGATCTCACCCCCGTCCCCCTCGCGGATCCCGGCACCCTTTCGCAGGGCGCCGAGGTGGTCGCCATGGGCGCGCCGCACGGTCTCGAATTCAGCGTGGTGCGCGGGGTGGTCTCCGCCCTGCGCGACTTCGACGGCATCTCGTTAATCCAGATCGCCATCCCCATCGAGCCCGGTAACAGCGGTGGCCCCCTCCTCGACCGGGCCGGGCGCGTGCACGGATTGCTCACCATGAAATCGGCCGTGACCGATAACCTCGGATTCGCGGTTCCGGTCGGAGCTCTGCAGCGTCTCCTGGCGAAACCGAATCCGGTCCCCATGAAAAACTGGCTCAAGATCGGCCAACTCGATCCCAAGCGATGGACAACCTTGATGGGGGCCCGCTGGAAGCAACGCGCCGGACGCATCTCGGTGGAGCAACCCGGCGACGGATTCGGCGGACGGAGCCTCTGTCTTTCCAGCCAGGAAGTGCCCGAAGTGCCCTACGAGGTGGCGGTGGATGTGCGGCTCGACGACGAGGCCGGGGCGGCGGGATTGATCTTCGCCTCCGACGGCGGCGACCGGCACTACGGGTTCTACCCCAGCGGCGGCAGCCTCCGTCTCACCCGCTTCGACGGTCCCAACGTCTTTTCCTGGACCATCCTCGACCAGATCGAGACGGAGGCCTATCGCCCCGGCGACTGGAACCGCCTCCGCGTCCGCGTCGAGAAGGAGACCATCACCGGCTTCGTCAATGGCGAAAAGGTGGTCGCCCGCGACGACGCCGGGCTGCGGGGCGGAAAGGCCGGCCTGGCGAAGTTCCGGCAAACCACCGCCACCTTCCGGCGCTTTCGGATCGGCGCCGATCTGGCACAGGAAGCGGCTCCCGCCGAACTCGTGGCGCGGCTCGAAAAACAGGTCGCGAGGCTCGCCAGGGAGCCCGGCAACGAGAAGGCCCTCGAGACCCTTGCGAGCTCGCCCGAGCTGGCGCGCACCCTCCTGAAAGGCGAGGCCGGGAAGCTGCGCGTGGCCGCCGATGATCTCGAGGCACAGGCCCGCTCCATCCACCGCAACGCGATTGCCAAGGCCATTGGCGCTTCCCTTGAGGACGGCGCGAAAAGCGGACTTCTCCGCGCCGCTCTTCTGCTCGCCAAGCTCGACAACCCGGAAGTCGATGTGGAGGCCTACCTCGAGGAATTCGAGCGCATGACGGGCGAGGTTTCCGCCTTGCTGCCGCCGGAGGCCACCAACGAACAACGAATCGAAGCGGTGCGCACCTACCTGTTTCACGACAATGGTTACCATGGCAGCCGTGCCGACTACTATAACCGTTCCAACAGCTACCTGAACGAAGTGATCGACGATCGCGAAGGGATTCCGATCACGCTGTCCCTTCTGCTGGTGCAACTGGGGCGCAGCGTCGGCGCCACGGTCGACGGCCTCGGCCTTCCCGGGCACTTCGTCGCCTGTTACCAGAAAGACGGCAAGCGGCAGATCATCGATCCCTTCGAAGGCGGGAAGCCCATGACGCAAGAGGATGCCAATGCCCTTCTCGCCGCCTCCGGGCGGGAGGAAAAGGCCGAGGCCTTTCCGGTCGCCAAGCCCCCCGAAATCATCCGGCGCATGATTTATAACCTGAAGGCCATCGCGATCGAAGAGAAGGAGTTCCACCGTGCGCTCGGCTATGTCGAGGTGCTTCTCGCCCTCGACCCGAAAGACGCCCAGGAACGCCTGAGCCGCGCTCTTCTCCACCTCCAACTCGCCCAGGGTGACCGCGCCAGGCCCGATCTCGAATGGCTCCTGGAAGCCATGCCGGCAGACATCCACCTGGGCCGTATCCGGGAGCTCCTCGAGCGTCTGTAGCGCCGGCCGCGCAATTCGATTGACACATAACTTGTGTCCGCGAGGTTTGGGATACCTGTTCCACCACGGATCCGGTGGGTCCCATAACTTCGCAGTATCATGAAAGTGCTTTCTCCAACCGTCGGCCCCATCGTGGGAGCCACGGAACCAACCCGGACCCGCATCTGGATCCGCGCCGATTTCGACACGCGGCGCGATCAACCCCATCGGGCCTTTGGAGTGATCCGGCACCGCCAATGGGGCGCCAGCGCGTGGAGCAAGCCCACCATCTTCAAGGTAAATCCCAATTTCGACATGACCGGCGTGGTGGTGATCCGGCGACTCGCTCCACGCACCCGCTATGACTATCAAACCGGGTTCTTCTGGAGCGCCCTGGAGCCCGAAGAGATCGACCTGCAGGCGGCCTCCTCCGACTGGAGCGACGCCGCTGAGGGGACCTTCCGCACCGCCTCGGACCGGGACAACGAGTCCCGCTCGCTGATCGTCGGCTCCTGCCGGTATCTCTTGCGGGTCTTCGGCGCCTCCCTCTTCGACAACCGCGGTGACAAGACCTTTCGATCCGTCCTCCAGCAAGTCGAGGACGGGCGCCGCGTCGACCAGGTCATCATGATGGGTGACCAGATCTATGCCGATGACCTGACCACCATCGCGCCCGACACCACCGTCGCGGAATTCTTCAAAAGATACCAGGCCGCCTTCGGGCAGAAACATGTCCGGCGTCTCATGGCCAACATCCCCACCTACATGATCCTCGACGACCACGAGATCGAGGACAACTGGCCCCACAAGGCGCGCGCGGACGACTGGAGGGTTCTCTACCCGGCCTCGCTGCACGCCTACCAGACTTACCAGGCCTCTCACAGCCCGCTCTTCAAGGTCTCCGGCGACAGAATCGTCGGAACTCCCAGGCAGTGGTGGTACACCTACACGGACGGCTGCTGCGATTTCTTCGTCATGGACAGCAGGACGGAGCGCTGGTTGTGGCCGGAACTCGGGAGGAAGTGGGAAATAATCAGCCGGCAGCAAATGACCCGCGTCAAGCGCTGGCTGAACGACGGTTCGGGACGGGCCAAGATCGTCGTGACATCCGTCCCCTTTTTCCCCGACTCGACAAACTTCGACAAGAACGACAAGTGGGCCGGGTTTCCGGACCAGCGTGCCGAACTCCTCACCTACATCGAGGACAAGCAGATCAGGAAAGTTGTCTTCTTCTCGGGCGACGTGCACTCTTCCTTCTCGGTGGCTCTGAAGTCTCCACGTGGACTGAAAGTTCACTCCGTCGTCTCGAGCGCCTTCTACTGGCCTTATCCCCATCCCTCCGAGCGCCACTTCAACCTCAAGGGCAGCATCGACGCTGGAACCGCGGGCCGCTTCAAAGTGGTGGCCTACACCAAGGTGTGCCCGGAAGACAATTTCACCCGCGTCACGGTGCGGACCAGCGGACTCGTGGTCGAGGTCTTCGAGCGGAAGGGATCCCGCCTGGCGGAGAAGACCTACACCTGGTGATCGGCACACCGCCGGATTCCTCGCCCCACCATCGACCCCCGCCGGACCGGGCCATGGCCTCACGCTGGAAAACCGGGCGCCTTCCACCCTCCCCGCGCGCGTCGGGACCACGGCACTCCTCCCCCATCCCCCGGTGATAGGAATTCGGGATTCAATTTCCCGCCACATGGTCCAAACTTCCCTTGTGCCCCCTGAAACCCTCGCCGAACACGCCCGGGCCGAATTGGAACCGGCCTGCGACGGCAGTCTCTCCCGCGGGGAGCGCCTCACGATCTACAAGCGCCTTCTCAAGGCGGAAGAAAAGCGAATCCGCCAGGCTCACGACGCCGGGGGGGGTGGATGCCAAATCGCGGCGCTCCGCGCGGCCCTCATCGACGTCATCCTGCGGACCCTCTTCGAGACCGCCATCTCCCTCCACTCCAAAACCCCTTCGATCGCGCTGGTAGCCAACGGCGGCTACGGCCGCGGTATGCTGAACCCGGGTTCCGACCTGGATCTCCTCTTCCTCCTCCCGCAGGCCTCGCATCGCGTCGCCAAGAGCCTCGCCCAGGTCGTGGAGGACGTGCTCTATCCCCTCTTCGACCTTGGATTCAAAGTGGGCCACGCCTCCCGCTCGATCGCCGAGTGCGTGAAGGAGGCCCGCGGCGATCCTATCACCCGCACCTCCCTGTTCGACGACCGCCTCCTCGCAGGTGACCAGGAACTCTTCACCAAGTTCAAGCAGCGGTTCCGCCAGGACTGCATCAACAAGGATCGCGAAAAGTTCTTCGCGGAGCGCCGCAAGGATATCGAGAACCGTTACCGGAAGTTCTCATCCACCGTCTTCCTGCAGGAGCCCAACCTAAAGGAAAGCCCTGGTGGGATGCGTGACTTTCACAATCTGCTCTGGATCTCCGACGCCCTCTTCGAAACCCGGGAACTCGATGACCTCGTGGCAAGAAAAACTCTGACCCCGAATGCCCGAAGCGAACTCCGCCAGGCCTTCGACTTCCTCCACCGCCTCCGCAACTCGCTCCATTACCACACCGGAAAATCGACCGACGTTCTCACCCTCCGCTTCCAGGGTGTCATCGCCGAATCCTTCAATTACCGCCACCGCACCAAGCTGCGCCGCATCGAGGCTCTCATGCGCGACTACTACCTCCATGCCCGCAATATCCACCAATACACCGCCAGCGTCTTTGAAATTGCCGAGATCGAAGTCGACGTCCTCAAACCCTTCCGGTTCCCCTCCTGGGTCCCCTTCGCAGGAAAACCCGTGGTCCGGACCTTCGACGGCTTCATCGCGGACGACGGCCGTCTCAGCCAGGCAAACGACGCCATCTTCGAGGATGACTCCTCGCGACTCCTGCGCCTTTTCCTCCACTGCCAGAAGCACGGCCTGCGGCCCTCCCCGTCGCTCCGCAAGCTCATCAAGGCCAACTGGGTCAAGATCGACAAGGCCTTCTGCTACTCGACGGACAACCGCCAGACCTTCCAAACGATTCTCGAGCACAAGGGACAGGTGGCCCGCACCCTCCGCCTCATGCACCGCTGCGGCGTTTTGGGGCGTTACCTCCCCGAATTCGGCGCCCTCGAATGCCTCGTCCAACACGAGTTCTTCCACCGCTACACCGCCGATGAGCACACCCTGCGCTGCATCGACCAGCTCGATCTTCTCCTCGTCTCCGACGACCCCGCCAAGCAGCGCTTCCGCCAGCTCTTCATCGAGATCGAAGATCCCTACGCTCTTTACCTCGCCGTCCTGCTCCACGACTCCGGCCGCGCCGAAAATGTCCGCGAGCACATCGATGGCTCCCAGATGCTGGCCAACAAGGTCTGCCGGAGGCTCCAGATCAGCCACGGCCGCCGCCAGCTCATTATGTTCCTGGTCGATCACCATCTCACCCTCTGGCGCTTCGCCACCAAGCGCAATATCGAGGATCCCGACGTGGTCGCGGAGTTCGCCGGCCAGATGAAGGAACGGCGCCTCCTGGATGCCCTCCTCCTCTTCACCTACATCGACTCCAACGGCACCAGTGAGGAGGCCTGGACCCCATGGAAGGAAACCCTCATCGTCCAGCTTTACCGCGCCACACGGTCCTTCCTCAAGCAGGGCTACGAGGCCTACGATGCCGCCTTCCGCGAAAAATTGGACACCCTGCGTGAAAAAGTGCGCAAAGAACTGGGCGCACCCTACTCCGAGATCACCGATGAACACTTCAACCAGATGCCGAAGCGCTACTTCCGCTATCGCGATTCCCGCAGCGTCGGCACCCATATTCGCGCTATCTGGCAGTACCTCGACCGGCGCCAACGTCGTCCCAACACGCCTTTCGAAGCCGCGGTGCAATGGCTCGCCTATCCCGAGCAGGGATATTCGGAGCTGACCATCGTGACCCACGACCGGCCCCTGCTCCTCGAGAAGATCTGCTGCTCCCTCGCGGCACAGGAAATCAATATCCTCTCGGCCGATATCTACACCCGCCGCGATGGCGTCGTGCTCGACATCTTCCGCGTGTGCACCGACGACATGCAGGCCATCGAAAATTTCCTCCGCCAGATGTCGGTCGTCATGATCCTCTACGAAATCAATCAGCACGAGCACTACGACCCTCAACGCTACCTGGAAGTGAAGGAGAACTACCTCCGCGAGTCCAACGATGGAGTGATTCCCTTCCCGGTGCGGGCCTATCTCGATATCGAGAGCGACCCTCAGTTCACCCTCATCGAAATCCAGGCCATCGACCGGATCGGCCTCCTGCACGACCTTCTCAACACCGTCAACCGGCACGGCTTGCAGACCGTGCACGCCCGCATCGCGACCGAAAAGGGAGCCGCCCTCGACACCTTCTACGTGCAGACTACCGAAGGAAAAAAGGTGTCCGATCCCGAGACCCTCGGTGCCCTCCATGATGAGCTGAATTCCGTCATCGATCCCCGCGCCACGGAATCATGGGATCAATAAGTGGACATCGGCCCGAAGGCGGCGAAGATCCCTCGCCCCGGCCGACGAATCCGTTTTCAGAGGCGCCGAATTACCGACAACCGACACCAATGTCCGAACTCATCGACGAACTCGCCGAGCGCTCCTTTGAAGCCGGCGCCATCGACCTCTTCCTCTGCGAAGACCATCCCCCCCGCATGCGCGTTCACGGCGAGGTGGAACAGGCCGAAGGGGAACCGATCAAGCACAAGATCCTCGCCGAATTCTGGAAACGTTGCGGTGCGGACCCCGAGAAGGACCTCGAGCGCGACGTCAGCTACGTGATTCCCGGCGGCCGCCGCCTCCGCGTCAATCTCTACCGGACCCTCGGCCTGCTCTCCGCCGTGCTGCGCCCCATCGAGGAAGACATCCCCTCCTTCGAGCACCTCGGAGTCCCCCCCGATCTCCTGGAGGTCTGGTTGCAGCGCCGCGCCGGACTCATCCTGATCACCGGGCCCACCGCCTCGGGAAAATCGACCACCCTCGCCTCCTGCCTGCAGTGGATCAACGAACGCTACCAGCGGCACGTGGTGACGATCGAAGATCCCGTCGAATACCTCTTTCACAACAAGAAGTCCTATTTCTCGCAGCGGGAGGTCAATGCCGACACGGCGTCCTTTTCCAGTGCCCTACGTGCCTCTCTGCGCCAGAGCCCAGACATCATTCTGCTAGGAGAAATCCGCGACGAGGAGTCCGCCCTCATCGCCCTGCAAGCCGCCGAAACCGGCCACCTTGTTCTCACCACTCTCCATAGCTCCGGCGTCATCGACACCATGGAGCGCCTCACCAATCTCTTCAGCGAGCCTCAGCGCGAGAGCGCCATCATGCTCCTTTCCCTTCATCTCATCGGAGTCCTCTCGCAACAACTCCTCCCCCGCAAGGACGGCAATCTCTTCCTCGTGGTTGAGCATCTGCATAACGAGGCCGCCACCCGCAAGTGGATCAAGGAGCGCAAGTACGGCGAAATTCTCGACTTCATGCACCGCGGAGACTCTCCCCTGAACTGCTCCTTCCTGCGCTACCTGGTCGCCGCCACCGAACAGGACATTCTCGATCATGACGTGGCCCGCTCCGCCGCCCCCAATCCCCAGGATTACGATCGGGCCATGAAGGGGATCCAGTGAGGCCGGCCCAATTCCGCCCTCACCTCGGATTCGGCATCCACAGGGAAGTTACTGTTTATAAGGAATTGGGGATTGCCGTGCAACGCACCGTGCAATAGAGCTTGCTAACCTGCCCTGTTCCTGCGAGAAAATGCAGGCATGAGCAGGACGACGAAGCGGACACGCAAGCAGGCGAAGAAGGGCGATGCCATCAAGCTCACCATTCGCGAGGTGGAACGGGAGAAGGACGGTCGGACGTGGAAGACGTTCCTGGTCCAGGGATGGAAGGAAGACGGCAAGTGGCAGCGCAAGCAGTTCAAGGATCGCCAGGAAGCGGAGCGGTTCGTGGCTCTCAAGACGGTGGAACTGGAGAACGAGGGAAGGTCGCAACGGCTCATGCTCTGCCCCTTGGACCAGCAACGCCTGGATGAGGCAGTCAGAGCTTTCGATGCGCTGGGAGAAGCCTACACCCTTGAGGATGCTGTTTCGTTCTTCCTGCGCCACCACCGCGCGCCCGATTACACGATTTCAATGCGCGATGCTCTGCGCCGCTACCTGGATGAACGGGAGCGGGACGGGTTGCGCCCGCGCTCGCTGAGTTCAATAAAATCCGCCGCCCTGAAACTCGTAGAGCACGCGGACAACCCGATGGTGCATGAAGTCACCTCCGAGTCGGTGGAAGCGTTCCTGCGCAGCCTGAGAGCCAAGGACGGCACAAATCGCGCCACCCTCAAGACGTGGAACGGCTATCGAATTGTCCTGAACAAGTTCTTTGCTTGGTGCGCGGAGGCGGACGTGACGACTCAGCGTCCATGGACGTTTGAAAACCCGATCCCCAAGGTTCGCAAGTTCAGCCAACGTCAGGTGAGGGAGCAACAAGCGGCGACTCCCGCCACCACCTCGCCCGAAGACGTGCAACGCATTCTCACGGTCCTGATGCGCTGGCAGGGAGGAATCGCGCTGCGCTATTTCAGCTACCTCTACTTCACTGGACTCCGCCCCGATGAACTGAGACGGCTCAGCGACCGCGAGACTGAGTTGGTCAACCTCAAGACGGGAGTCCTGACGGTTCCCGCCGACATTTCCAAGACCCGCGAAGCACGGCAGGTCCACATCACGAAGAACCTGCGGGAGTGGTTGAAGGTCGCTCCTGGTCCAATCATCCCGAAGAACTGGGACTTCATTTTCAAGCGTGTCCGCAAGCATTTCAGGCTGAGCCACGACGAGGCGCGGCATTCATTCATCTCCTACCACGTCGCCCTGCATCGCTCCGTTGGCGATGCCGCACTGCAAGCTGGCAATTCCGAGACCATCGTGCGCCGCCATTATTTGAACCTTCACCCTGCGGAGGAGGGCATGGCGTTCTTCAGCTTGGTTCCCGACGTGAAGCGTCGCCGCGCCGTGGTGGACGGCAAGTCGGCTCCCAAGTCCCAAGCTCTCCTGAAGGCGGCATGAGACTTGACCGCCGCC
>CAUZKZ010000055.1:0-17735 GCA_963580345.1 Verrucomicrobiia bacterium | reverse complement strand
CATTCGATTCCAGGGCGGTCGACGTGGTCAACCGGTAGCGAAAACCGACATCGACCATGACCGCCGCTCCGAGGGTAAAGGCGCGCACAAATCCGCCGGAGGTCGATCGAGGAGCGGGAACGACGCGGGAATCCACGCCCCCGATTCTCACTCGCAAACCCGCGCCACTGAATCCGGCCGTGACCTGCAGCGTCCCCTCGGCGTAAAACGGACGACTGGTGTCGAAAATATCGTCCACGAAGACGAAGCCGCCGAACACGCCCCCCCCGGCTCGAAGCGTCAGGTCGAGACCAACGTCGGAGCTCCCGGCCGTGGACTGGTGCACCTCCACCGCGATGGTGTTGAGCCCCGTCACAAGGGCTCCTCCCACCGCGAGCGCGACGTCCGAGTAGGACGATTCATTGCCGGGATTCGCAAATGTGTCCGTCGAGACGAAGGCCCCCGGCATGTTGAAGGAGCCGACCTCGGTTCCGTTGATATGGATTACGCAACCGTCGTCGGCCACCAGGTTCGCGGTCCAGATCGTTTCTGCTGCCTGCGCGGCCGTCAGCGTGAAGGTGTTGCGGAACAGGTAGGTGGTGATGAGGTTCAGGCCGCTTGGGGCCGAACCGATCCCGCCGAGGATTTGGGGCGTGGCCGCCGGAAAGATATCGACGATCCCGCCCTGCGCCGGCAAGGCAGTTGTCCCCCACGGGCCAACCGTGGAACTGGCCGTCTCGAACTCCACGCTGTTCCAGACCCGGCCCGCTCCGTCGGCCGGGTAGGTCTGGGAGGCGCCTTCCTCGTTCTCGATCCGGTCCAGATACTCCCAGTCCCCCGAAAACGGGATGGCGGCCGCACCGCCCGAATCGAAATCCGTCGACACGACGGGACCAGCCACCGTATCGAGGGTCAGGTCCTCCCCGATGTCATAGCTGTCATCCTCCGCGACCGGAGCCGCGACCGCGATGGAATAAGCCAGCAGGGAGGCGGAGAGAAATCCTCCGGCCTGCCGGTGAGCACAGCGGTGGGCAGGGACGCGATTGTCCATGGGGGGATCGAGGGGGGCGGGGCAGGTGGTCACCGAAACGGGGGGCGGTGCCTTGTTGGGGAAGCTTAAGGGCACCGGGGGTCCGGTCAATACGGCATCAGCAGGCGTCCTCGTGCACGAAAACGCTCAAAGGCAAGCGCTTCGGGCCGTTCTCACGCCCCCACGATTCATCTCCCCAGCCCTACCACCTCCACTCCCGCGGATCTTCGGAACTCGCGCTTTTGACCACGTCTGCCGGAAGAAATAGGAACTCGAAATCCTTCGTCCGGTGAGGAGCCATTCGAAAGCGAACCAGCCTGCGAACCTTTTTTTCCACGCTGCGAATCGTGAGATCCGCCAGGATCGTGATCGGCCCGTCTTCCGAGGGGAAGACCTCCAGCTTTCCGGGAATCCGGTATTGCGCGAAGACCTCCCCGGGTTCCCCCTTGATGGGGTAGAACTCCACCGTCTTCCCCAGGAGCTTTTGCGGATACCACTCGCTGCGCTTCGTGTTTATGGTCTCCACTTTCACTCGATGGACGGTGAGCGTCTTGTGATAACCGTCGTCGCCGGTCGCCTCGATCCGCCACAGAAAGGGTCCGTCCAGCGTTCCCGAGCCCGCCGTGTAAACCATGGCCGAAAAGCTGAATCCGGGCTCTCCACCCATCGGCTTGACGGCGCTGCGCACCAGGGCACCGTTCACCTCCGCCCCTCGCTCTCCTTCATAGCTCGAACGCTTCGTCACCACATGTCCGCAGCCGGACAGCGCGAAGAAGACGGGAAGCAGGATTCCCGCCCGCCACCGACGCCGCCCGGTCCGCCTCGCCCGCACCCTCTGCCCTGACATGAGAGTCTACCATCGCCCCCCGGTCTCGGGGAGTCACGATGTTTTTCCTTGCCAGGATATTTCCCTGTTCTTCCGTAGCCCTTGTGACCCCCGAGTTCAACACGATCGCTCTGATTCTCGTCTTGGCCCTCCTCCTTCTCTGGAACCTCGACTTTATCGCCACCCTCCTCAACCTCGGCTCGCTCAAACCCGAACTCCCGGAGGAATTCAGCGACGTTTTCGATCAAGGCAAGTACGCCCGCTCACAGCAGTACACTCGGGCCAACTCCCGGTTCTCCATCATCAGTTCCGCCGCCACCCTCACGGTCCTGCTCGTCTTCTGGTTCATCGGCGGCTTCGGCTGGCTCGACGCCTGGACACGCTCGTTCGGCTTCGGCGAAATCGCGACCGGTCTCCTCTACGTGAGCGCCATCCTTGCCGGAAACTATCTCGTCGGTCTCCCGTTCAGCATCTACGACACCTTCACTCTCGAAGAACGCTTCGGCTTCAACAAAACAACTCCGAAAATCTTCGTGGTGGATCAGCTCAAGGCTCTCTTCCTGACCGCCCTCATCGGACTTCCCCTCCTCGCAGCCCTCCTTCTGATCTTCAACCAAATCGATCACGCCTGGTTCTGGGCCTGGGTCACCTTCAGCCTCTTCACCCTCGCCCTCACCTATCTCGCTCCCTCCCTCATCATGCCGCTCTTCAACAAGTTCGAACCGATGGAAGACGGCGAACTGAAGGAGGCCATCTACGCCATGGCGAGGGACTGCGAGTTCCCCCTCACCGAAATCACCGTCATGGACGGCTCTCGTCGCTCCGCCAAGTCGAATGCCTTCTTCATGGGCTTCGGCAAGAACAAGAAAATCGCCCTCTACGACACCCTCGTCAAGAACCACAGCACCGACGAACTCGTCGCGGTCCTCGCCCACGAGATCGGCCATTTCAAGCGCAAGCACATCATCCAGCGCATCGCGGCCTCCATCCTGCAGTTCGGCGTCCTCTTCTTCCTTCTCGGTCATATTGTCGACCCCGAGAGCGCCTTCGCCCGACAGCTCTTCGCCGCCTTCGGCATTCCCGCCGAAAACATCTCGCCTCACGCCGGCCTCATCTTCTTCGGCATCCTCTTCAGCCCCGTCAGCCGCCTCCTCGGCGTGGTCCTCAACGCCTGGTCCCGCAAACACGAGTTCGAGGCCGACGCCTATGCCGCCGCCGCCCAGAAGTCCTCCGCCCCCCTCATCAGGGCTCTGAAAAAACTTTCCGCCGACAACCTCTCCAACCTCACCCCCCATCACCTCCGCGTCGTTCTCGACTATTCCCACCCCCCCGTCCTGGTCCGCATCAACGCCCTCCGCGCCCTCCCGTAGGCGGTAGTCGCCCCGGGCGCGGTGCGAACCCTGACCCGTGGACACCGAGCCCTGGCCCCCTGAACGCTGCCATCCCTACGCTTGCCCCTTGATCGGCACCGCGATCGCCTGGCACTCCTTCCGCCAGCCCGGGAAATTCCACACATTCGGGAAGCCCTTGCACTGTTCGGGTTTCACGTCGTGAATTCGGCACACATCGCCGTCCAGCATGATGCACTCCGTCGTGCCTTCCTTGTCGATCAGCGACAGCCCCGTGCGATTCGTCCTAAGGCGGGTGTACTCCTGCACGAACTCCATCTCGCCCATTCCCAGGAACGCCGCGATGCGCGTGATCTCCTCATCCTCCACACACACATCGCCGGCCCACTTGCAGCAGGCCGTGCAACGCTGGCACACGTAGTGGACTCCTTTCCCGGACACGGCCGGGAGGGTAGAAAATCGAAGACCTGAAAGTCAAAGGTCGAAAGTCGGATTCAGGCCGATCTCTCTCATCCCGAGCCTCATCAATTGCCTCGGCGGTCTGCTCGGCCCAGGACCCGGCCTTCCCCTTCGAGACCTCCGGCCTCCCACCCGCGCCACCACCCGCGCGGAGCTTCGACGCCGCATCAGCGGCTCACATACGCCGCCCCACCACTCGTGATGTCGTCGTGATACCCCTTGACCTTGGCCTGGAATCCCCGCCATTTGCTGCCGGGCCGGCCGTTGTTCAGCAGGAAGTGCGGGCAGTTCTTGTGCGCCGGGCGCATGCCGTGCCGTGGCCAGTGGTAGTGCGGCACCACTTTTGAAAGCGGGATGTCGTATTTGTGCATCAGGTAGGCCGCCAGCTTGGCGGTGCGCTGCACCGTTCTGCTCCGGCTGTTACCAGGATGCTCGCACATTTCGATCCCGATCGAATACCGGTTACCGGGACCATCGAAGTCGGCGTGATTCCCGGTGATGTTGGTGGGAAGGTGTTGCACCGCCACGTTCTCGTCCGTCGTGAAATGCCACGAGAGCTTGCCCAGTTTGCTGCGCTTCAGAGCCAGCGAGTGCCGCCACGCGTCAGCACCCGAACTCCAGTTCTGGGTGCTGTGAATCGTGATGTAGCGCGGCCGCATCGAACGGGAATTCCGGCGTCCACGCGCCCGGGTGGAAATGAAGTCCTTCCGCACCCGGACCGCCGAGAGAAGGCTGGAGGGCGACTTGCGCGGCGCCGTGCGCTGGATCGCGACGGTCTGCACTGCCGGCTGGCTCCGCCTCACCGCGCTCCCGACCGCCGGGGAGGGCGTCACCAGCGGGAATTCATACTGAGGCTGCCCGGCAAAGCTCTTGCCGGTGTAACCCGGAATGGTCGAATTGGATCTCGCGTACGGAGAGCTCCCGTACCCGGAGTGCGTCATCACCCCCTGGGAACTGTAGACCTCATAATAGGGGACTGGAGGCGCCGAGGAGACTCCGGGGCCCGAGTTGGATCCGCAGCCCACGAAGGCGAGAACCGTAACAACAACAGATAGTTTGGAGAGGAGTGACACCTTCCTCATTGGTGAACAATTAACAGGTTATTAACACCATACGCGATTATTCGCTCTTGTGAAGATCTAAGTTGCCTCGGAGCCTGGAAGATGGCTCCGTAGGGGCCGGATCAGCCCTGATTTTTCCGCGCCTCGGATCGAATCACCGGCGGATGCGCTGCATTTCGCCTGGCACCACTGTGCGCTTGAACGTCTCCTGGACGGCGCTTCGGCGGAGTCTCCCCTCACCCTGGCTCCGGTCGAACCCCCGGCCCATGCCTTCGTCGCGGCCCTCTTGGCCGGAGCGCGGGCCCGCCAGCGTCCGGGATCCCGCCTCTGGATCCTGGGAGGCTCACCCCGCCACCGCGAGCGCCTCGCCCAGGAACTCCGAGCCTGGCAGTCCCCCGCCCTCGTCCTCCCCGATCCTCCCCATGAGCAATTCGAAGTCGAACTCGCCGACCCGGAGCGGGACGCCGAACGATTGGGGGTCTTCCAACACCTGCGCGACTCCGACGCCTCTCCCGCCACCGTGCTCGCCTCCGGCGAGGCCTTCGCGCACCCCGCTCCCGACCCCGGCCCCTTCGCCGAATCGTTCCTGCACCTCGCCGTGGGTGCCGCCCACGATCCGGAATCCCTGGAACAAGCCCTCGCGGCCGCCGGTCTGGAGAAGGTCGCGCAAGTCCACTCCCGCCAACAGTTTGCCCGGCGCGGCGGCATCCTCGACATCTTTCCCGTCCAGGCCGCCGCTCCCCTCCGGCTCGAATTCTTCGACCGCGACCTCGAATCGCTGCGCGAATTCGACCTCGACTCGCAGACTTCGGTGCGGCGCCTCCCACACGTTGACCTCATCCTCCGGCCCCCCGATCTCGCCGCCCGGCTGGCGGATTGGTTCCTCGAAGGCGACTTCGTCGTCGCCCTCGAGGAAGGCATCGAGGATGCGGAGGTCATTTTGAGCGACGACCCCGTCTCCGGCACCTCGAACTTCGAAGCCTACGGCACACCCTTCGCGCACTTCGACGCCGGCGATTTCGTTCTTCACGAAGCGCAGCAGAGCAGCGTCTTCCATCACATTGCGGACTGGTGCGCGAACGGGTGGACGATCTGCGTCGCGGCCGCCACGGAAGGCGAACGGGAACGCTTCCGGGAACTGAGCGGCACCCATCTCCCGCCTCGGTCGGCCTACTGCTTTCTCGACCTCCCCCTCCCCGAGGGTTTCGTCCTGCGCTCCGCCAAACTCGCGGTCCTCTCCCTCGCCGAACTCTTCGGCCGCTACCGCACCACTCTGCGCCCCTCCCGCCTCCAACACCTCGAAAAACAGCGCACCCACTCCGCCGCTACCGAACTCGACCAACTCAACGAAGACGACCTCGTGGTTCACGCCGATTACGGAATCGGACGCTTCCAGGGTCTCGCGGCGGGTGAGGATGGCAGCGAGGAACTCAACATCGAATACCGGCACGGCTCCACCTTGCACGTGCCGATCGACCAGGCTCACCTCGTCTCGCGCTACGTCGGGGTGGGCGGCAAGGCCCCGGCCCTCAGCCGGCTCGGGGACGGGCGCTGGAGCAAGGTCCGCAAAGCCGCCGAGTCCGCCATCATGGACTACGCCGCGCGGCTCCTCCGCACCCACGCCGAACGTGAGGCGCAAAAGGGATACGCCCACCCGCCCGACACCAAGTGGATGTGGGAATTCGAAAACGCCTTTCCCTTCACCGAGACCTCCGACCAGCTCCGCGCCATTGGGGACGTGAAAGAGGACATGGAAAGCGGCCAGCCCATGGACCGCCTCATCTGCGGCGACGTCGGCTTCGGAAAGACCGAGGTCGCCATCCGCGCCGCCTTCAAGGCCGTCACCGGCGGCAGGCAGGTCGCCGTCCTCGTTCCCACCACCGTCCTGGCCGAACAACACTGGCGCACCTTCCGAGAACGAATGAGCGATTTCCCGATCCGCATCGATCTGCTCAGCCGGTTCCGCAGGCCCAGCGAAATCGCCGAGACGATCAAGTGCGTCGCGAACGGCAGCGTCGATATCGTGATCGGCACGCACCGCCTCCTCTCCGGCGATGTCCACTTTCAAAACCTCGGCCTCGCCGTCGTCGATGAGGAGCAGCGCTTCGGAGTGCAACACAAGGAGCAGTTCAAGGAGCGCTTCCGGCAAGTCGATGTCCTCACCCTCTCCGCCACCCCCATTCCGCGCACCCTCTACCTTTCTCTCATGGGCGTTCGCGACATGTCGACCATCGACACCCCACCACCCAACCGCATCCCCGTTCACACCTCTGTGTGCGCCTACGACGAGCGCGTCATCCGCGACACGGTGCGCCGCGAACTCGAACGCGACGGGCAGGTCTTCTTCCTGCACAACCGCGTCAAGAGCATCGAAATGGTCAGGAAACGCCTCCAGGAGCTCGTGCCGGAAGCCCATATCCTCGTCGGTCACGGGCAGATGGTCCGCGACGAACTCGAGGACGTCATGCACGCCTTCGTCGATGGCAAGGCCGATGTCCTCCTCTCCACCACCATCATCGAGAGCGGAATCGATATCCCCAACGCCAACACCATCCTCATCGACCGCGCCGACCGCTTCGGCCTCGCCGATCTCTACCAGCTCCGCGGCCGCGTGGGCCGCGCCAACCGCCGCGCCTACGCCATCCTCATGCTCCCCCGCGACCTCCTCGCCACCGGCGACGCAAAAAAACGCGTCAACGCCATCAAGCAGTACACCGCCCTCGGATCCGGCTTCAAAATCGCCATGCGCGATCTCGAGATCCGCGGCGCCGGCAACCTCCTCGGAACCCGCCAGTCCGGCCACATCGCAGCCGTCGGATTCGATCTCTACTGCCAGCTCCTGCGCCAGTCGGTCGAGCAGCTCAGCGGCCGAAAGGTCCGGCGCCGTGCCGATGTGGTCTTGCGGGCCGACTTCCTGGCCTTCTCCGAGACCCGCTTCGAGCTTTCTAACAAGGAACAACTTCCAGTCTTTATTCCCGCCGCTTACATAGCGGATTCCAAGCAGCGCCTGGCCGCCTACCGCGAACTCGCCAGTCTGGCCGAACTCCACGAATTGCGCGAATTCGAGGCGCGCCTCCGCGACCGTTTCGGCCTCCTCCCCGATCCCGCCCGCAACCTGCTGCAGGTCTCCCGGCTCCGTATCGAAGCGGCACAAGCCGGAGCGGAAATGGTGGAAATCAGGGGAAATCGCCTCATGGTCCAGCGTAATGGCGGTTACATAATGTTGGAGAACCGCCACTTTCCTCGCTTGAGGTCCTCCGCGCCGAATACTATGCTCCGTGAAGCAGTCGAATGGCTCGAATCCATGAATCGACCATGAAGTATCTCCTAGTTGCCACCGCCGTCTTGACGGCTCTCCCTCTCTCCGCCGCGGTTGAACTCAACCGCATCGCCGCCACCGTCAATGGAAAGGCCATCACTTCGAAGGAGATCGCCTTCCACCTCGCACCCACCATCGGGATGCTGTGCGCCAAGTACCCCCGGCAGGGAGAACAGTTCCGCAAAGCTTTCAAGGAAGCACAGAACAACGTCCTCGAACGACTCATCGAAAACAAGCTGGTCTTGAGCAAACTCGAGGAACTCGATGCCAAACTTCCCGCGCAGGTCCTCATCGAGGAGGAGAATCGCATCATCCGCGAGGTGTTCAACGGAAGCGAAAAGGAGTTCCGCAAGAACCTCGAGCAGTCCGGGATGACCCGCCGCGCTTTCCGGCAGTCGCAAAAGGAAAAAATCCTCGTGCAGGCCTTCCGCCAGCAGCAGTTCAAGGACGTCGCCCCCACCACCGAGGCCGAGATCACGGCACGTTATCGGGAACGCAGCCGCGAATTGCGCGACCGTTCCAAGGACCGCATCAGCTTCCGCAAGATCTACATCCCGGCCACCGATCCCAACAACCCCGCCGCAACCCCCAACGAGCAACTCGTCCTCGCCGAAAAAATCGCCTTGCAGGTCAAGGGCGGGGCCGACTTCGCCGAGACCGCCATCGCGAACTCCGCCGGAGCCTTCGCCAAGCAGGGGGGCCTCTGGAAAGGCGAAGATGGCGGAGGGGAAATGCGCCCGGACCTCGAGGTCGGCTTCGCGGATATCGTCTTCGATACCCCCAAAGGTCAAATCGTGGGCCCCCTCAAGGACCGCCGCGGCTTCACCATCGTCGAGGTGATCAAGAAAAATTACGGGCCGGCTCCGCCCCTCGACAAGAAAATGCGGGAGCGCATGCGCACCGAGGTCGAAATCGAGAAGCGGTCCGTGCTCTACAAGGAGTGGCTGAAGCTCCTCCGGCGCACCGCCATGATCAAGCGCCGGGTCTAACGATCCGGTCGCGCCAATCAGGGCTCCGCGCGGCTCTCGGTTCGGTCACGCCTCTCCGGATCACTGACAACCGATAACTGAAATCTGAGCCGTGCGAATCGCCGTCTACGCCGGAAGTTTCGACCCCCCCACCAATGGTCATCTCTGGATGATCCAGCGGGGACTCGAGCTCTTCGATCGCCTCATTGTCGCAATCGGATCCAATCCGCAGAAGACCTACAGCTTTTCCGTGGAAGAGCGCCTCGATTTGCTCCGGGTCTCCACCCCCTCCTGCGAGCGCATGGTCATCGCGCATTTCGACAACCGCTACCTCGTTGACTACGCCAAGGAACAGGAAGCGGTCTACATCCTGCGGGGAGTCCGAACCGCTGACGACTACGAGTTCGAGCGCGTCATGCGCCACATCAATGCGGACCTCGCGCCCGATATCACCACCGTCTTCCTCATGCCTCCACGCGATATCGCGGAACTGAGCTCCAGCATGGTCAAGAGCCTCATCGGCCCCGAGGGCTGGGAGGACACGGTCAGACGGTACGTCCCTGTGCCGGTTTTCGACGCGCTCTCCAAGCAGCAGAACGCCTGAGAGCAATTGAGTATACAGTATCCAGTGCACAGTATAGAGACCCCTTCAACCGCCGTCTGAACACTGGTTGCTGAACCCCGACCACTGAAATGCAGACTCTCGCCATTGCCCTCGGTGCCCTCGTCCTCTACCTCGTCGCTTACCACACTTACGGGAGGTTCCTGGCGCGAAAAATCTTCAAGCTCGACCCCCACGCAACGGTCCCCTCCGTCGAACTCGAAGACGGCACCGACTACGTCCCCACCCGGAAAAGCGTCATCTTCGGGCACCACTTCACCAGCATCGCCGGGACCGGGCCGATCGTGGGCCCCGCCCTCGCCGTCATCTGGGGCTGGGTGCCCGCCCTCCTGTGGGTGCTCTTCGGCTCCATCTTTATCGGCGCCGCGCACGATTTCGGAGCCCTGGTGGTCTCCATGCGCAATCGCGGCCAGACCGTCGGCGACATTGCGGGCCGTCTTCTCAACAAGCGCACCCGCCTTCTCTTCCTCTCCGTCCTGTTTCTCGCCCTCACCATCGTGCTGGCCATCTTCGGGCTCGTCATCGCCAGTGTGTGGGACCTTTACCCGCAATCGATTTTCCCATGCCTGATCCAGATTCCACTCGCGGTCCTGATCGGAGTCTGCCTCCATCGCAAAGGCGTCAACATTCTCATCCCCTCCCTGATTACGCTCGCGCTGATGTACGTCTCGATCGCCTATGGAAATGTCGGGTTCCTCGGGACGTTCAATCAAGCCCTGGGCGGTCAGACGGGCGTGCTGGGAGACGGACTTCCAATCGTCACCTGGGTTGCGATCTTGCTGATTTACTCTTACATCGCCTCCGTTCTCCCGGTCTGGACCCTTCTCCAGCCCCGGGATTTTATCAACTCGCTGCAGCTTATCTCGGCCTTGGCCCTCGTTCTCATCGGCCTCGTTGTGGCCGGTGCGGTTGGGGGTGCTCCCCTGGGCGATGGGCCTCGCCAATCTCTCGAGATCGTGGCCCCGGCTTTTCGCATGGCTCCGGAGGGTGCCCCCTGGATTTTTCCCTTCCTCTTCATCACGATCGCGTGCGGTGCCATTTCGGGTTTCCATTGCCTCGTCTCGTCCGGAACATCTTCCAAGCAGATCAAGTGCGAGACCGATGCGCAGTTTGTCGGCTACGGCTCGATGCTCACCGAGGGCTTTCTCGCCACCCTCGTCATCCTGGCCTGCGTGGCGGGCCTCGGGCTCGGCATAAAGGGCGCTGACGGAGCGATCATTTTCGGCAGCGACGCTTACGATGCCCGCTACGGATCGTGGGCAGCAGCGGGTGGCCTCGGCGCCAAGGTCGGCGCCTTCGTGGAGGGTTCCGCCAACTTTCTCACCGCCCTCGGCCTCCCCGCCACCTTTGCGGTGGCCTTGATGGGCGTCTTCGTGGCGTCTTTTGCGGCCACCACCCTCGATACGGCCTGCCGCTTGCAGCGCTACGTCATCCAGGAACTGGCGTCCACCTTCGCGCCTCGCGTCTCGCGCAGCGCCCTCGCGGCGGAGGCCTACGACCTCGACGACGCGCCACCCGGGGTGGACCGCCACACCGGAGCAGCCCCCGACCGGAAAACCCATTCCGGAAACCCCCTGGTTTGGCTCACCAACAAGCACGGTGCCACCATCTTCGCGATCGTCATCGCGGGGGCCCTCGCCGCCATGCCCGGCAAACCGGGCGGAGCTCCCGGCACCGGGGGCCTCATCCTCTGGCCTCTCTTCGGCGCCACCAACCAGCTCCTCGCCGGGCTGGCCTTCCTCGTCATCGCCTTCTGGCTCTGGCGGCGGGCTCTCCCGGTCTGGTTCATCGTCCTTCCCACCCTCTTCATGCTGCTGCTGCCGGGCATCGCCATGGCCATGAACGTCATCCAGTTCGTGCAAAACGGACAATGGCTCCTGGCCGGCCTCGGCCTCGGCACCATCCTGCTTCAACTCTGGATCATTTTCGAGGCCGCCGTGGCCTGGCCCCGTGCCAGGGGAGTCCTGGAGGAGTACACCGGCGAACCGGAGATGCTCCCGGAGGGTGGCCGCAGCTGCTAACGACTTTCCGACCTCCGACCTCCGATCTCCGATCTCCGATCTCCCAACCTTCGACTCCACGGCATGCTTACCTACCTCGCAACCTTCGTCGTCAGCGACCAGCGAAGCGACACCGAGGCCATCAACAGCGCCGTCTCGATGCTCGATTTCACGCCGCTCGCGCAGGCCGCAAACATGCACGTCTTCCTGATCCGGACCGGAAAGACCCGGGAACAACTCACCGCTCTCCTCACCGAGTGCCTTGATCCGGCCGACTATTGTTCCGTGGTCGAACACCGGAACCCGGGCGAGCTGCGATTGAATTTGCAGGAAGCCTTGGCCTGGGTGTTGGCAGGGTAGCTGGCGCGGAATTCCCGAGCTCCCAAACCCACTGACCAATTTCCAATCAAGCTCCCGACCCGAATCCCAATTCCCAAGCCGGATCGGCTCGCAGGCCCTTGAGATTTTGATGTTGGCCGGTGGGAATTATCTGGAAATTGGAACGTCGAGTTTCTTGCGATCCGTCGATCACCACGTCCCTCCCACTCGCCATTCCTCCATCAACTCCTGCGGGCAATCGTCCAGGAATCTCGACGGCCGCTGGATCACGTCCCCCGAGTAGCTTCTCGGATTGATCTGCGGGTAGGTCAGGTAAAGCTCGTCCTTCGCGCGCGTGATCGCCACGTAAAAAAGCCGCCGCTCTTCCTCCAGCATGGCCTCGTCGTCCGCATCGAGCACGCGCCCGTTCGGAAACATCCCGTCCGTGAGAGAGATGACAAATACGATCTTCCACTCCAGGCCCTTGGCCTGATGCACGGAAGAGAGCGTGACATGCTCCGGATCCCGCTCCGCCTTGCTCCCGCTCGGATCGCCATCCACCGCAGACATCAGGGAAAGCTGCGCAAGACAATCCAGGATGTCATCGTAGCGCTCTCCGTATGTCATGAGCTGCTCGATGTCGGAACGCCGATTCTCGTAGTTCTCGAACGACTCCCGCATATACTCGTCGTAGACGCCCTCCAGCACGCTGAAGATCATGTCGCTGGGCCGCGCGTACCCTCCGTCCACCACCAGCTCGTCGAGGGTGTGGCCCAGCTGGCCCCAGTGAACCGCGGACTTTTTCGGAGCAGGCATCTCGGCCAGCACCTCCGAAAATCTCTCCGGCGGGTTCTCGCTGGTGGCGTAGACCGTCGCGTTCCAGGCCCGCCACAATTTGTCGGCCCCCTTGCCCCCGATCCCAGGCAGAAGCTGCACCATTCGCTTGAAACTCACCTCGTCGCGCCGGTTCGTCACAAACCGTAAAAATGCCGCGATGTCCTTGATGTGGGCCTGCTCGAAGAAACGCAGCCCGCTCGTGATCTGGAAGGGAATCCCGCGGTTGTCCAATTCCAGCTGGAGGTTGACGCTCAGGTGATGAGCCCGGTAGAGAACCGCCATCTCCTCCAGTTCCACCCCCTCCTCGCGCAGCTCCAGGATTCGCTGCGCGACGAATTGCGCCTGCGTGTCGGGATCTTCCAGCGGCACCAGGGCCGGCATCGTTGCCCCTGCGCCCCGCGCCGCCTGCAGCTCCTTCTCAAATCGATGCCGATTCGCTTTGATGGCCGCATTCGAGAGCGCCAGGATCTCGGGCACGCTGCGGTAATTCTTCTCGATGCGATAGACTTTCGCGTCCGGGTAGCGCTCCGGGAAGCCCAGGATGTTCTCCATGTCCGCCCCGCGCCACGAATAGATCGACTGCGCATCGTCCCCCACCACCATCAGGCTCTGGTGCTCGCCGATCAGGAGATCCACCAACTCGCTCTGCACGTGGTTCGTGTCCTGGTACTCGTCCACCAGCACGTACCGAAATCGTTTCTGATACAGCCTTCGCAGCTCCTCGTTGCCCTGCAGCAACTTCAAGGTCAGGACCAGGAGATCGTCGAAATCCATGGAGTTGATTTGCCGCTTCTTCTGGTGATAGGCGCGCTCCACCCGCGCAATCTCCTCTCCCCACTCCTCGAAGTACGGATAACGCGCCTCCAGGAGGTCCTCCAGGTTCGTTTCCGTGTTCTGCACGAGGCTGAAGATCGTGATCAGGACATCCGCCTTCGGGAATCGCCGCACCGAGGTGTCGATCTCGCATTCCGCCACCACTCCGTTCATGAGCGACTTCTGGTCGTCGCGATCCAGGATCGAAAACGACTTCGTGAAGCCGATCTCATCGGCGTGACGGCGCAGGATCCGGTTCCCCACCGAGTGGAAGGTCCCCCCCCACATTTCGCTGATGTCTCGGGGCACGAGGGAGCGCACCCGCTCCAGCATTTCCTTCGCCGCCTTGTTGGTGAAGGTCAGCAACACGATGTTCCGCGGCTCGATTCCCTGGTCCAGCAGGTAGGCCACCCGGTAGGTCAGGGCGCGCGTCTTGCCCGATCCCGCCCCCGCGATCACGAGCGCCGGGCCCGGCGGGGACGTCACCGCCGCGAGCTGCTGGTCGTTCAGCTCCTCCGCATAGTCGATCCCCGACGCGCCCCGCGTGCCGGGACGGTGCAACGTGTACTCTCGCGCCATTCCTGCTTACGAATCCTTAGCATCGATTTCCCGGGCGTGCGCCTGGAAACTCGCCAATTCGCGCTTCACCACCGGAAGGAGAACGAACAGCCCGATCACATTGGGAACCACCATCGCAAAGAACAGCATGTCCGAGATGTCCAGGATATTGCTGAGATTGGCGGCTGACCCGAGCACGACACAGAGACAGAAGAACAACTTGTAGCCCAGCGCCACGAACCGATTCTCCCCGGTCAGGAATCCCAGCGCCTGCTCCCCGTAGTAGGACCAGGAGATCATGGTCGAAAATGCGAAGAGGCAAACCGCTACCGCCAAAACCATCGGAAACCAACTGATGACACCCTTGAAGGCCTGTGACGTGAGCCAGATTCCGCCGCTCGTTCCACCCCGCTCCTGCAAACTCTTCGAGGGTAGCCAGCCTGCCGTGCCGTCTTCCGGATTGTGCACGCTGGCCCAGACCGGTTCGGTCCCGATCACCGCTCCGTCCATCTTGATTTTGGCAACTTCCTCGGCGTCCACCCTGGGGTCCTTGAGGAGCGTGAGCTCTTCCTTGGCAAAAAATACCGCCTCTTCTCCCTCCACCGCGGTCACAGCTCCCGCATCCACCCATCCGGAAGGCCCGTCTTTCTGTTCCACCAACCGCCACTGCGCGTCGATCTTGAACATCGCGCCCTTTTCGTATTCCGCCACCTGCTCCGCACCGGCCACCGGATTGTCGAGAAGCGCCACCTTGTCGTCCGCCACGTCGGCGTTGATCTTCCACATCCCAGTCACCACGATCACGAGGCCGGTCATGGTGCAGACGATGACGGTATCGACGAACGGCTCCAGCAGGGCAACCACTCCTTCACTGGCTGGTTTCTCCGTCTTTACCGCGGAGTGCGCGATGGCGGCCGAACCCACTCCAGCTTCATTGGAGAACACCCCTCGTCGAATGCCCTGGATGATCCCGCCGATAAAACCTCCGATCCCGGCCTCCGGGTTGAACGCCTCCTGAAAGATGGTTCCGAAGGCGGCAGGCACCTCACCCGCATGGGTCAGCAAAACGACGGCACAGGCGAGCACGTAGATGATACACATGATTGGGACCAGGAACTCGGTGACGCGCGCGATCCACACGATCCCCCCGATGATCACCGCTCCCACTGCCACCGCCACGATCAGACCGAAGACCCAGCCCTCCTGGAAGATCCCGAAGGTTTCCGAAACTTGCGCTTGGGCCTGATTGATCTGGAACATGTTGCCTGCCCCGAGGGCTCCGCCGATACAGGCCACCGCGAACCAGACTGCCAGGATCATCCCAAGCCACCCCAGACCGCGCTCCTTGAAACCGTCCCGGAGATAGAACATCCCGCCGCCATGAACCGTCCCGTCCGGTTCAATCTGGCGGTACTTCACCCCGAGGGTGCACTCCGTAAACTTGGAGGTCATCCCGAGAAAACCCATCACGATCATCCAGAGCACCGCGCCCGGTCCTCCAATCCCGATCGCAAGCGCCACCCCGGCAATATTGCCGAGCCCGACCGTGGCGGAGAGCGCCGTGGCGAGGGCTTGGAAATGGGTGATCTGGCCCGGTGCGTCCTTGCCAAAGTACTTTCCACGCACGGTCCGCAACGCCAGCCCGAAGGCTCTGAGATTCAGGAAGCGGAAATAAATGCTCAGAAAGAGCGCCGTCCCGGCCAGAATGATCAGGACCACCGGGACGCCCTGCCCCTTGATGGTGACATCCACAAATACGACATCGATCAGGAATTTCGACACCGGCGCAAGGACCTGATCGACCCTCTCGCCAAATCCAGGCGCTCTCTCCGCCTGCGCCCCAATCGTCGTTAGAAGCAAAAACAAAGGAACCAGTAATCGAAATAACCGGGAGAAGCAGCGGAGTGACATGAACGCAGTCAGTGAATTGTCCAAAGCATGGCAACCACCCCGAAGCGCGACAAGACCGAACCAGAATTTTGGCCTGTGAGTAAGTTTTCTAAAAACATTCCTCCCCCATCACATTCTCTCTCTCCACCTCCGCCTCTCTCTCCACCTCGAACTCCCCTCCCCCCTTCCGCTCCAAAAACCTCATGCCGGCTGAGATCGTATCGGCAGACGATCTTACCTGCCGGGCAGGGCAACTTTCTGATCGCGGCGTTGTCTGGGGCTGGGGAGGATGCGAGGCTAGGCGCATGCCAGGGGGCGATGGAAGCGCGCGAAAAAACGACGCCGTGGCGGGGGGCGGTGGAGTGGGACGCGAGGGGGAGCGCGGCACGGCGGGCCGGGCGGGTAGTGTGGCGGCGGCGGTGGTCCTGGCGGCGAGTTGCCTGCTGGTGAATCGATGCCACCAGCCACCCACCGCGTTGGGCGTGGATGCGCCGCCAGAATTTTTCTCGGCGGGGCGCGCCTACGAGCGACTGGAGCGGCTTCTTGGGGACGAGACTCCGCATCCGCTCGGGACGGCCGCGAATGATGCGGTGCGGGAGCGGCTCATCGCGGAGCTCGAGGATCTCGGTCTGCAGCCGGCGGTGAACGAGCGCTGGGTTCCGCAGGTGGGCCGCCGGATGAGCAGCCTGTTTCTCACCCGCAACGTCGTGGCGGAGCTTCCGTCCTCCCGCCCCGATCTCCCGGCCATCGTGCTGGCCTGCCACTACGACTCGGTGCCGGCCGGTCCGGGAGCGAGCGATGACGGGGCGGGGGTAGCGGCGATCCTGGAAGTGGCGCGTATCCTGCAGGCCGAGGCTCCCCTTTCCCGCCCCGTGGTTCTTCTTTTCACGGACGGCGAGGAGCTGGGGCTTTTCGGGGCGCGAGGCTTCGCGATGGACAACCCGCTCGCCGACCGGGTCGGGATGATCCTGAATTTCGAAGCCCGCGGATCGTCGGGGGGGAGCCTGATGTTCGAGACCTCGCGGCACAACCGCTGGATCATCACACAGGTCGCGGGCGGACTGGCCCGCCCGATGAGCAGCTCGGCCTATGTCGACGTCTACCGGTTGATGCCGAATTCGTCCGACCTGACCGTATTCCTGAAGCGCGACCTGGCGGGAATGAACTTCGCCTACATCGGGCGGCCCAAGCACTATCACACGCCGCTCGACAATCTTGCGAATCTCGACAAGCGCAGTCTCCAGCACCACGGCGAGAACGCGCTCGGAATGGTCCGGCAACTCCTCGTTGCGAACTGGGACGGAGCGGACCGTCAGCGCGGCGATGCGGTATACACCGATCTCTTCGCGCGCTGGATCATCGCCTGGCCGGCCCGTTGGGGACCGTGGATGGCCGGCAGTGTCCTGGCCGCCATGGTGGTGGCCTTCCGAGTCTTCCGCCGACGATTGGCATGGCGCTTTGCGGCGATCGCGGGCGCCACGAGTTGCTGGCTCCTCATGATCGCGGTCGCGGCGGGGACCGGCTGGCTGGGAGCGTGGCTCCTGAAGGTGGCCGGGGCGTCTTCCACCCCGTTCCCGGCCGGCATGCACTTCGACGTGGCAGTGCATTGCCTGTTTGCGGCGACCGGCGTCGTCGTGACGCTTTGCCTCTTCCGCCCCAATCCGGTTCTCCTCTTCATGCTCCACGGGGTGGGTCTCGCCCTGCTG
>CAUZKZ010000054.1:0-17754 GCA_963580345.1 Verrucomicrobiia bacterium | reverse complement strand
CCAGCAACGCCTTTGACATCATGTGGTCGGATGCCGGCGCACCCCAGAACCAGGTCAATATGCATGGGACGAGCGGCGGGAGTCAGGTCCCGGGCTCGATCCGCGGCCGGATCAACGGTGGCTCGCAAAACACCATCGCGAGTTCCGTCGCCGACGGGGCGGGACACGTTGCCATGATGGGCAACGCCAACGGCGCGGCCGGCCCCGGCATATTCGTGGTGGACGGCAGCATCACGGTCCCCGGAGGGATCAGCATCGGGGCAAACCTGGCCGGCGGCGGAATCGGCCTGCGCCTGGCAGGCCTTGATGGAAGCGGGGGCAACAACTTCAGCGGCGACATCGCGGAGTTCATCCTCTTCGACTCGGCCCTGACTCCCGACGAGCAGACCGGGCTGCAAAGCCTCATCGGCCAGAAGTGGGGCTTTGCCACCATCGGGGCCACCTCGGCCCAGGAGGCTGCGGCCAACGCCCTCTTTGCCGGCTCGGGAGGGACCAACATCTACATTCCGGAGCCCTCGGCGCTGGCGCTGGCCGGTCTCGGCTTCCTGACGCTTCTGCGCCGCCGCCGGACGGTTTGATTCGCCTGGATTTTTGACCTTTCGCCGACGGGCCGGGCCGCGCCCCGGTCTGTCGGCAAAGGTGGTGCCTCCTTGGCCGAGGCAGCCGCTCACATCGATAACCCACCCCCATTCAACTCCTGGCGGGGCGCCATGATGCGTCCCGACCCGACCACCGCTTGCAGAAACATGATGACGACCCTGACCACGAAACGTCCCCTCGCCCCGGCCCTGAGCCTTGCGGCTGCCCTCCTTCTGGTCCCCGGGCTCGGCGATTCCGCCCGGGCGGACCTGATCGCCTGGTTCGATGGAGATGACCTCGATGCCGACGGGATGTCGGAAGACAGCGGAGAAGAGGGCCTCGTGGCCGATGCGGTGCAAACCTGGGCCGACAAGGCGCCCGAGGCCAACTCGGCGGGCGATGCCACCGCCAGTGGGGATTCCCAGCCCGCCTACACCACCAGCGGTGGGCTGGGCGACCGTTCCCATCCCACCTTTGACGGCATCAACGACTTCATGCAGTCGCCGTTATTGTGGAACGCGGTTTTCAGCGCGGCGGGCGACGACTACACCTCCTTCTTGGTCTTCCGCTCCTCGGGAAGCAGCGGCGCCTTTGACATTATGTGGTCGGATGCCGGGGCTCCCCAGACTCAGGTCAACATGGATGGCACCGCAGGGGGCAAAGTGCGGGGCAGGATCAACGGAGGAACGCAGGATCTCACCACCAATTCCTACAGCGACGGGGCGGGGCACGTGGTCATGATGGGCGTCGACACCGGGTCGGGAACTTACCTCGTCGACGGCACCGAAGATCTCCCCATCACGATCGGTGTGAACCTGGTGGGGGGCGGACCCGGTCTGCGTCTCGGGGGCCTCGGTCCCAGCGGGGGCAACAACTTCAGCGGCGACATCGCGGAATTCATCCTCTTCGATCACGCCCTCACCGAGGACGAGCAGATCGGGATGCAAAGCCTCATCGGCCAGAAGTGGGGCTTCACCACGGTGGAGGCCACCGAAGGCCAGAGAGGCCTCGCCAACGCTCTCTTCCAAGGGTCGCAGGGGACCGATTTCTACCTCGGCGACGACGGCGACGGGGATGGGATGCCGGATACCTGGGAAGACGATAACGGGCTGAACAAGAACAATCCCGACGACGCCGGGGAGGACATCCTCGACAACGACGGTCTCACCAACCTGGAGGAGTTTCAGAATGGGACCGATCCCAACGACGACGACAGCGACGACGACACCCTGAAGGACGGACACGAGGTCAAGACTCTCGGCACCAATCCGCTTTCCGACGACACCGATGGCGATACACTGCTCGACCAGCACGAGACCAACACCGGGAACTTCGTGGACGCCATGGACACCGGAACCGATCCCACCAATGACAATACCGATGGGGACCGCTTCACCGATGGGGAAGAAGTGGCCAACGGCACCGACCCGACTGATCCGGACGATCCGCCGGGATCCGGCGCCTTGCTGCTGGCCTGGTTCGACGGAGACGACCTCGACGCCGACGGTCTCGCGGAGGGCAGCGGGGAGGAAGGAATCGTGGCCGATGCGGTGGAAACCTGGGCCGACAAGTCGCCCGAAGCCACCTCGGCGGGAGATGCCACCGTCGCCGGCGCCTCCCAGCCCGCCTTCGTCGCCGCCGGTCTCGGGGGCCGCTCCCATCCCAGCTTCGACGGCTCGGACGACTTCATGCAGTCGCCCTTCGCCTGGAACGTGGCGTTCAGCGCCAACGGCGACCCGTTCACTTCCTTCGTGGTCTTCCGCAGCGGGGGAAGCAGCGGCGCCTTTGACATTATGTGGTCGGATGCCGGGGCACCCCAGAACCAGGTCAATATGGATGGGAGCGGCGCGGTCGGGCTGGCGGGCTCGGTCCGGGGCAGAACCTACGGCGGATCGCAGAACAGCACGGCGGGTCCCTTTACCGACAATGCCGGGCACGTGATCATGATGGGCACCAATGGCGGAGTGGAGAACGATCCCAGTTTCTTCATTGTCGACGGCTCGGTGCAGATCCCCCCGGATCCAGGCAATCCCGACACCAACCCCACCGGGATCGACATTGGTCCAAATCTCGTGGGGGGCGGGATCGGCCTGCGCATCGGTGGTCTCGATGGCACCGGCAACAACAACTTCACCGGCGACGTCGCCGAAGTGATCCTCTTCGACAAGGCGCTGAGCAATGCGGAGCGGATCGGCTTGCAGCATCTCATCGGCCGGAAGTGGGGCTTTGACACCATCCTGGCCAGCGGGGCCCAGATCGACGCTGCCAATGCCCTCTTCGTGGGCTCGCAGGGGACCGACGTCTACCTCGACGTCACTCCCTTCGTGCTCAACGAGGTCAGCTACCTGCCGGGCAGCAACGAGCTGGTCATCAAGTGGGACAGCAAGGGCGGGAGGCTCTACAACCTCCGCAGCGAGACCGACCCCTCGGCCTCCGCGCCGATCGACTGGCCGATCCTCGGCACCAATGCCGACATCGCGGCCACTCCGCCGGAGAACACCCTCACCATTCCGCTGCCCCCTGAACCAGTTCGCTTCCTGGTGGTGGAGGCCTTCCCGGCCCCGCCGGTCGAAATCCTCGCCACCGACTTCGAGAGTGGACTGGGGGACTGGACGGTCGGATCGGACGGAGCTCCCGGCACGGCCTGGGAACTCGGAGCGCCCACCGGCGGCGGTCCGCCCGCCGCCAACAGCCCGACGAATTGCTTCGGGACCAACATCGGGGGCGATTACGACTTCGACGCCAATGTGTTCCTGCGCTCGCCGGAGATCGACCTCACCACGGCGGGAGGCGCCACCCTGAGTTACTTCCAGTTCCGGGACATCGAAGAGTCATTCGACGCGGGAACCGTGAGAGTGCTCGACGCCGACAACGATTCGGAGCTGGCCGTGCTGGAAGCCACCGTGGAGGGATCCTCCAACGTTTGGGAGAAAGTCACCAAGGCCCTGCCGGCCGCAGCCCTCGGCAAGTCGATCAAACTCGAGTTCCGCCTCACCAGCGACGACGTCGCCAACCAGGCGGGGTGGTATATTGATGATTTCACAGTGACCGTGCCGTGAGGGGAGGGAGGCTTCGGTGTTCAGTATAATATGTTCCCGCAAGCAGCATCGGACCCCGGGGTAGTTTCTGATCCTTGATCTTGCCCGACTTTCAGGCGAAGCTGGTTCTCCCCCCCTATGAGAGTCCCCGGTTCTATTTTGGCGTATCTGGCGCTTGGTGCGGTCGTCATGCCGGTGCGGGCCGCCGAATTTTTTCCACCCCCCGGGGGTTGGGATTATCGCTACGACGGGGATGCCGCCGCTTCCGCCAGTGGCGCGGCGCTCGACGGGACGTGGGATCACGACAACGGTTCCGACCAGTGGGACGGAACCGTTCCGGGGACCGGTAATCCCGGCGGGGTGGCGGTCGTTCCGATCGCAGGGGAACCGGGCAACAACGCCCTGCTGATGGTTGACGCGGTCACCACCGCCGGGACCAATAACAACCGCCGGTATGCGTTGACCCACGACCTGGCGGCCGGCGAAGGGATGCCCGGCGACTTCCTTGACGACGGGGCCACCCTCGCCTTCCGCGCCCGCTTGCCGTCCGCGGCGACCGATCTGCCCACGGCGCCCAACGGACTGGACCCTCACAGCGGCTCCAAGGGAATCTTCAACCTCAAGCAGGACAGCGGGCGCATCAGCTTTGCCTTCGGGGTGGCCGGCACCGATCCGGCCTACGCCCAAAGCGGCATGTTCATCAGTGACGACGTCGGCACCGTGTTCCATGCCCTCGACCCGACGGACTGGAACGAACTCTGGGTGACGATCCGCCGCAAAGTCTCCGACCCGACTCGCCACGATCTGCACATCTACCTCAACGGCGCGGGCGTTCCGGCGATTGTCGAATCGGTTCGCCTCTCGCCCGGGGCCGAGGAGTCGTATCCCTATCTTTCGCTGCAACTTTCCTCCACGACCGACACTGCCGCGGTGGAAGTCGACTACCTCGCCTTCAAGGACGGCGTGCACCTGCCGGCCAACATCGACGGCGACGCCCTGCCGGACAGCTGGGAGTTGGCCTATTTTCCGGACCTGAGCCGGGACGAAGCGGGCGACGAGGAGCCCGACGGCTTGACCAACGGCGTGGAGTTCGACCTCGGCTCGAACCCGACTCTGGCCGACACCGACGGCGACGGCCTCAACGACGGGGACGAGTTCCACCTTCACGGCTCCGATCCCACCCTGGCGGACACGGACGGCGACGGGCTCGAGGACGCGGAAGAAGTTGCGGCCTCCCCCGCCACCAACCCCGCCCGGGCCGATACCGATGGCGACGGGCTGGACGATGGGGCGGAAGTGCGCACCCACGGCACCGACCCGACCCGGCTCGACAGCGATGGCGACGGATTCGACGACGGGATCGAAGTGGCGGCCGGCACCAACCCGCTCGATGACGCCGAGGTGCCCGACTTCCCGACTCTCGGCGGGGTTCTGGTCAACGAGTTCCTGGCCTCCAACAACGACAACCGGCTCGACCAGGACGGCGACTCTTCGGACTGGGTGGAACTCTGGAATCCGACCGGGGTGGCCATCGCGATCGGCGGCTGGTTTCTCACCGATGATCCGGCTGACCCCACCCGCTGGCGCCTGCCGGACGGGCTGGTGCTGGCGCCCGGGGAGTTCCTGTTGATCTTCGCTTCCGGAAAAGACCGCGTTGTGCCTGGAAGCGAACTGCACACCGACTTCCAACTCAACAAGGCGGCTGGGTCGCATCTGGCCCTGATGCGTCCCGACGGGGCGGGGGGTACCACCACCGTCTCGGCTTACGAGAACTACCCGGTGCAGGTCGAGGACATCTCGTTTGGGGTGTACGGCGACCTCGCCCCGCTCGCGACGGGCTACTTCGCCACGCCAACGCCCGGTGCCGCCAACGGCCAGAGTGCGATCGCGGGCTTCGTGGCCGACACCAAGTTCAGCCCCAACCGCGGATTTTACGAGACGCCGATCGAGGTGGTGGTGACCTGCGCCACCCCCGGCGCCACCATCATTTACACCACCGACGGCTCGGTGCCCGACGCGCGCAACGGCACCGCCACCGCGGCCCCGGACCCAAACACCCCCCCGGCCGTGACGATCCCCATCGACACCACCACCTGCCTGCGCGCCATGGCGACCAAGCCCGGCCTCCAACCCACCAACGCCGACACTCACACCTACGTCTTTGCCAACCACGTTCCGGACCAACCGGACCGGCCCCGCGGGTTTCCGACCACCTGGACCGGCTGGGACTACGGCATGGACCAGGACCTGCCCAGCCTGCGCGCCATCGTCAACAACCCGGCCGCGGGCGAGGCGGAGGCCAAGGCGGTGATCAGCAATGCGCTCAAGGCCCTGCCGACCATGTCGATTGTGATGGACCTCGACGACCTGTTCGGGACCAGGCGTGGGATCTACCACAACCCCCTGGGCGAGGGGCCGGCCTGGGAGCGGCCCTGCTCGATGGAGCTCATCGATCCGCAAGGCGGCGGGCTGGTGCAGCAAGACTGCGGGATCCGCATCCAGGGATTCAGCTCGCGCGATGCGGTGCGCAACCCGAAGCACTCCCTGCGGCTCGTCTTCCGCAAGCAATATGGCGCCGGCAAGCTGCGCTATGCCCTCTTTGGCGACAATGCGACGGATGCCTTCGACACCATCGTGTTGCGCTCCAACGCGCAGGATGCCTGGGTCTATGATTCGGACTGGGCCCGCCACGGCCAGTTCGTGCGCGACGAATGGACCCGCCGCACCCAGCTCGCGATGGGACGGCCCGCGGCCCACGGCATGTGGGTGCACCTCTACCTCAACGGGATCTACTGGGGCGTCCACAACCCGACCGAGCGCCCGGACGCCAACTTTGCGGCCAGCTATTTCGGCGGCAATGGCGACGACTACGATGTGGTCAAGATCCACGAAGAAGTCATCGACGGCAACGGCACGGCTTACCGCGAACTGGTCTCGCTGGTCCAGAACGACCCGAATAACTGGTTCGCCGGGTACCGCAACTTCAGCTCGAATTCGGCTTACCAGGCGCTGCAGGGCAACGCTCCGGATGGACGGCGGGATTCCAGGAAATCCGACTACCTCGATGTCCCGAACATGATCGACTACATGATCCACAACATGCATGCGGCCTCCTCCGATTGGCCGGGCAACTACTACATGGCGCGCGACCGCACGCGCTCGAGCACCGGGTTCAAGTTCTTCAGCTGGGACAGCGACCGCGTCATGCAGACCGCTATCATCAACGTGAACTTCGACCGCACCACGGCGGACGGTTCGCAGGAGCCCACCAAGTTTCACCAACCGCTGCGCAGCAACGCCGAGTACCGAATGCTCTTCGCGGACCGCCTGCACCGCGCCTTCTTCAACGACGGCGTGCTGACCGCGGAAAACGCGGCGGCGCGCTGGACAGAGGTCACGAGCGAGATCGAGTTTGCGCTCATTGCGGAGAGCGCGCGCTGGGGCGACTACCGGCGTGCGAATCCCTACACGGTGGAGGGCGACTTCAAGCCGCTGCGCCGCAGCCTGCTGACCGGCTGGTTTCCGCAGCGCACCGACATCGTGCTCGGCCAGTTCCGCGCCCAGAACCTCTACCCGAACCTCGCTGCGCCGGTCTTCTCGCGGCACGGCGCCATCGTCCCGGCCGGTTACCTGCTCGGCATCACCGCCGCGCTGGGTAAGATTTACTACACCCTGGACGGGTCAGATCCGCGCCTGCCGGGAGGGGCACGCAATTCGGCCGCCACGGCGGTGGGCACCGAATCGGGCGGCGAGATCTTTGTTCCGCTGGGAGCCGACAACTGGAAGTATCTCGACAGCGGGGTGGCGCAGAGCGACAGCGACCTGGTGGCCGCCGACCCGGCCTTCGGGGCCGGCGACTGGAAGCACCGCAATTTCAACGACGCGGCCTGGAAGAGCGGGCGGGCGCCGCTGGGCTACGGGCAAGTCGGGGAGCCCGGCGTGGCGACGGAGGTCGACTACGGTCCGGAGGGGGGCAACCGCTACCCGACCACCTATTTCCGCAAACACTTCAGCGTGACCGGCGCGGCCAACTACGAGCAGCTCTTTATATCGCTGCGCCGCGACGACGGCACCATCCTCTACCTCAACGGCCACCAGATCCTTCGCAGCAACATGCCGTCCGGTCCGGTCGGCTACTCGACTCTCGCTACCGCGGGGGTCACCACCGAGGAGGGGACCGTCCTGAACTTTGTGTACGCCCTCGCTCCCGGCCAGTTGCTCGAAGGCGACAATGTGCTCGCCGCCGAGCTCCACCAGCACGCCGTTTTCAGCGCCGACCTCGTGATTGACCTCAAGCTGGAAGGCACGCGTGGCGTTGGCGCCAACCCGCTCGGGGCATTCCTCCGCGCTTCCGGGCCGGTCAAGGCGCGTGTCCTGCACAACGGCCAATGGTCGGCGCTCAACGAGGCCTCCTTCATCGTCGGCTTGCCGGCCGGCGCGACAAACCTCGCGCTCACCGAGCTGCTCTACAAACCACTGGGCGGCGGGACCCGCGAGTTCGTGGAAGTGATGAACATCGCCGCGAGCCAGATCGAATTGAGCGGGGTGCGCTTCACGGACGGGATCAACTTCACCTTCCCGGAAGGCTTCATCCTGGGCCCGGGGGAACGGACCCTGGTGGTCGACAACCGCGCCGCCTTCGAATCCGCCTTCGGCAGCGGCCTCCCCATCGCCGGCGAATTCACCGGCGACCTCGCCAACGGCGGCGAAGCGATCGAGTTGACTGCGGCGGACGGCTCCCTAATTCGTGCCTTCCGCTACGACGACGAGTTCCCGTGGCCGGTGAGTCCCGACACCGGCGGATTCTCGCTGACCCTCATCGCACCCGAAAGCAATCCGGATCACGCCGACCCCGCCAACTGGCGGGCCAGCCTCGCGCCGGGGGGGAGCCCCGCCACCACCGATGCCACCACCTTCTCGGGCGACCCGACTGCCGACGGCGACGCCGACGGGCAGGCCGCCCTGCTGGAACACGCCCTGGGCACGAGCGACAACGACCCGGCCGAGCGCGGCCAGTTTGTGCTCTGGCCCGGCGCGGGAGGGACCGTGAGTCTGCGCTTCACTTACAACCTCGCCGCCGATGACGTCGTGCTCACGGCCGAGATCTCGGACGATCTCCTTCACTGGGAGACGGCCACCGCTTGGACCGTGGTTGCGCGCCAGGACCTCGGGGAAGGCCGCGCCCTGGTTACCCTCGAATCCCCGCCCGGGACGCGACCGCTGGTGCAGTTCGTGCGGCTGCGGGTAGCTGGTCGTCCTTGAGTGCTGGGCGGGGTTCAGTATTCAGTGTTCAGGGTTCAGGGTTCGATCCTTGATCTTGCCCGACTTTCCGGCGAGGCTGGTCCGTTCCCCGATGAGAAGCCCCTGCTTACTTTCGGCGTGTCTGGTGCTGTGTGCCGCGATCGTGCCGGTCCGGGCGGCGGGGTTTTTTCCGCCGGCCGGCGGATGGGACTATCGCTACGACGGGGATGCAGCCGCCTCTCCGAGCGACGGCGCCCTCGACGGGACGTGGGATCACGACAACGCCTCGGACCACTGGGACGGAACCGCTCCGGGCACCGGAAACCCCGGCGGAGTGGCGGTCGTTCCCCTTGCGGGCGAACCGGGCAATAATGCGCTCTTGATGGTCGATGCGGTGACCACCTCCGGCTTTAACAACAACCGGCGCCTCGCATTGACTCACAACCTGGCGGTCGGGGAGGGAGTGCCCGGCACCTTTCTGAACGACGGGGCCACCCTCGCATTCCGCCTCCGATTGCCGTCCGCGGCCCCCGATCTTTCCACCGCCCCCAACGGACTGGATCCGCACAGCGGCGCGAAGGGGATTGTAAACCTGAAGCAGGACGACGGGCGCCTCAGTTTCGCCTTCGGGGTGGCAGGCACCGACCCGGCCTATGCCGAGAGCGGCATGTTTGTCAGCGATGGGGGCGAGACCGTTTTTCATGCGCTCGACCCGACCGCGTGGAACGAGTTCTGGGTGACGATCGACCGCAATGATTCCGACCCCGCGCGCTACGATCTCCACATCTACCTCAACGGCGCGGGTGTCCCCTCCATCGTGGACTCGGTGCGCCTCTCGGCCGGCGTGGAGGAGTCGTATCCCTACCTCTCGCTGCAGCTTTCCTCCACCGCTGACAGTGCCGCAGTGGAGATCGACTACGTGGCGTTCAAGGACGGGGCGCATCTGCCGGACGACTCCGACCGCGACTCCCTGCCGGACAGCTGGGAGCTGGCCTACTTCCCGGACCTCTCCCGCGACGAAGACGGCGATGAGGACTCGGACGGACTGACCAACGGGGAGGAGTTCAACCTGGGCTCGAACCCGACCCTGGCCGACACGGACGGGGACGGCCTGAGCGACGGGGACGAGTTCAACCAGCACGGCTCGGACCCGACCCTCCGCGACACCGACGGGGACGGCCTGGAGGACGAGGAGGAAGTGAACGAGACGCCCGCCACCGACCCCACCGAGGCCGACACGGATGGCGACGGCTTGAATGACGGGGCGGAAGTCCTCACCCACCATACCGACCCGACCCGGCCCGACACGGACGGCGACGGGTTCGATGATGCCACCGAGATTGCTTCGGGCTCCGACCCGCTCGATCCCGACGAGGTGCCGAGTTTCCCGAGCCTGGGCGGGGTGTTGATCAACGAGTTCATGGCATCCAACGCCGGGTCGCGCCTCGATCTGGACGGCGACTCCTCCGACTGGCTGGAACTCTGGAACCCGACCGGGGCGGCCATCGAGATCGGGGGCTGGTTGCTCACCGACGATCCGGCCGACCCCACCAAGTGGCGCCTGCCGGACGGGCTGGTGTTGGGCTCGGGCAATTTCCTTGTGATCTACGCCTCCGAAAAGGACCGCGCCGTGCTGGGCAGCGAACTGCACACCGACTTCCGGCTCGACAAGGCCGCGGGGTCGCATTTGGCCCTGAGGCGTCCGGACGGAGTGGGCGGCACCACCACGGTCTCGGCCTACGCCCTCTACCCGGAGCAGGTCGAGGACGTGTCGTTCGGAGCCCACGGCGACACCTCACCACTCGCGATCGGCTACTTCACCACTCCCACGCCGGGGGCGGCCAACGGGCCGAGCGCGACCGAAGGTTTCGTGGCCGACACGAGCTTCAGCCTCGACCGCGGGTTTTACGATCAAGCCATCGAGGTGGTGGTCAGCAGTGCCACGCCGGGCGCCACCATCATCTACACCACGGACGGGTCGCTGCCGACCAGCCAGAACGGCACGGCCGCCGCCGCTCCTGACCCCGACACCCCGCCGGCGGTGACGATCCCGATCGGCACCACCACCTGCCTGCGGGCCTACGCGACCAGGCCGGGCTTCCAGCCCACCAACGTGGACACCCAGACTTACATCTTTCCGCGGCGGGTCCTTCGGCAGCGCACGCCGTCCGAGCCGTTCGCGAACTGGGGGCACGCTGGACCCGACTACGAGATGGACCCCCAGATCGCGGCCCATTCCGACCCGGAGGTGCGGCCGGTGGCGGACGACCTGAAGCGCCTCCCGACCGTTTCGCTGGTGATGAACTGGGCCGAGATGTTCGGCAACGGCGGGATCTATATCAGCGGTGAAGGGGTGGAGCGCGACACCTCCATCGAATACATCAACCCGCTCGGCGACCCGGTCGATCCCAATACCGTGAGAGGCTTCCAGGTCGACGGCACGGTGCAGGTGGTGGGCGGATCCAGCACCGGCCGGTGGAAATCCGACAACCTCTCGCTGCGGCTCAAGTTCTCGCCGGACCTGCGCTACCCGTTCTTCGGGGAAGAAGCCACCGACCGCTTCGACACCCTGGTGCTCGATGCCCGCCTCGTGAACGCCTGGCACTACGGCGGCGGCGCCGACCCGTCCAGCCAGCGCGGCCGCGCCCAATACACCCGCGACCAATTTCCGGCCGACCTGCACAACCTGATGGGAGGCCTCTCGCCCCACGGCCGCAAGGTCCTGCTCTATATCAACGGCGTGTTTTGGGGCATGCGCGGGCTGCACGAGCGCCCCGACGACAACTTCGCGGCCGAGTACCTGGGCGGCGACAACGACGACTACGATGCCATGAAGCACCGCATCACGACGGTCGTGAAAGGCTCCGCCGCGAATTACAGCGCGATGCTCGACCTCACGCGCCGGGACATGAACGACCAGGCAAGATTCGAGGCCGTCACCAGGGTGCTGCACATCGACAACTTCCTCTCCTACATGATTATGAACTTCTACATCGGCAATACCGACTGGGCTCACCAGAACTGGTATGCGACCTACAACAAGGTCTCCCCCGAGGGCCGGTGGTACTATCACAGCTGGGATCCGGAGCACTGCCTGGAGGACAACAACACGAACGTCACCACCAAAGACGATCCGGACGGGCCTACCGAAGTCTTCCAAAATCTCATCGCCAACCCCGAATTCCGCCTGAAGTTCGCCGACCATGTGCACCGGCACTTTCACAACGAGGGGGTGCTCACCCCCGGGAACGTGGCGGCCACCTACCTGCGGATGACCGAGCCGATCGACCTCGTGACGCGCCTCGAGTCGGCCCGCTGGGGCGACAACTGGCGCTCCAATCCGTTCACCCGGCACGACTGGCTGGCGAACCGCGACCAGTTGCTCGGCAACAGTTCGGTCGGCGCCGTCGGCAATTTCTTTCCGCGCCGCACCGGGACCGTGCTCGGGCAGTTCCGGTCCCGCGGGTGGTATCCCGACCGGGACCCGCCGGTCCTGTCGCAACACGGCGGGGAGGTGCCGGCCCACTTCCCGGTCTCCATCACGAGCCCCGGCGGCGGCAGGATCTACTACACCCTGGACGGCAGCGACCCGCGCACGCCGGCGACCGGCGCCTCGGTGCGCGACCACGTCCTGGTCCCCGAGGGGGCATCCAAGCGGGCCATCCTGCCAGCCGACGGATCGATGGACCAAAGCTGGTTTACCGCGAACTTCGACGACTCGAGCTGGCCCACCGGGACGCTGGGGGCCGGCTACGACCGGGTCGTGACCTACGCCGCGCTTCTCGACCCGGCCTTCGATTTCATCGGCGAGGTGGACGACCAGAGGCAGGAAAGCGTTTTCATGCGCATCGACTTCGAGGTGGCGGACCCCTCCCAAATCGACACCATGACGCTGGGGGTGCGTTACGACGACGGGTACGTGGCCTACCTCAACGGCACCGAGATCGCGCGGGTGAACGCGGGGGGCCTTGCGGGCACCCCCTTGCCCTTCGATGCCGGGGCATCCGCGGGGCACCGTGACTCCGAGTCCATGGAGTTTCTCGACAAGGATGTCAGCGGGCACGTCGGCCTGCTGAGGGCCGGCCCCAACGTCCTCGCGTTGCACGGGTTGAATAGCGGAACGGATTCCTCCGATATGCTTCTCGATGCCACCCTCACCGCCACCGAGACGGTTGGAAGCGAACCCAGCGGGATCGCCCCCCAGGCCCAACGCTACACCGGCTCCTTCCAGATCAGTCGCCCCGAGACGGTGGTCAGCGCCCGCGTTTTCACCGGCTCCGACTGGTCGGCCCTGACCCGCGCGACCTTCCTGGTCGACGTGGTTCCCGCCGACGCCACGAACCTGGTCGTTTCGAAGATTCACTACCGGCCGGCCGAGCTGAGCGCCGTCGAGATCGCGGCCGGGCACGGCAACCGCCGGGATTTCGAGTACCTCGAGATGATGAACATCGGCGCGGGCACCCTCAATTTCACCGGAGTCGAATTCACGGTTGGACTCGACTTCGAATTCAGCAGCGGGGACATCACGGTGGTGGGCCCGGGGGAGCGGGTCCTCCTGGTGGCCGACCTCGCCGCCTTCAAATTCCGCCACGGAACCGGTCTGCCGGTGGCGGGCCAGTTCGACCAGAATACGAACCTCGCCAACGGCGGCGAGCGACTCACCCTGCTGGCCGCCGATCAGACCGTGATCCGCGACTTCGCCTACGACGACGAAGCCCCCTGGCCGACCGGCGCGGATGGCGGCGGCGCAGCCCTGGTCCTGGTGGATCCGGAGTCGAACCCGGACCACGCCCTGGCCTCCAGCTGGCGGGCCAGTTTCAACTCCGGGGGCAATCCAGGCGGCCCCGACACCGGGCTCGCCTACCTTGCGTGGGAAGTGGTGCACGGATTGACCGGCGGCCCCACCGACGATCCGGACCACGACCAACACACCAACCTCGAGGAGTACCGCTTCGGATCCAACCCGCTGGTCGCCGACGCCGCGGCATTCGTGCCCGGCATCGAGGCGCAACAATTCGGGGACAGTGCGTATGCGGTTCTGAGGGTGCGGATCGATCTCGCCGCCACCGACGCGACGTGGAGGATCGGGACCACCACCGACTTGATCAACTGGTCGGAGGACACCACCGGCGTCCTCGAGCCGCTCCCTCCCACCGACCTCGGCGACGGCACCCGCCTCCTGAACTTCAAGATCCTCCCGGCCCTGCACAATCTCGCCGTCCCCGCTCGCTTCTTCCGGTTGACGATCGAATTGTGAATCATCAGTTGATCCGGGGGCGATGGACCGTCATTGGGGGGAAGAGTCGGAATTATTGGGGCGCGGGGGGATGCGGGGTGCTATCATCCCTTCTCCATGGGCTGCCAAGGTTCGATCCGGCCCATTCTGAGCCAAGGGAAGTTCCTCCGGAACCAGTCGTTTCTCATACCGCGGATTCAATTTGCTAAAGAATAATCTGGAACCGCAGAACAGGACGGCATTTTTGTTCTGAACGAAGCCCTCCAACCCTTGGAATCACGGGGGTTTGGTCAGAACGAAAATGCGTAAAACGTTGATTTACAGCCATGGGGCGATATTCGATAACAAATTGAATCCGCCTACGGGAAATGACAGGGATCACGTACGGAATCCAACGTACTCGAGACGGGGAATTGCCGCTCAGAATGCTTGCGCTTGCAGACAGATACGCTTTAGTGGACATGAGCTTGAAACTCTCCGAGTGGGACCAACAGCTCACAGGAGTGGGCGTCGCGCGATATCCTCCGGAGGTTATGGGTTTTCCTCCAGGACTCACGTGGTTGCCCACTCCTCTTTTTTGGCCCAGTCAGATGATTCCTTCCCGCAGCGCTTTTGCCACGGCGCCGGTGTTGGTGTTGACGTGGAGCTTGTCGTAGACGCGCCGCAGGTGGGTGGACACGGTGTTCACACTGATGCTGAGGGTATCGGCGATTTCCTTCTTGAGAAGTCCCTCCGCGAGGAGGCGAAGGATTTCCTGTTCGCGGGCGGTCAGTCCGTAGTCGCCCTTGGCACCCGGACATCAACTCGGAATTGGCGAAGGCATCGAGATCCTCCGGAGCTACGCCGGAGCGGCCAGGCCGATGATTCCCAGGCTGCGCGAACTCGAAAAGCAATTGAGGGCGCACCGGGAGGCGAGGGGGCTTGCCAAGCAGATCGAGGAAGTGCGCAAGACGAGCGACGCGATCGAGACAGCGCCGGATGGCGGGCCCTTGCGGGGCCTCGCGGATTAGCCCCCGGGTGGTTACTCGAAGGAAATCACGTTCTTGATTCCCGTCGCTTTGCCGAGGAGGAACCGTTCGTAGTCGTCGATGGTGCCGCGTTCCGTGATGATGGAATTGATGGCGTCCGGCCAGTGGTCGGAGAAGTAGGCGAGGTCTTCGATTGCCTCGTGGAAGGAGCCGCCGTCGGCGTTGACGGTGCCAACCATGGCCTGGTTCATCAGGACGAAATTGCGCATGAGCACATCGCCTGGAATTTCGATCTTGGGACCGAAGGTGGGAATGCCGGTGAAGATGTAGATGCCGTTCATGCCGAGGGCGCCCAGGACCTCAAAGGCCACGCTGGGAACACCCACGGCCTCGTAGACGAGGTCGATGGAGCCGACGATCTCCTTGAGATCATCGACGCTGTGCTCGAGGGAAGAGATGTACTTCACACCGATCGATTCCACGATGTCCGCCTTGGGGTTGGGAGCCTTGGAGCGGGAATAAACGAAGGTATTGAATCCGGCTTCCTTGAGTTTCATGGCTCCGAGGATTCCGATCGGACCGGCGCCGATGACCACCGCTTTGAGGCCCTTGCCGGTCGGTTTTCCGTCTATCTCGTGCTTGACCCACGGCAGGCGCTTCTGCACTGCCCAGGCCTGCTTGAGGCCTTTCACCGCGATGGTGAGGGGTTCCATCAGGACCGCCACGTGGCGAAGTTCTGGACGCACATAGGTCAGGTATTTTTCATGTTCGACATAGGCCTCCGTCATGAAGCCGTGGCACTGCTTGATGCCACGTTCGACGAAATTTCCAGTAGAGCAGAAGTCCTGGAGGCTGTCGTCCTGCGTGCACGGGGCGCAGTCGGGGGCGGGGCAGGGACGGCGGACTGAGGGGACCACGAGGTCGCCGACCTTGAGATTCTCGACCCTGGAACCGACCTCGACCACTTCCCCCATGGCTTCGTGTCCGATCACGAGGTAGTCCGCCCCGCCGGGAGGGTCCCCGTAGTCGAACATGCAGATTTCACGGTCGGTTCCGCAAATGCCCACCTCGATACTCTTGATCAGCACCTGGTCTTCCGCTTCCAGGGCGGGGGCGGGGTGATCGACGAGCCAGACTTTCTCTTTGAACCGGTTGACCGCTACTGCCTTCATCATACTCATTTCGCAGAAGGAATCCCTGCCGACACAGATTGCCGGATCGCCTGCGACGCGGGGATTCTAGGGAACGGAGTGCGTCCGCCAACTCAAAAGCGGGGGCCGTTTTTCCCCCGAAAACGGGGGTCTTGGGGCCGGCTTTGGGGTGTCTTGGTGATTGGAATTGAGAGGATTGCGCAGGCGGACGAGGAGGACCGAGTTGGGCGCTTGGCGGGCCTTCCTCTCCCGACCTTCTCCGCAGCAAGCGGCGGCCTCACCAGGGAAGGGAGAAGGTCTTGGTGTTGGTCAGGAAGCGGGCGGCCTCCGCGACCCCTTCCTTGATGCCGAGGCCGGAATTCTTGGTGCCGCCGAAGGGAGTGACTTCGAGGCGGTAGCCGGGGACCTCATTGACGTTGGTGGTGCCGGCCTGGAGTTTCTTGCAGGCGCGGAGGGCGGAGTCGAGGCTGGTGGTGACGGTGCCGATGATCGTGTTCTCGTCCTCGGGATCGCCGGCGCGATAGGTGGCCGTCTTCGCGACGAACTTGGTGGTGAAGGCGTCGAGGATGCTTTCCTGCACCAGGATTCGCTTCACAGCAGTGCAGCGCTGTCCGCTGTTTCGGAAGGCACCCTCTGCGGCGAGATGGACCGCGAGATCGAGATCGGCGTCATCGAGGATGATGAGAGGCGAGTTTCCGCCCAGTTCGAGACAGAGTTTCTTGTAGCCGGCTGTGCGCGCGATCTGTTTTCCGACCGCGACCGAGCCGGTGAAGGAGACCAGTTCGACCCGCGGATCGGTAATCATGGGAGTGACGACCTGATCGATCGGTCCCACGAAGACGCTCAGCATCCAGCCCGGCAATCCCGACTCATAGAGGAGTTCCGCGAACTTGAGGGCGGTGAGGGGTGTTTTCTCGCTGGGCTTTAGGATCATGGGAGCACCGGCTGCGATGGCGGGGGCGATCTTGTGCACGACCTGAATGAGGGGATGGTTGAAGGGCGTGATGGCGGCCACCAACCGCACCGGCTGGCGAAAGGTGAAGATCTTGCGGCTCTTGCCTTGCGGTGAGACGTCGCATGAGAAGATTTGTCCATCGTCGCGCAGAGTTTCCTGCGCTGCGAATTCCAGCACATCGGAGGCTCGGTCCATTTCGTAGCGCGCATCCCGGATGCAGAGGCCCGACTCGCGGCAGATCAGCGCGGCGAGTTCATCGCGCTTCTCCGCGACGAGACCGGCCGTGCGCCGAAGGATGGAGGAGCGTTCGTGACGGGTGAGCGGGTCCTCGGTTCCCGCCACGGCATTGAAGATGGCCTGCTCGAGGTGTTCCGGGCCGGCCATCGCGGCCGTTCCGGTCAGGCTGTTGTCCCACGGGTAGCGAACCTCGAGTTCTGCGCCGGTGTGGACCGGGGTGCCGTTGGCGGATTCAATTTGTTATCGAATATCGCCCCATGGCTGTAAATCAACGTTTTACGCATTTTCGTTCTGACCAAACCCCCGTGATTCCAAGGGTTGGAGGGCTTCGTTCAGAACAAAAATGCCG
>CAUZKZ010000053.1:0-17755 GCA_963580345.1 Verrucomicrobiia bacterium | reverse complement strand
GTGATGGGGGAGGAACTGGGCCTGCTTTGCACTCTGGGAGTGGTGTTCTGTTTTGTCCTGGTGAGCACCGCGGGCGTGTCGATTGCTCTGCACGCCCCGGACCATTTTGGAAAGCTCCTGGGGCTGGGGCTGACGGCCGTGATCGCCTTGCCGGCCCTCATGAATATCGGGGTGGCTACCAGTCTGCTGCCCAACACCGGTCTGCCCCTGCCGTTGGTGAGCTATGGCGGCACAAACCTGGTCTTTACCCTTGCGGCAGTGGGTCTGCTAGTCAGTCTGCACCGCCGCGCGTACTACGCGGAGTGCGCGGAGATGCCTCTCATCAAGGAAAAGCAACTCGCACTAAAGATTTGACCAGTGGCTCGTGAATTGTCCGTTGTCATCGCGTGTGGAGGAACAGGCGGGCATCTCTTTCCCGGCATCGCCGTCGCAGAGGAATTGATGCGCCGCGGACACCGGCCGCTTCTTCTCATATCAAGAAAGAAAGTCGATGCGGACGCCTCGGCGAAGTACGGCGAGCTCGAGTTCGAGACCGTCCCGGCCATCGCCAAGCCCCCGACTCACTCGCCCAGAATGCTTCCCTTCCTGTGGCGGATGTGGCGGACGATCGGACAATCGAAGCGCCTGCTGAAGGCGCGGGAGGCGGAGGTTGTGATCGGGATGGGGGGCTTTACCTCGCTGCCGCCGGTCTTCGCCGGGCACCGGATGGGGCTGGTGACCGCCATGCACGATTCCAACGCGCTGCCCGGCAAGTCGAACCGGCTGGGGAGCCGGTGGTGCACGGTGGTCCTGCTCGGCCTGGAGGCGGCGCTCAGGTTCTTTCCGAAATCGGAGGTGGAGGTGACGGGGACCCCGGTGCGGAGCGAGTTCCGGGACTTGCCGTCGAAAGAGGCCGCGAGGGCGAAGTTCGGTCTCGAGCCCGGCAAGCCGGTGGTCCTTTCCTTCGGGGGAAGCCAGGGGGCGAAGAAATTGAACACGGTGGTGGCGGAAGCTTCCGGGATACTCGGCGAGGGCGTGCAATGGCTTCAGATCGCGGGACGAGCGGATGAAAACCGGATGAAGGAACTGGTCGGAAAGAAGTCCGGGCACGCCGTGCTCGGATTTTGCGACGACATGCCGTCCGCCTACGCCGCGAGCGAGCTGGTCATCAGCCGTTCGGGCGGCGCCAGCCTGACGGAGCTCTCCTTTCTCGGCCTGCCTGCCATCCTGGTTCCCTACCCGTTTGCGGCGGACGATCACCAGACCCGCAACGCGGAGAGCTTCGAGCGCGCCGGCGCGGCGGTCCTGTCGCCCCAGCACGATCTCGACGGCTCCAGGCTGGCCGCCATCATCGGAGAACTGCTGGGGGCGCCGGGCAGGTTGCAGGCCATGGCGGCGGCGATGCGCGGTCTTTCGGTTGATGACTCCGCAGCGCGAATATGCGATGTCCTTTGCAGGAAGGATGATTGAGGAGACCAGCCAGCGCTTGCTCGATCGTGCGAATCCGATGCGGGTGCACCTCCTCGGGGTGGCCGGCTCGGGCATGAGCGGACTGGTGGCCCTCCTGCTGGAAATGGGGCACAAGGTGAGCGGCTCGGACAAGGTCACGAGCCGCGAGACGGAGCGCCTGCAGCGGCTCGGCCTGGCTTTCTCGTCGCCCCACTCGGCGGCCGCGGTGGCGGATGCAGAGGTGGTGGTCTACTCGTCGGCGATCAAGGCCGGCAACGTTGCGCTGGAGGCGGCGCGGGAGAGGGGGATTGCGTGCCTGCGCCGCGCCGAATGCCTGGCCGCCATCCTGCACACCAGGAAAGGCGTGGTGGTGGCCGGGACGCACGGCAAGACGACCACCTCCGCCATGTGCGCGCACGTTCTCAAGAAGGGCGGCTGTGCGGTTTCGCATTACGTGGGCGCCGAGATTCCGGTCCTGGGAGCCAATGCGCACTGGGATGAGGGGAGCGACTACTTCGTGGCGGAGGGCGATGAGAGCGACGGGACCCTCGCGCTCTACCGGCCCTCGCACTCCATCGTCCTGAACATTGAGGAGGAGCATCTCGACTATTACAAGGGGCTCGAGGGAATCGTGGCGGTGTTCCGGACCCTCCTGGAGCAAACCTCGCAACGGATCATCTACTGCGCCGAGAGTTCCGCCGCCTCGGAGCTTTGCCGGGACCGGGAACATACGATTTCCTACGGCTGGAGCGGGGCGGACTACACGGCCGGCGACGTCAGTGAAGGCCGCGGAGTGGTGGCCTTCACCGTCTCAAGGCGGGGCGAAGCGCTGGGCCGGGTGGAACTCGGGGTGCCGGGGCGTCACAACGTGTTGAATGCGCTCGCGGCGATTGCCCTCGCCGACGACCTGGGGGTCGACTTCAACCTCGTGGCGCGATCTCTGGCCTCCTTCGCGGGAGCCAGGCGCCGCTTTGAATCGGTCTACCTGTCCTCGCGCTTTCGCATCGTGGACGACTACGGGCATCATCCCACCGAGATCGAAGCGACGCTGCAGACCGCGCGCTCCCTGCGCCCGGGGCGGATCGTGGTGCTCTTTCAACCGCACCGCTACACCCGCACGCAGCGCCTGGCGGAGGATTTTGGAGAGGCGCTGCAGGGAGCGGACCTGGTGTACGTCACCGATGTTTATCCGGCCAGCGAAGCGCCGATCGACGGGGTGAGCGGGGAGACGATTGTGGAGGCCGTGAAGCGGCACGGCGACACGCGGTGCTTCTCGCAGCCTTCCCTCGCCGGCGCGCATCACGTGGTCGGCAACGTCCTCGAGCCCGGCGATCTCCTCCTTACCCTGGGAGCCGGGAACGTGCACGAAGCGGGAAAGAAAATCGCGGGGGATCTCACGGTGCTGGAGGTCCTGCGCAGCGAGTTTGCGGCGGGGGAGCTGGATGCGAAACTCTACGAGCCGATGCGTCGGCACACCACCATGCTGGTGGGCGGGCCCGCGCAGTACTGGGCCGAGCCGCGCACCTTTTCGGCCTTTGCGCGCGCCATGGCGTTTTTCAAGGAGCGCGGCATCCCGGTGCGGGTGGTGGGGCGCGGCTCGAACCTCCTGGTGCGCGACGGGGGAATTCGCGGGGCGGTCATTCACCCCGCGAAGGGCGAGTTCGGCGAAGTCACGGTGGACGGCGATTTCCTCACCGCCGGGGTGGGGGCGCGCTTCAAGAAAGTGGCGAGCGTGGCGGAGGCCGCCGGCCTGGGCGGATTCGAATGGATGGAGGGAATTCCCGGCAACGTCGGGGGGGGACTGCGCATGAATGCCGGGGCGATGGGAAGCGAAACCTTCGACCAGGTGGTGAGCGTCACGTTTCTCGATGAAGACGGAGAGATCCGCCCGCGGAACTGCGACGAGATCGAGGCGCACTACCGCAACGTCCCCGAACTGCGCCGGAACTACGCCCTGCAGGCCGTCTTCCGCGGAGAGACCGCCCGTTCCGACGAGATCCGCGGACGGATGGACGCCTCCCGGCACCACCGCCGCACCACCCAGCCGGTGGCGGCCAGTTCGGGGTGCATATTCAAGAATCCGAACGGGATCGGGGCCGGGCAGTTGATTGACGAGCTGGGGCTGAAGGGGAGCGGGATCGGCAAGGCGGAGGTCTCCGAGGTGCACGGCAACTTCATCGTGAATCGCGGCAAGGCGCGGGCCGGGGACGTGATCAAGCTCATCAACCGGATCAAGACCGAGGCCCGCGCCGCGCGCGGGATCGAACTCGAGACCGAAGTGCAGATCCTCGGGGAGGATGAGTTGAGCTTCTAGATCGGCCGCGGTGCGGAGTCGATTGAGATGGTGAGGGGTCCGGCTTGAATTTGTAGGGCGGCCGCTCCGGCGGCCCCTGCCTGAGCGATCGGCCAATTCAATTGGCAAGCGGAGCGCTCGCCCTACAAACCATCAAGTGGGGACGGATAAGGCACCCATTTGCCGTCGCCCGCGATCTGGTTCGGGGCGGAGCTGCTGACAATCCGCCACTTGAGGAGGAACAGCAGGAGGGTGTGCTTCCTGGTGGGTTTCAGGTTGGCAACCGGGGGCTTGGGGCGGGTGAATTCCTAAGCGCTCGACGCCGCGGACGCCGTTTTTTAATGTGGGGCTGCGCTATGGATGAGTCGGTGTTGATCGCAGTGTTGATGGGGGGGCCGGGTTCGGAGCGGGAGGTTTCGCTCTCGTCAGGCCGGGCTGTGCTGGAAGCCCTGCAGGCGGAAGGGCTGAAGGCGGTGGGGGTGGACGTGACCGATACCGCTCCGGCGTTGCCGGAGGGGACCGGCCTGGCCTTCAATCTCATTCACGGGACCTATGGGGAGGACGGGGAGCTCCAGGACTACCTCGAGGGGCTGGCGATTCCCTACACGGGGGCGGGGCCGGAGAGCAGCCGCCTGGCCTTCGACAAGGTGGCGAGCAAGGAGCGCTTCGTGGCGGCCGGTGTGCCGGCCCCGGCCTCGGAAATCCTGGATGTGTCCGGTGGAATGGGGCGGCCCAAGATGGCGCTGCCCTACGTGGTGAAACCGCCTCGGGAGGGCTCCAGCGTGGGGGTGCACATCGTCAAAACGGAGGAGGAGGCCGCGGCGGCCCTGGAGGATGCCGCCAGGTACGGCCATGAGATCCTGGTGGAGCAATTCGTGGACGGCAAGGAACTCACGGTGGGAATCGTGGGGGAGGAGGTCTTCCCGATCGTCCACATCGTGCCGCGGAGCGGATTCTACGATATGGCCAACAAATACCCCTGGATGAGCGGCGGCGGGAGCACGGATTACTACTGCCCGGCCGATCTGGATCCCGAAACCACGAAAAATGTTCAGGATGCGGCCCTCGCAGCCCATAAAGCGTTGGGAATTGAGGTTTACTCCCGGGTGGATGTCCTGCTAGATTCCTACGGACACCCTTACATTTTGGAATCCAATACTATTCCCGGGATGACGGCCAGCAGCCTCCTGCCCAAGGCGGCGGCGGCGGCGGAGCCGAGCTACGCCTTCGGCGCGCTCTGTCGTCGGATCGGGGACCTCAGCCTAGCCCTGCGCGGAACCGATGCCCCGTCGTAAGACCTCACGAGTAAAAGCGGAGAAGCCTGAGCGCCGGCTCCACCTGCGAGTCAGTTCGCCGCGTATTTTCGGATTCGGATTGCTGCGGCTTCTGAAGAGCAGCGCCAAGTTCGCGGGGGCCCTGGGCCTGGTGGTTGCGGCGGCGTGGGGCGCGAAGGCCGGCTTGCGGACCTTCTTCATCGAGAATGCCGAATTCCAGCTGAGCGAAGTGGAGCTTGAAACCAATGGGGAGTTCACGGAAGGGCACTTCGCGACGCTGACCGGAATCGATCCTACCGCGAGTGTCTTCGGGATCAAGTTGACGGAGCTGCGCGGGAAACTCCTGGAGCGTCCCGGCATCGTGAAGGCGGAACTGAGCCGCCGGCTGCCCGGGACCCCGCGGGTGACGGTGGAAGAGCGCATCCCGGTGGCGTGGCTGGAGTGCCGCCCGCTCGGGATCGTGGGCAAGGATCCCAAATCCGGCTTGCTGCTCGACGAGAACGGGGTGTGTTTCCCGTGCGAGTTCTGGTGGGAGGAGAAGGCCAAACCACTTCCGGTGGTGCTGGTGAGCCAAGCCGAGGAGGGTGACGTGTCGATCGGCAAGCAGCTGCGCCACCACGAGGGGCGCCGGGCCCTGGAATTGATCAATCTTTCGAACCGGCGGCTGGCGGAGAAGGAGTGGTCGCTGCCCGTGGTGGCGGTGCGCAACGATTACTCCCTGGTGGCCGCCACGAGCGGAGGAATCCTGGTGACGTTCGGGATGTACGAACACGAGCGCCAGCTGGCGGACTTGATCACCCTGGTCCGGAGCACCACGCAGGCCGGGGAGCAGATGACCTCCGTGAACCTCATCCCGGAGCGCAACATTCCAGTCAAGATCGGCGGCCCACGCACCGGATCGAAAAAAAGCGGAGGATTCCAGCCGGAGAATCGCCTCCAGCGCGACATCCGTGCTATCCTGAACCGGAGCTGAGCAAGAAAAGAGGAATGGCAAAATCGCGGATTCACGTCGGACTCGAGATCGGGACCACCAAGACCGTCATGGTGGTGGCGGAGGTCAAGCCGGACGGGTCCGTCAAGATCCTGGGCCTGGGTGAAACGCGCTCGGCCGGGGTGCGGAAGGGTGAGATTGCGGACTATCCGCAAGTGCGGGCCTGCGTGAAGGCGGCCCTCCTGGAGGCCGAGGACATCAGCGACGTCGATATCAACAGCGTATTTCTGGCCGTGACGGGGCCGCACATCGAGGGGATCAACAACCGCGGGACTTACCGCCTGCCGGAGGGCGAACCCGAGATCCGGCACGAGCACATCGAGGAGGTGAAGGAGATCGCCAGCGACATCGCGATGCCCAGCGAGCACGTCTACCTGCACAGCCTGATCCGCAACTACGTGGTGGACGGCCAATCCCACGCCACCATGCCGGTCGGTTTGCTCGGCAAAACCCTCGAGGCGGAGTTCCACATCGTGCACGGGGTGCGGACCCGCATTCAGAACACCATCAAGTGTGTGCGCGAGATTCCGCTCGATGTGGACGACGTGGTCTTCGCCCCCATCGCCTCGGCGCAGATCGCCCTGACACGGAAGCGCAAAGAGGCGGGCGCCCTCGTGATCGATATCGGCGGGGGGACGACCGACTACGTGCTCTACGTCGATGGTGCGATCTCGGCCTCGGGCTGTATCCCGGTGGGCGGCGATCACGTCACGAACGACATTCACCTCGTGACGCACATTCCGCTCTCGAAGGCGGAACAGGTCAAGAAGGCGGAAGGGGATGCCTCGGGCGATCCCGCCAACTCGGGGGGAATCGTGAAGGTCCCCGACGAGGCCGGGTTCCCGGAAGTCGAGATCAAGCGGCAGATCCTCAACGACGTGATCCGGATGCGCCTGCAGGAGACGCTGAACCTGGTGAGGCACCGCCTGCCGGAGGGGATGCTGGAGCGGGTCGGCACGGGGGTGTTCCTGACCGGCGGAACGAGCCTGATGAAGGGGTTGGGTGAACTGGCCTGCGATGTGTTCGGCCTCCCGGTTTATCGTCCGGAGCGTCCCGAGGTCAGTGGGGTGCACGCCTATTTCAAGGATCCGCAATACTCGACCGCTCTGGGATTGATTCGCTATGCCCAGATCCTGGACGAAGAGCGGCCCCCTGCGCAGGGGATCGGGAAAATGGGTGGTTTTTTGCGTTCGCTCTGGCCATTTGGGGGCTAACTCGCTAACTCCCCGTTGTCAGGTGCGGCATCTCCAGGAATTATGCCGCGCAGGACACCAGTAGCCAGCCTGTCATGATCCCGTACGAGAGAAATCGCCAGCAATCGAACCACAATCCAGCGGTAAAAATCATCGGAGTCGGAGGGGCGGGAGCCAACATACTGGACCGCATTGCCCTTGATGGCATGGAAGGAGCAGAACTTCTGGCCTGCAACACCGATATGCGCACCCTGACCAGTTCGGTGGCGCCGGAGAAGATCCAGATCGGCCGGAACCTGACCATGGGGCTGGGAACCGGAGGCGACCCAGAAATGGGCAAGCGGGCTGCGGGCGAAGCCGAACTCGAGATTCGGGATGCGCTGCGGGATCGCAAGATTGTCTTCATCTGCGTCGGGCTGGGCGGAGGAACCGGATCGGGCGCGGCGCCGTTGGTGGCCCGCCTGGCGCGGGAGGAAGGGGCCTTCACGGTGGTTTTCGGCACCACGCCATTCAACTTCGAAGGAAAACGCCGCCGTGAGCAGGCCGAGACCGCCCTGAACGAACTCTCGGTCCTCGCCAACGCCCTCATCACCTTTGACAACACCCGCATGGGTGAATTGATCCTGGCCAAGCAAGGCGTGCACGAAGCCTTTTCGGCGGCGGATCGCATGATTTCGGAAAGTATCCGGGCCGTGACGCGCATTGTGATGCGCCCCGGACTGGTCAACATCGGCCTCGACGACCTGATGGCGGCCCTCAGCACCCCGAAGTCGCGCTGCCTCTTTGGTTCGGGACTGGCACGGGGCGAAAACCGAGCCCAGCAGGCCCTGAAGAACGCCCTGGTCAGCCCGCTTCTGGACCGCGGGAGCCTTTTGCACGACACGCAGACGGTGCTGGTGCACGTGTGCGGGGGCGAAGACCTGACACTCTACGAACTCGAACTGCTGATGCGGGGCTTGAGCAAGCACGTGCCCGAAACGGCCCAGATCTTGTTCGGCACCTCGGTGGATCCCGCCATGTCGGAAGCACTGAGCGTGACCCTGGTGAGTTCCCTGCCGGAAGAACGCCTGCACGCCGGTCTCAGGAAGGAGGAAGAGGGGGCGCCGCCGTCCCATGCCGATCTCGACGACCTCGGCGACGATGTGCTGGGGATCGTGGATGACAGCGTGGAATCCCCCGAGCCCGAGCCCGAGCCCGAGCCTCAGAGCGCGGGAGCGGGGGCAAAAGCAGGGCAGGGGGAGAGCAAGGTGCAAGCGGCGCAGCCGTCCCTCGCCAAGCCGCTGCCCCCTCCGTTGGCGAAGCCATCTCCACCACCACCACCACCACCGGCCCTCTCCAGACCGGAACCGGAAGTGGTCCAGGAGCCCGAGCCTGATCCGGCGCCCGAGCCCCAGCCCGAATCGACGCTGGAACCGGTCTCCATTCCAACCCCCCAACCGGTGGCCAAGGACGAGCCGATCCCCAAGCCGGCGATCGGCCCGGTGGAAAAAAAATCGAAGCTCAAACCGAAGTCGAAGGTGAGGGTGAGGAAGATGCGACCGCCGAGGAAGATGACGGAAGAGCCCGAGGCAGCCGAGGAGAAGGCGGACGTCAAGGAGTTGTCGGTCGAGACGCCCGTCAAGTTGCCCGCCGTCACGGCGGATCCTGCGACGAGTGGGAAGGCGCGAATCAAACTGCCGTCCAAGCGGCCCGATTCCAATCCGGTGGATGACGTTTTTGAAACCGTGAAAGGAACCGACCTGGACGATAAGATCGCGGCGGACCCGATTCCACCAGCACTCGGGAAGGAGGAGCCGGCCCAGGAGACACCTTCGCCGGTCGCAGAAATTACCGGCGTGGAGCACGAGGGCGAGGTTGTCACATTCGAAACGATCAAGCCTTCGGAGGGCTCGGCGCCGATCGGAGTCGAGTCCCTGGAAGAGATCCAGGCCTCGGCCCGGGCCAGGCGTCCGCAAGGCGAACTGGCCCTCGATGGCGGCCCCAAGGGTAAGTTCGAAGGGGAAGATCCGAACCTGCTGGAAGGCGAGGACCTCGACATTCCACCCTTTCTGCGGAAGAAGAAGTAGGGCGCGCCCCACGCCAAAGTCCTAAGCGAGATCCTTGACCACGGCGTTGGGGGAGTTTTTCTGCACGGAAGCGATGCCGTTGCGAAATCCCGAGGCGGACTTGTACATCTGGCTCTGCCCGATGACTTCTCCATTGCCGGCCACCAGCGTGAAGTAGCGCCGGCCGTCCTTGGACGCCTTGGAAAGGAAAGCGCCCTGCCGGGTGACATTCTTCTTAACCGAGGCCACGCCGTTGAGACAGGACTTCTTGTCGCCGTAGCCCTGTCCGGTCAGGATGATCTGGCCGTTGGCGGCTTTGAGGCGGTAGTAAAACTTCTTGTTGGTCTTGTGCCGGTAGATTTCAAACATGGTGATTGGTGATTGGTGATTGGTGATTGGTGATTGAGGGTTGGGTAAATTAGGAATTCCGGCCGCCCGGATGGCAAGCGGAGACTTGGGGAGATTGTTTACACCCGCAAGATCGGCCCCAGGCGGGACGGGCCGGCCACTAAGGCTTGCAATTGAGCCGAAAATCCGGAGGCTCCGCGCCGCCCCCGAAAACAATGACCGATAAGATCCGGAACGTTGCGATCATCGCCCACGTCGATCACGGCAAGACAACCCTGGTGGACGAATTGCTGAAGGCGGGGGGAGCCGTGGAGGCCCACCAGCAGCTCGAGGATCGGGCCATGGACTCGATGGACCTGGAGCGCGAGAAGGGGATCACCATCAAGTCCAAGAACACCGCGGTGAAGTGGGGTGAGTATACCATCAATATCGTGGACACTCCCGGGCACGCCGACTTCGGCGGGGAGGTGGAGCGGGTGATGCGGATGGTGGACGGCGTGTTGCTGGTGGTGGACGCCTTTGAGGGACCGCAAGCCCAGACTCGCTTCGTGTTGCGCAAGGCCCTCGAGGAGGGCTTGATGCCGATTCTCGTGATCAACAAGATCGATCGCGACGCTGCCGATCCGCTGGCGGTGCAGGACAAGGTCCTGGAACTGCTCCTGGAATTGGGGGCGAGCGAGGAGCAGTTTGAATCGCCGGTTTTGTACGGGAGCGCCAAGGAGGGCTTCTTCGTGCGGGATCTCGCCGACCCGCATCGCGACAGCGTGGAAGCGTTGATCGAGACGATCCTGGAGCGGGTTCCGCCCCCGCGCGTGGATGCCGGGGCTCCCTTCCGCATGCTGGTGAGCAACATCGACTGGGACGGCTACGTCGGGAGAGTCGCGCTGGGCAGGGTGGAAGCGGGGGAGGTGAAAAAGGGCGACGTGCTCTGGCTCCTGTGCAAGGACGGAAGCAAGGTCAAGAGCACCATCACGAAGGTGTTCGAGTACGCCGGGCTGGGGACGCAGGACTCGCCGAAAGGGGAGGCCGGAAATATCGTGGGACTGGCCGGGTTCGGGGACGTCGATATCGGGGAAACCCTCGCAGCCCGCGAAGAGAGCGATCCGCTTCCCTTCGTGGCGATCGATCCGCCCATGGTGCAGATGCAGTTTGCGGTGAATGACGGACCCTTCGCGGGACGCGACGGAAAGAACGTGACTTCCCGCGCCATCTGGGACCGCCTGCAGCGCGAGGTGAAGACCAACGTTTCGATCGAGGTGGGAGAGTCGGGCGAAGCGGGACTTTTCAATGTCTCGGCACGGGGCGCGATGCAGATTGCGGTGCTTGTCGAGACGATGCGGCGCGAGGGTTACGAGGTTCTCGTCTCGCGCCCCACCGTGATCACGCACCGGGAAAACGGAATGGAGGTGGAGCCCTTCGAGACCCTCTATCTCGAGCTGCCTTCGGACCTGACGGGAGGCGTGATCCAGGCCCTCGCCAACCGCAAGGGACACCTGGAGGTCATGGAACAGCGCGGGACCATGACCTACATCGAGGTCACGATCCCAACGCGGGGACTGATCGGCTTCGAGTTCGAGCTCATGAATCTCACCAGCGGGCACGGCGTGATGTCGCACCTCTTCAAGGAATATGGCCCGGTGGTCGGGAAGATCCGCACCCGCGAGGCGGGAACCTTGGTTTCGATGGCGACCGGAATCGCGATGTCCTACTCCCTGGAAAGCCTCGAGGATCGGGGCAAGCTGTTTGTGGCGCCATCGGAGGACGTGTATGAAGGACAGATCGTGGGGGAGAACTCGCGTTCGGGGGACCTCCCCGTGAATCCCACCAAGGCCAAAAACCTCACCAACCACCGCTCCGCCAACAAGACGATCGACGAAGGCCTCAAGCCGGCCATCAAGATGAGCCTCGAGCGCGCCATCGATTACATCGCGCCGGACGAGTTCGTGGAGGCCACGCCCGGCTTCATTCGGCTCCGCAAGCGGATCCTGTGCCCGCACCGGCGGAAGCGAAGCGAGAAGGCGGCCGTGGAGTGAGCGCTACGGCGTGTATCCGAGCCACGGTCCCAGCCATTTCTCGCATTCCGCCACGCTCAGCCCCTTGCGTCCGGCGTAGTCATCGACCTGGTCTTTCTGCAGGTCAGTGATGGCGAAGTAGCGGCTCTCGGGGTGGGAGAAGTAAAGCCCGCACACCGCCGCGGCGGGGTGCATGGCCTGGGATTCGGTGAGGGAGACCCCGGTGGCCTCGCTGGCGCCGAGAAGATCGAAGAGGAGCGCTTTCTCGGTGTGGTCGGGCTGGGCCGGATAGCCTGGAGCCGGACGGATCCCGCGGTAGTTTTCGTGAATGAGTTCCTCCCGGCTGAACTCGTTGGGCCGCTCGAATCCCCACGCTACGCGAGCCCGGTGATGGAGAAGTTCCGCGAAGGCCTCTGCACAGCGATCCGCGAGGGCCTTCACCATGATGGCGTGGTAAGGATCGTGCTCTTCGTCCTCGAGGTGCTTGGCCCATTCATCCGCGCCATGGATGCCGAGCACGAAGGCGCCGATGAAGTCCGCCCCCGTGGCGGCGCTTTTCAAGCGCCCAGCCTCAGGGCCCTCCACCGGGTCATGGATGTGGCTGCAAAATTGCCAATTTTCCAATCCCGCGGCGTAAGCATTGCGTTCCGCATAGCGGGATTGGTTCCAATATTCCTCCTCATCGCGGATGAGGCGATCGTAGTTCTCCTTCTGCCAGAATCGGCCGGTGCGTTCCAGAAGCCTGTTTGCCTCCAGGGCACTCTGGCGCTTGATGGAACGGAGGATTTCGGAGAGTTGGTGGCCAGCCTTGGGTTTGAGAAGCAAATGCACGTGATTTGGCATCACGCACCAAGCCCCCAGGTCGTACCGCTCACCGTCGAAGTGTTGAATCGCCGCTGCTACGATCCGCGCCACACCAGGTCGATTCATCCAGCAGGCGCCATGTCCCGCGTCGAGGGCGGCATCGAGCATTGTACGGAACAGTTCATCGAGTCGCCGCTTGCAATCGATCTGAAGCTGCTCTTGGCCTTCCTCCATGGCTTGGGCCAGCAGCCTTCTCAGGCGCTCCTTTTCAAGCCGGTAAGACTGGATCGCTGATCTCGGTAGCGAGTCTCCCAGTCGAAACGTAACCGCATAGGTGCCACCGTCCTGGTACCAGTGGGGAAGGTTTCCCCAATGCTCCTTCCGGATCGGTTGGTCATTCTTCGGGAAGGTGGGTTGAGGTGACGGGCGTGGCGCTTGGAAAGCGCCGCCACGCGGCGCCACGAAGTCCGCCAGGGCGAAACTCGGTTTGCCGCTGTTCTTGGCGATCTGCTGGCGGAGGGTGTGGAGGCGGGTGCGCTCCGCGTGGCAGGTCGCGTCGGTCCAGACCACGAGGTCGTCCCCGTCTGAATTGGCGGGAAAGAATCCGTAGACGCCGCGCGCGATGAAACGATTTTCGGAGACGATCCTCTCCAGGAGCTCCTGCGCCTCCTCGTAGAGCTGGGCGGCCTGCGCGGCCATGGCGGGATTCCTGGTCTTGAGGGTCCCGGTCTCGGGCTCCCAGACGCCCCGCAACTCCCAGGCGTGGAAGAAGGGAGACCAGTCGATGTAGTTGATGAGCTCGCGGATGGATTGTTTCTCAATGGGGCGGGCGCCCAGAAACTGGGGGACAGGGGGAGAGTAGTCGGACCAGTCTCCGCCGAACTTGTTGGCACGGGCATCCGCGAGGGAGACGGTGGCCTTCTTCTTGGCGCCGGCGAACTTGTCGCGGTGCTTCTGGTGGAGGGCGCGATTCCTGGCGACGAATCCGTCGCGCTGTTCATCGCTGAGCAGCGAGGTGGTGACCGGGACGGAACGGGAGGCATCGAGGACATGAACGACCGGGCCGGAATAATGCGGGGCGATCTTGATGGCGGTGTGGGCGGCGGAGGTGGTGGCGCCCCCGATGAGGAGGGGGAGGGAAAACTTTTCGCGCTCCATTTCGGAGGCCACGTGCATCATTTCGTCGAGGGAGGGCGTGATGAGACCGGAGAGGCCGATGAGGTCGGCGCCCCTCTCGCGGGCGGCGTCCAGAATCTTGTCGCAGGGGACCATGACGCCGAGGTCGGTCACCTCGAAACCGTTGCAAGCCAACACCACCCCGACGATGTTCTTGCCGATGTCGTGAACGTCCCCCTTGACGGTTGCCATCACGATCCTGCCGGCCGATTTCTGTCCGGGGTTGGCGGCCTTTTCCTCTTCCATGAAGGGGGTGAGCCACGCCACGGCCTTCTTCATGACGCGGGCCGACTTGACGACCTGGGGCAGGAACATCTTCCCGGCGCCGAAGAGGTCGCCGACGATCGACATGCCGTCCATGAGGGGGCCCTCGATGACCTTGAGGGGGCGGCCGTGCTTGAGGCGGGCTTCCTCCGTATCCTGGTCGATGAATTCCGTGATTCCCCTGAGGAGGGCGTGCTCGAGGCGTTTCTCAACGGACTCCTCGCGCCAGGAGAGATCGGCCTCCTGCTGTTTGCCATCCTTGCCCCTGAACTGCTCGGCGAAATCGAGGAGGCGCTCGGTGGCGTCTTCCCGGCGGTTCAGGATGACGTCTTCGACCCGTTCCAGGAGGTCCTTGGGGATTTCGTCGTAGACCTCGAGCATGCCGGCATTGACGATGCCCATATCCATTCCGGCGCGGGTGGCGTGGTAGAGAAAGACGGAGTGCATGGCCTCCCGCACCACGTTGTTGCCCCGGAACGAGAAGGAGATGTTGGAAACGCCGCCGGAGACCTTGGCGTGCGGAAGATTCTCCTTGATCCACCTCGTGGCGTTGATGAAGTCGACGGCGTAATTGTTGTGTTCCTCGATCCCGGTTGCGACGGTGAGGATGTTGGGGTCGAAGATAATGTCCTCAGGCGGGAAGCCCACGCGATCGACGAGGATGCCGTAGGCGCGCTGGCAGATGCGGCACTTGTCCTGGAAGGTGGCGGCCTGGCCTTGCTCGTCGAAAGCCATCACGACCACCGCGGCACCGTAACGGAGGATGGTGCGGGCCTGGGCGATGAAGCGGTCCTCGCCTTCCTTCATCGAGATGGAATTCACAATCCCCTTGCCCTGCAGGCACTTCAGCCCGGCTTCGAGGATTTCCCACTTCGAGGAATCGACCATGAAGGGGACCTTTGCGACGTCGGGCTCGCCCTGCAGGAGGTGGAGGAAGCGCGTCATCATCGCGACCCCGTCGATGAGTCCCTCGTCGAAGCAGATATCGATCACGTTGGCGCCGTTCTCGACCTGTTGGCGGGCGACCTCGACCGCCTCTTCCAGCTTGTCCTCCTTGATCAGCTTGCGAAAGCGCGGGGAACCGGCCACGTTGGTCCGCTCCCCAATCATGAGGAAATTGGCGTCGGGTCCATGGATGTAAGCCTCGGTGCCGCTGAGGCGGAGGAGGTGCGGGAGATCAGGCATGGTTGAGCCGCCGGGACGCGGAAAATTAGGCCGCCAGGAGGGAGGTGTGACGGGGCGCGTGCCGCTTGACGGCCTCGGCGATGGCGGCGATGTGGTCCGGGGTGTTACCGCAACAGCCGCCGGCCAGGTTGAGGAGGCCGGCCTCCGCGAACTCGCCGAGGTAGTCCGCCATGTGACGGGGTTCCAGGTCGAAACCGGTGGGAGCGAGGGGATTGGGCAACCCGGCATTCGGGTAACAGGAAGTGTAGGTTTCCGCAACTTGCGCGAGTTGGGCGAGGAAGGGCCGCATCAGGTCGGGCCCGAGCGAACAGTTGAGGCCGATGGCGAGAGGGTTGACGTGACGAAAGGCAATCCAGAGCGCCTCGATCTTCTGGGCGGAGATCATGGTTTCGCCCCCGCGGCCGACGGCGGCGGAAATGATGACGGGTAGGCGCACGCCTTCCTCCTCGAAGAGTTCCTGGATGGCGACCACGGCAGCCTTGGCATTGAGGGAATCGAAGATGGTTTCGACCAGCAGGATGTCGCAGCCGCCGTCCATGAGGGCCTTGGCTTGCTCGCGATAGGCCTGCGCCACCTGGTCGAAGGTGACGACGCGGAAGGCGGGATCGTCGTGATCGGGGGCATTGCTGAGGGAGACCGTGAGGGGCCCGATCGCACCCGCCACGTATCGCTTCAGGCCGGTCTTTTCCTCGACGCGGTCGGCGCACTGACGCGCCAGCCGGGTGCTCTCGACATTCAGGTCGCGGGCGAGATCCTGCAAAAAGGGATCGTCGAGGATGCCCTGGAAAAATTCGGGATTCTTTCGTCCGCCGGTTTGCCGCGGATCTTCCACAAAGAATTCGCTTTGCGAGATGCTGGTGGCAGAAAAGGTGTTGGTCTCGATAATGTCGGAGCCCGCTTCGAGGAAGCGCGTGTGGATGGTCCCGATGACGCCGGGCTGGGTGAGGGAGAGGATGTCGCCGTTGTTGAGCAAATCCTTGGGAGCCGTGGCGAAGCGCTCGCCGCGCGCGGCGGTTTCATCGAGCCCGTACTCGCGAATGGTGGTGCCCATCGCCCCGTCCAGAATGGCAATGCGCGCGTCGAGCAAGGCACGAAGTTCCCCCGTGGCGTCAGATCTCATTGGTCCGCGAAAAGTAGCCATAGAACCCGCCAACCGACAAGAAACAAATCAACAAATCGGGATACGTTGATGCGTTTGTCAAGGGTGGGGTATTCCCCGTGGATTCAAGGCTGCGGTGGACGGCAGAACTCCTGTGCCGCACACTGCGGACAGACATGGCCGGTCTGAAGAGGAAGTGGTCCCTGGCGGATCTCGTCGATTTTGAGGCACGCCTCTTGCAGTGGGAGGGGGTGGATTCGGCTTCGGAGCGGCAGCGCTACCGGGCGGAGGTGGCGAAACTGGGCGGGTGGCCGCGCCAGGAGGGGGCCCGCCGGCGGTTGGGATTGCGCACCTGGCTGGAGGCCGGGCGGCCGGACGGGCAGGAGGGTCCGGGGAGCCGGGCCATGGGCGCGGTGCGCTTGACCGGAGGCCTCCTCGGGACGGCCGGATTCCTCGCCGGGATCGGGATGATGCGGGGCTTGTTGCAACCGCATGACCTGTTTGGCGCCACCAGGGCCTACAATGTGTGGGTCTTCCTGGCGGCGGTCCTGGGGGCGCAGTGGCTCCTCCTCCTGGGTGGGCTGCTGGGCTACGTGGTGGTGCGCAGGGAAACGGGGGCGCTCACGCTTCTGCAACGCGGTGCGGTGTGGCTGGTGCAACGGATTTCCGGGCTGGCGGACCGGGCCGTGTGGAAGGGATTGCTGGAAGGGGGAGCGGGATACCGCTCGGTGCTCTCGTGGCGTCTGGCGCGCCTGACGCAGGGAGTGGCGGTCGCGTTCAACCTCGGCCTCCTGGCGGGATTCTTCGGGTGCCTGTTCTTTCTGAGCGTGCGCTTTTACTGGGAGTCGACCCTGGAAGGGAGCGGGTGGGGGTTGTTGAGTTTCATCGAGGCCATGGCGCTTCCCTGGTCGTGGTCGGGCCTCGGGCCCCCGCCGGTGGAGAGCGACATCGATTACTCGGTGCTGGAGAAGTTCTTTTACGAGAAAGCCGGAGTGGAGAAGATGTGGCCGTTTCTCATGGTGAGCGTAGTGGTTTACGGACTTCTGCCGCGCCTGGGAGTGTGGGTGCTGTGCCTGCACCGGGAGCGGCGGGCCCTGGCGACTCTCGCCTTCCAGGCCCCCCGGCACCGCGATCTTTGGAGGCGCCTCACCAAGGTGGAGCGGACCGTCGCCAGCCCAGGGCAGGCCGACGGGGTGGTGCTGATCGATGTGGGCGGGACGAATGTGCGCACGGAAGCGGTGCGGGAATTCCTCCTGCGGGAGTTGCGGGTGAATCCCAGCAGCCGTCATGCCGCGGCGGTCCTGGACGAGGACCGGGAAAAAGAGGCCCTCGAGACGATCCGGGCCGCGGATCTCGGGGTGGTGTTGCTGGTGGAGGGCTGGGCTCTGTCCCCGAAACAAATGCGGGCTCTCTACGGCCGGGTGCGGGCCGTGGGCGGGGAGGACCTCGCCATCAATTTCCTGGTCCTGGGCGAATTGCGGGATGGCCAACCCACCGCGCCCCACGCCGAGGAGTGGAGGGAGTGGGTCGCCTTCGTGGATTCCCTGCAGGATCCGGCGGTGGAAGCGGTGGCGTATGAGACCCCGGCCCGGGTGGAGGAAGAAGCATGAGCGAAGGGGCGTCAGAGGCGGTTCCCCGCTTCT
>CAUZKZ010000052.1:0-17876 GCA_963580345.1 Verrucomicrobiia bacterium | reverse complement strand
GCGCCGTCCGTGGACGCGATGGCTTCCCGCACCAGGGCCTTCCGCACCTCTGCGGATTCGGCCGAGGCGATCCTGGCGAACGCCTCTCCGCGAGGATCGTCAGTGCGGGGCAGGGAACGAATCCATTCGTAGATCAGCTCGATCCCCTGCGGATCGACGCGGGATGAACCCAGGTGAGGCATGCGGCCGGATCCGAGCTTCGCCATGCGATAGTAGAGGATGGATTTCAGGGGCTCGCCGGGTGCGACCAGTTTAGCGGCCTCGATCCCGAAGTCTCCGCGCTGCGGGGCGACGTCGAGCACAGCCAGCCTTTCGAGCGGCTGGCCGATCACGAGATTCATCGGCACCAGCCCGCCTCCGTTCTCACGGTGGCAGAACGAGCAGTTGTAATGCAGATAGGTGCGGGCCCGGCGCTCGAGGCTGGCGGCGCGGTCGTGCGGGATCGCGAGGGCCGAGGTCTCCGGAGGGAGGGGCGAGGAAAAGAGGCCGAGATGGCGCAGGGTGCGAAGCTGGTTGTCGGAGACCTCGCCGTAGCGGTGCTCGCGGTTCCATTGCGCGGCATCGACCGCGCGCAGCCTCCCGCCGCGCCCGTTGTGGCAGCTGAAACAGTTGGCGCGGCTCAAGAACTCCCAGCGCTGGCGGCGCTGTCCGCCGGGTGCGCGCGGGTCGCGGATCGTGATGAGGCGGCGGTCGCCGGCTTCGCCGACCAAGTCCGCGTCGCCGCCCTCCTCGTTCCACGCGTAGGTGTAGGCCCGCCAGCCCTCCGGATGGCGATGGAGGATCTGCGTTTCAATCCGCCGCCGGCTCTCCGGTTTGCCGACTTCCATCTCGAGCGAGAGCGTTTTTGCGACGACGGCGTGGGTGGGGAGATTCCACGGCGCCCCTGGACCGATCTGCGAATCGCCGGGAAGGCCCAGGAGACGTTCGGTGGTGGCGCCGTCGGCCCACTGTTCGACGTTCACCGAGTACGGGATTACGCCGGGGGCCGGAAGGTGCCCGGGGACGGACGCGAACAGGCCGGTTTCGCTGAGTTTCCTCGGGAAGGGAGGCGGCAATTCGCCGGCGGGTTCGTTCTTCTCGAACCGGTAGAGCGACCCGCCGTAATCGACCACGATGAGTTCCCCGTCGTGGTCTTCACCAAAGGTGATGATGCGCAGGCGGGTATCGGCGATCTCGCGCGGCGAATTGACGGCGCCTTCTTCGTGGTGGAGCGCCCAGATCTTCCCGGTTTCGTAGTCGCCGTAAATGTAGGCGCCCTGCAGGTCGGGGAATTTCGTTCCGCGATAGACATAGCCGCCGGTGATGGAGCGGGCCTCGGAGTGCGGGTGCTGGGCGGTGGGCGGCGAGATGGGGGCCGGCCCGAGCGGGTCGTCGGGGTGGATCGGCTGGCTGCCCTCCACCACGCTCCAGCCGTAGTTCGCCCCGCGCTCGACCTTGAAGACGAGTTCCCACAGATCCCAGCCGACGTCGCCGACCCAGAGGTCGCCGGTCTCCCGGTCGAAGGACAGCTTCCACGGATTGCGGAAGCCGAAGGACCAGATCTCGGGCCGCACATTCGGCCTGCCGACAAAGGGGTTGTCAGCCGGGATCGCGTAGGGGCGGTCCCCCCCGGCGGGATGAACGTCGATGCGCAGAACCGACGAGAGCAGGTCGCTGCAGTCCTGGCCGGTGCGCAGCACGTCGGGCGGGTTCGGCATGCGGCCGTCTCCGGTGGTGATGTAGAGATATCCATCGGGGCCGAACTTGAGGCAGGCCCCGTTGTGTCCGCCCGCCAGCCACGTGATGAGAATCTGCTCGCTGGCGGGATCGAGACGCGGCGGGTCCCCCTCCGCCAACCGGAAGCGCGAGACGCGCGTGCCCTCGGGAAGGGTGCCTTGCAGGACGTAGGAGAGATAGACGTAGCGATTGGTGCGAAACCCGGGGTCGATCGCGAGGCCGTAGGCGATCGCAAATTTCGGCACCGCCTCCTTCAGCGCGATGAACAGGTCGGGTTGGTCCCCCGCTCCGTCCTGGGGAAACGAGTAGATATTGCCGTCCTGCTCGACGATCAGGAGGCGATTCGAATCCGGCAGCCGGCCGGCCTCGACCGGCCTGGTGAACTTGAACTCCGGGAAAGCGCCCTGCAGACGGTAGCGGCGGGGCGGCTCGGGGGTGCCCTGGATCCGCGAGGTGGTCCACGGCACGCGTTCCTCGATGCCGAAGGGCTTCTCTTTCTCATCCTGCGCAACGGCGGGCAATGGGGCGGCCGCAAAGAATGCGGCCACGAGAGCTCCGAATCGCCATGCAGAATTCGCCATCGCCCGGAACCATAGGAAATTTGGCGATGGCAGCGCAATAGTAGGATTTCGCGGTGGCCTCGGAGGAATCCTGCCCCCGGCTCCGGCCTTTCCGATTCTGAAGGTGACAACCGCCGCGCCTTGATGACAACGTGTCTCAATGTCACGCTGCGCGCTCGTCGTCCTTCTTCTCCCCCTGGTTGCGTCCGCTGCCCAGGCTGAACAGTTCCGCCTTGCTCCCTTTTCGGCGGACGTGACGCCGCCGCTCGGGCACCAGCTCTTCACGGGCGGAGCGAAGGAAGCCACCGCGGTGGACTCGCCGCTCTTCGCGAAGGGATTCGCGCTGCTTGGAAAAGAAACCGCTCCGCTCGTCTTTGTCGCGATCGATTGGGCCGAGATCCGCAACGATGCCTACGACCGCTGGCGGGTGGCGCTCGCGGAGGCGGCCGGGACGAAGCGGGAACGGGTCCTGGTCGCGGCTGTGCACCAGCACGACACGCCGCTGGCCGACCTCGCGGCGCAGCGCCTCCTGGAGGCGGCGGGCTCCGAAACGCAGCTGATCGACCTGGAGTTTCACGAGCGCGCCGTGCAAAAAACCGCGACGGCCCTGCGCAAGGCTCTTGGGTCGGCCCAGGCGGTCACCCACTTCGGCACCGGCCAGGCCAGGGTCGCCGGGATTGCCTCCAATCGCCGCTTCCTCAATGCGGACGGCACTCCCAACTACGGACGCTACAGCAGCGGCGGCAACCTGGCGGGACGGGCCGCCCCGGAAGGAACGATCGATCCGATGCTGAAAACGATCAGCTTCTGGAACGGCGACACGTTGCTGGCGGAGCTGAGCAGCTACTCGACCCACCCGATGAGTTACTACGGGACGAGCAGGATCTCTGCCGACTTTCCCGGGCTGGCGCGCGCCCGCCGCCAGGGCGAGACGCCGGGAGCGCTTCAGATCTACGCCAGCGGGGCTTCCGGAAACATCACGGCCGGGAAGTACAACAACGGCAAACCGGAAATGCGGCAGGTCTTTGCGGACCGGCTCTACGCAGGGATGGTGGCCGCCTCGAAAGGCACGGTGAAACACCCTTTGCGCGGTGCGAAATACCGGGTCGCAGCGCTGAAGCTGGATCCCCGCACCTCGGCCGGCTACACCAACGACGAGATGGAGAAGACCGTGCGGGAGGGCAAGGACCGGGCGCGCCAAGGCCAGGCCGCGATGGGACTCAGCTGGCGGAAGCGCATCGCGAGCGGGCAGGACATCGACGTGCCCCTCGTCGACTTCGGGGCGGCTCAGCTTCTCCTGCTTCCAGCCGAGATGTACGTCGAGTTCCAGCTCTATGCGCAGGCGCTGCGCCCGAAGTCCTTCGTCATGGTGGTCGGATACGGGGAATGCGCGCCGGGCTACATCCCGATCGAGCGGGCCTGGACCGAGCACGATGAAAACCTGAACGATTGGAGCTGGATCGCGCCGGGCATGGAATCCCGCGTAAAAGCCGCGATTCGGGAGGTCTTGTCGCCTGACCGAGCGACCCCGGATCGCCCCTGACCGCAGACCAAAACACAGATTCTGCGTAGTAACCCGGCTTTATCGGCCGTAAATTCCAGTACCTCAAGATGACTTCACGTTCCTACACCCTCGTTGCTGCCCTGGCGGGAGCCCTCCCGCTCGCGGCTGCTCCGACGCAGATCGAGTTCAACCGCGAAATCCGGCCCATCCTGGCCGAGACCTGCTTCAAGTGCCACGGACCGGACCCGGGAGCCCGCAAGGCCGACCTGCGCCTCGATACCGAAGCGGGATTCTTCACCGGGAAGAAAGGCGGGCCACCGCCGGTCGTGAAGGGCAAGCCGGAGGAGAGCGATCTGTATCGGCGGTTGACCACCGACGACAAAGACGACCACATGCCGCCCCTGGACAGCAAGATGGAGCTGACCTCCGGGCAGATCGCGCTTATCAAGACCTGGATCGAGCAGGGCGCAAACTGGCAGGCGCACTGGTCGCTCATCACGCCGGTGCGACCCGCCCTCCCGGAAGTGCAGAAGGACGGCGGGGCCCGCACCCCGGTCGACCGCTTCGTGCTGGCCACGCTCGAGCGGAATGGACTTTCGCCCGAGCCGGAGGCCGACCCGCGCATCCTCGCGCGGCGGGTGGCGCTCGACCTCACCGGCTTGCCGCCGGATCCGACGGTGGTCGAGGCCTTCGCCGCCAACCCGACCGAGGACGCCTACCAGAAGCTGATCGACACCTATCTCGCATCCCCGCATTACGGCGAGCACCGCGCCCGCTACTGGCTGGACGCGGCGCGTTACGGTGACACGCACGGAATGCACTTCGACAACTACCGCGAGATGTATCCGTACCGCGACTGGGTGGTGCGCGCCTTCAACCAGAATCTGCCCTTCGACAAGTTCACGGTCTGGCAACTGGCGGGCGACCTCCTGCCGGAGCCGACCCTCGACCAGCTCATCGCGACCGGATTCCAGCGCTGCAACATCACCACCAACGAAGGCGGCACCATCGCGGAGGAAAACCTCGCCATCTATGCCGCCGACCGGGTGCAGACCCTGGGTTGGGTTTACATGGGGCTCACCACCAACTGCGCGCAGTGCCACGATCACAAGTTCGATCCCATCACGACCCAGGATTACTACTCGATGGCCGCCTTCTTCCGCAACACGACGCAGAGAGCGTTGGACGGAAACTCGGCGGACGGTCGCGGGCCCGTCATGAAGGTGCCGCCGATCGAGGACCGGGCACGCCGGGATGCGATCGACAAGTCGATCGCGGAGGCCAGGGCCGGCCTGGAGGAGCGCAAGAACGCGGCACGCGCCGACTTTGACAAGTGGGCGGCCTCGGCGGGCCCGGAGAAACTCGACGAGGCGCAGCCGAAGGACAGTCTCGCCCTCCATGTCCTCCTCAATGAAGGGCTCGGCGACAAGGTCAAGAGCCTCGTGCACGGGAAGGAAACCATCTTCAAGTCGAAGGGGTTCCTCACCTGGGATCCCAAGGGCAAGATCGGCCCCGCGCCCCGCCTGAAGCGGAACCGCACCTTCGACCTCGGGGATCTCGGCAACTACAAGCTCGACCAGGCCTTCAGCTACGGGGCGTGGATCCGCACCGCGCGGGGCATCAACGCCGCGGTGTTCGCCCGCATGGAGAGCGAAAAGAAAAACCGCGGCTGGGACCTCTGGCAGAACGACCGGCAATTCGGCACGCACCTGGTCGACAGCTATCCCGACAACGCTCTCAAGGTGATTACCGAGAAAGCGGTCCTCCAACCCGGGGAGTGGAACCACGTTTTCGTCAGCTACGACGGCAGCGGAAAGCCGGAGGGCGTGAAGCTCTATCACAACGGCGAAGAGCAGGCCAAGAAGGTCGAGACTAATTCGCTCAAACCCGGCGCCTCGATTCAGACCGCAACTCCCCTGCGCATCGGTCAGCGCAGCAACGGCGAATATTACGAAGACGGGTTCGTGCAGGACATCCGCATCTACGAGCGCGTCGTCACCCCGGGCGAGGTGAAAGCACTGGCCGGCTCGGGTCCCCTGCGCACCATCCTCGCCGTGGCGCCCGACCAGCGCACCCCGAACCAGACCAAAACGCTCTTCGAGCACTACCTCTCCACCGGCGACAAGCAGTACGTCGCGCTGACCGATACCATCTCCAAACTCGAAACGGAGCGTGAAGGCATGAAGGCCAAGGGTGCCATCACCCACATCCAGAAGGAGAAGGACGGGATGCCCATGGCCAAAATCCTCATGCGCGGCCAGTACGACAAGCCCGGCAAGGAGGTCCAAGCCGACACCCCCTCCGCCCTCCCCTCGCTGCCCAAAGACGCGCCGCGCAACCGGCTGGGCCTGGCGCAGTGGGTCGTCGCTCCCGAAAATCCGCTCACCGCGCGGGTCACCGTGAACCGCCTCTGGCAGGAACTCTTCGGGCAGGGGATCGTGGTGACCTCCGAAGACTTCGGCATCATGGGCATGCCGCCCACCCACCCCGCATTGCTGGACTGGCTGGCGGTGGAATTCCGTGAGTCGGGCTGGGACGTGAAGCAGTTCATGAAGCTGCTCGTTTCCAGCGCGGCCTACCGGCAGAGCGCGGTCGCCACCCCCGAGAAACTGGAGAAGGACCGCGACAACCGCTTCCTCAGCCGCGGACCGCGCTTCCGCATGGATGCCGAGATGGTCCGCGACTACGCGCTGGCCGCCAGCGGATTGCTCTCCAATACGAAGGGCGGCCCCAGCGTGCGGCCCTACCAGCCGGAGGGCATCTGGGACGTGGTCGGCCTGCCCGGTGGCAACACGCGCGACTACAAGCAGGACAGCGGCGAGAAGCTCTACCGCCGCACTCTTTACACCTTCTGGAAGCGCATGGCCCACCCGCCGAACCTCGATGCCTTCAACGCCCCCAGCCGCGAGGTCTGCACCGTCCGCCGCGAGCGCACCAACACCCCGCTGCAGGCCCTCGTCACCATGAACGATCCCCAGTTCGTGGAAGCGGCCCGCCACCTCGCCCAACTCGCGCTCGCGGATTGCTCCGGCGACGACGCCAGGGGCATCGACTTCATCGCCCACCGCGTCCTCTGCCGGCCCCTCAAGGAGAACGAATCGGGAATCGTCATGGCGAGCCTCGTCGACCTCCGCGCCTACTACTCCGGAAAACCGGAGGACGCCGCCAAGCTCATCGCCGTCGGGGACTCGAAGCCGGACGCCCAACTCGAACCCACCACGCTCGCGGCGTGGACGATGCTTTGTAATCAATTCCTCAACCTTGATGAGGTGCTTAATAAGTAGGGTAGTTCAAAGTTTAAGGTTTAAAGTTTCTCTCTCATCATGGCTACGATCGAAAAGTTTGAGGATGTCCTGGCGTGGCAGAAGGGGCGGGAGTTGACGCAGAACATTTATCGCCATTCACGGCGGGGCGAGTTTGCGAAGGACTTTGCGCTGCGGGACCAGATGAGGCGTGCCGCAATTTCCATCACCTCCAACATTGCGGAGGGATTCGAGCGGGGAGGGAACAAGGAGTTTATCCAGTTCCTGTCCCACTCCAAGGGCTCCTGCGGCGAAGTCCGCTCCCAACTCTACGTCGCCCTCGACGAATCTTACCTGACCGACGATGAGTTCACCGAACTATACGAACTCTGCCTTGAGATCGGCCGCCTCCTCGACGGTTTCACCAACTACCTCCAACGGACCGAAATCAAGGGCCGCAAGTTCATGAACAGATAGCTTGCCGAACTTTGAACTCCCCCCGCCCATGAACCTCGACCAGGAACTCCTCCAGACCCTTTCCCGCCGCTACTTCCTGTCGCAGGGCAGGAACGTCCTCGGCGGGGCGGCGCTCGCTTCCCTGCTGGGCCGCACCCTCACCGGCCAGGCGAACGCGGCCGGCACCCTCAACACGCACTTCCCGGCCAAGGCCAAGCGCGTCATCTATCTGCACATGGTGGGCGGGCCCTCCCAGATGGATCTCTTCGACTACAAGCCGGAGATGCAGAAGTGGTACGACAAGGACCTGCCCGACAGCATCCGGCGCGGCCAGCGGCTCACCACCATGACGAGCGGCCAGAAGCGCTTTCCGGTCGCGCCCTCGAAGTACCCCTTTGCCCAGAAGGGGGATTGCGGGATGTGGATGAACGACGAACTTCTCCCCAATCTCGCCCAGTGCGCGGACGACATCTGCTGGATGCGCAGCCTGCACACCGAGGCCATCAATCACGAACCGGCCATCGCCGCGATGCAGACCGGGAACCAGATCACAGGACGCCCCTGTCTCGGTTCGTGGGCGTCCTACGGGCTGGGCACCATGAACGAAGACCTGCCCACCTTCGTGGTGCTGGTCGCCACCCCCAGCAACCGGGAGCAGGAGCAGGCCATCTCCTCGCGGTTGTGGTCCAGCGGCTACCTCTCAGGTGAGCATGCGGGCGTCTCCTTCCGCAGCAAGGGAGATCCCATCCTCTACATCAACAACCCGCCCGGGGTGCCCGACTCGATCCGCAAGCGCACGATCCAGGGCCTCAATCAGCTCAATGAACTCACTTACCGGGAGCTCGGCGACCCCGAGACCCTCATCCGCATCCGCCAGTACGAGATGGCGGCCCGCATGCAGGCCAGCATGCCGGAACTGACCGACCTGAGCAAGGAGCCCGAGCACACCTTCAATCTCTATGGGGAAGAGGCCAAGAAGCCCGGCAGCTTCGCCAACGTCGCGCTGATGACGCGGCGCCTCGCGGAGCGCGGGGTGCGCTTCATCCAGGTCTACCACAACAACTGGGACCACCACGGCAACGTGAACGGCCGCATGCCGGCCCAGTGCAAGGACGTCGACCGGCCCTGCTACGCCCTCATCAACGACCTCAAGCAACGCGGCATGTTCGACGACACCCTCATCATCTGGGGCGGCGAATTCGGACGCACAATTTACAGCCAGGGCGGTCTCAGCAAGACCAACTACGGCCGCGATCACCACCCGCGCTGCTTCACGATGTGGATGGCCGGGGCCGGGACCAAGGGCGGCACGATCTACGGGGAGACCGACGACTTCAGCTACAACATCGTGCGCGACCCGCTCCACATCCGCGACTTCCATGCCACCATCCTGCACCTCCTCGGCTTCAACCACGAAGGCTTCTCAGTGAAGTTCCAGGGCCTCGCCCAGCGCCTCACCGGGGTCGAGGAAGCGCGCGTGGTGAAGGAGTTGCTCGCTTAGGAATTACATGCAGGGCGGCCCGTCGGCGGCCGCTCCCACCCATGGACCCCTTCGATCGCCTCACCATCGGCACGTGGTGCGCTCGCCTTGGAGTATACCTCGTATCAGGGGAATTGGCGCGAGAGCCCTTGCAGGCCGGGGTGCCGTCGTATTAGTTGGGTGAGGCGAATGGCACAATTCAGGGGAGTTTCTCCGACGCCTTCGCGCCGTCCTGCTCTGCCCCCCCTTTCATGACAATCAAAACCCTCGCCTCCCTTATTTTCGACGGGACTGTCCTCGCCGTCATCGCCTTGTTTTCAACAACCGCGCGGGCCGCGGACGTCCTCTGGCAGGCACCCCAGCCCATCACCGGACCCGGAGATCTGATCGGCGCCGGGACCCTGGTCGCAACCGTGAACGAGGGAAGTTCGGCGATTGTGGTCGATCCGGCCGGCCTGAACCTGTCCTTCACGGCGGCCGACGACTTTCCGGGCGTCCCGGTCAATTCCGGCCTCCTCGGCAGTACCGACGCCGCTTTCGACAGCCTCATCGACGAGGCGGGCGAAGGCAGCACCGCCGCGAACCCGCATTCCTTCGCGATCGGCGGCCTCACCGCCGGGCAGACCTACTCGATCCAGATGTTCGTCAGCGACCTGCGGGCCTGTTGCCACTCGCGATCAATGGAGATCACGGGCGGGGCGAACACCACCACTCTCTATATGGGTGACGCCGGGGGCATCCCGGCGCCCCCGCAGTACGTGGTGGGGACCTTCACGGCCGATGGCACCTCGCAGGATTTCTCCTTCCGCGGGACGCATGCCACTGATCCCGCTCTTCGCTATGCGCAGCTCAACGCCTACGTCCTGCGGGAGATTGCTCCGCCCGATCCGCCCGCCACGCAGGTGCTCCTCTCGGAGTTTCTCACCTCGGGTAACGATTCCTTCGAGGACGAGGACGGCGACACGCCGGACTGGTTGGAGATCTGCAACCCCACCGCGGGATCCATCGGCCTCAACGGCCACTTCCTAACCGACGATCCGAACAATCCAACCAAGTGGCGGTTCCCGGACGTCACGGTGCAGGCCGGTGCTTACCTCGTGGTTTTCGCTTCCGGGAAGGATCGCGCCGTGGCGGGCGCCGAGTTGCACGCCAACTTCGCGCTGACCTCCAATGGCGAGTACCTGGCACTGGTTGGCCCGGACGGTTCGACCGTGCTTCACGAGTTCGCGCCGGCCTTTCCCGTGCAGGAGGCGGGCTATTCCTATGGAATCGATGGACAGGCGCCCTCCGACCCCGAGGCCTATTTCGCCTCGCCGACTCCCTGCGCCCGCAATGGGCCGGGGATCGCCGCCCCGCTGCCCCCGCCCGTCTTTTCCATCAAGTGCGCGACCTTTACGGACTCGATCGAGGTGGCGCTGGAGTCCGTCTTCCCGGGCGGGGTGATCCGCTACACCACGGACGGCGCCGCCCCGACGACCGGTTCGTCCCGCTACACCTCGCCGCTGACCTTCACGTCCACGACGCGCCTGCGCGCCCGCGTCTTTGACCGGCTCACGGGCGACGGCGGCGAGACCGATACGGGAGTCTACACGCAGCTCGCCACCAGCTCGAATCTGGGAGGGGTGCGCGCCCCTTCGGTGTTCTCGTCCACCATGCCGATCCTGGTGCTGGAGAACTTCAACACCGGCGGCATCCCGGGCCCCGGCAGCAACCTGAAGTACACCCAGATCAGCGTCTTCGAGGTCGATCCGCTCACCGGCCACGCTTCGCTTTCCAATCCGCCGGACGACTGCCTGCATTCCGGGATGCGCATCCGCGGGGCGAGTTCGGCGGGATTCGCCAAAAAGCAATACCGGGTCGAGACCTGGAACGAGGACTCCCAGCCGCGCAATGTCAGCCTCCTCGGGATGCCGCGCGAAAACGACTGGGTCTTCGGCGCGCCCTACGTGGACGAGGCCCTGATGCGCAACCCGCTCATCTTCGGACTGGGCCGCGACATGGGCTTCGCGGCGTCCCGCACCCGCTATTGCGAGGTCTTTCTCAATACCAACGGCGGAGCGATCACGGCCTCCGACTACCAGGGCGTCTACTACGTGGCGGAGTCCATCAAGATCGACAACAACCGCGTCAATGTCACGCCCCTCAATTCCCTCCCGCCCGGTGACCCCGACGGGGGCTACATCATTCGCCACGAATCCAACGTCGCCAACAAGACCCGCATCTCGGGCTGGAACTACCTCGAGATCCACGATCCCGAGCCGGTGACAAACGCACAGCGCGATTTCATCAGCTCCTTCGTCAACGATTTAGACAACATCCTGCGCACCAGCCGGTGGAATCACCCGTCGCGCGGTTACGCGAAATTCATCGACATCCCCTCCTGGATCGACGCCATCGTCATCAACGAGTTCGCGCGCGAACAGGACGACTACGTGCGCAGCGCCTATCTCTACAAGGACCGCGGTGGGAAGCTGGTGAACGGGCCGCTGTGGGATTACAACCTCAGCTTCGGCATTTCGTGTTGTTTCAACTCCCACCTCACCGGCATCGACGGGGCGACGGGCTCCGGCTGGCAATGGGACCACGCCTACAACCGCGGCGCGCGCGAGAACGGGCTGAGCGACGGGGCGCATAGTTCCTCGATGGCGCGCCACGACTGGTACCGCCTCATCCTGCAGGATCCGGACTTCATGCAGTTGTTCATCGACCGCTACGGCGAGCTGCGCGCCCCGGGAAATCTCCTCGACACGGCCGTGTTTCACGCCCGCGTCGATGATCTCGCCGCGACTCTCGATGGGGACGGAGCATCGATCAGTCCGCAGCGCCGGAACTTTATCAAGTGGGGCACGCTGGGAAGTCCGCAGACCGGCTTCCAGTCGAGCCTGCCCTCGCACCTCAAGAACAGCCAGGAGACGTGGGAGGCCCACGTCCAGTTCATCAAGGACTGGGCCGTCGACCGCTTCGCCTGGATGGATGCCCAGTTCCTCACCCGGCCGTTCCTGATTCCCGACGGGGAGGCGAGGCCGGCCCCGTTCAACGTCAGCGTCGCCAGCACGGAAGCCGTCTACTACACCACCGACGGGAGCGATCCGCGCCTACCGGGTGGCGGCATCAATCCCAGCGCCCAGGCCCTCGCGCCGGGCGGCGGAGGAGGCACTATGCGCAGGTGACCATGGTTGCGCGCGGAGCGGACTGGTCGATACTCGACGACGGATCGGACCAGGGCTCCAGTGACATCGTCGCCCCCTCCTACGATGCCACCAACTGGAAGCATCCTCTCTTCGACGACAGCGGCTGGCAGAGCGGACCGGCGGTCCTGGGGTTCGGCGATGTCGGCGGTGCGACCGTGAGCACCACACTCGAGGTGGGACCGGTCGAAATGGCCCACCGCACCTACTACTTCCGCAAGGTCTTCAACGTCGCCGACCCGACGCTGGTCCAGTCCCTGGCGTTCGAAATCCTCCGCGACGACGGCGCGATCGTCTACCTCAACGGGAAGGAGGCGGTACGCACCAACATGCTGGCGGGCCCGACCGGGTCTCGGGACCTCGCCGAGGCCACCATCGCGCGCGATGACGAGTCGATCTACCATCAAATTGCGCTCGATCCCGCCGATCTCGTAAACGGCGCCAACCTCCTGGCGGTCGAACTGCATCAGGCCACCGCCAGCAGCAACGATCTCGGATTCGACGCCTCTCTCTCCGCGATCGCGACGCCGCCTGGAGCCCCCACCATCCCGATCATGGAGACGACCCTGGTCCGAACCCGCGCCCGCAGCTCGGGCGGCGATTGGAGTGCCCCGAAGGAGGCGGTCTATGTGATCGGAACCGCGGCGGAGGCCGGCAATTTCGTCCTCAGCGAGATGAACTACCACCCGCCCAATCCGACCCCCGCCGAAGCGCTGACCGATCCGACCTGGAATGATGACGACTTCGAGTGGCTCGAATTGAAGAACATCGGGAACGAAACGATCGACCTGAGCGGCGCCGCGTTTCTCGGCGGCATCGAGTTCGCCTTTCCGCTGGGAACCACGCTCCCGGCGGGCGAATACGTGGTCCTGGTCGAGAACCTGGCCGCCTTCGAGCGGCGTCACGGCACCGGCCTGCCGGTCGCCGGGGTCTACGCCAACAAGCTCGACAACGACGGCGAGGCGGTCCGGCTGGTCGGGATCGACGGCAGCGACATCTTCAACTTCGCCTTCGATGACGCCTGGTACTCCCCCACCGACGGCGCAGGCTACACCCTGGTGACGGCGGACGAGAACGGCGCGCCGGCCGATGCCAACGACCCCGCCTCCTGGGGAATCAGCTGCCAGCTCCTCGGCACCCCCGGTGCTCCAAATGGCGCCCTCTCGCACACCTTCGAGGGCTGGCTGAACTATCATTTCACCGCCGCCGAGCGGGCCGATCCCCTCGTCAGCGGCTTCGCGGCCGACCTCGACCGCGACGGCATCGTCACCCTCATGGAGTTCGCCCTCGGGCTTGATCCCAGGATTCCCGACTCCGGCGCATTGCCGGCCGCCACGGTGGTCACCGAGGGCGGTGAAAATTACCTGAGCCTCACCTTCCGGCGCCGCAAGAAAGCCCTCGACCTCACTTACCGGGCCGAGGTGTCGCCCGGCCTCGTGAGTTGGACCGAGACCTCCCTCGTGGTTGGAACGCCCACCGATAACGGCGACGGCACCGAGACCGTCACCATTCGCGCCGCGCTCCCCCTCGACCTCGACGCCCAGGGCTTCATCCGCCTCGTGGTCCTCAAGAACTGACCCCCCTGCAACTGAGCTCCCCCTGGTGGATGCGGGCGTCCCTGCCCGCATTTTTCCGGCGGCTGCCCACCGCCCCGCCCCCTATGCCTTTAGGCCATGATCCCGGTAGGGATCAGAGCTTGTAGCGCGGGGTTGAGCGGCTTGCCACGGCGTAGCGGAGCGTAGACGGGAGCGATACCCCAGGACCAAGTCGTCATGGCGGAACCCGATCCCGGCAGGGATCGCAGCGGCGCCGTGGGCGCCCTGGAGCGCTCGGTGGCACCGAATTCTCATGACATGCTCCCGCCATTCTGCGGGGACTGGGAGGGAGGCAGCGCAAGCGACCGCACCCCGTGGCCAAACACCTCTCCTCTGCGCGTCCCATCTGACGGTTCCTCGCCCTCCTCTCACAACGAGACCACACCGCTGCGATCCCTTCCGGGATCGGACCCATCACTTGTCCTGGTTCCCGGGGTGTCGTCCCTCGGCCTCCGTCTGCGCCCTTCGGGCTGCGACGTGACACGCCCTCGGGCCTCAACCCCGGGCTACAAGCTGTGATCCCTGCCGGGATCATGGGCCCCACGCGCCGACACCGTCTCACGCCTTGCCGCTCCTCCGCAATCGAGGGCGACGCCGGGATCACGACGACCACGGCGTGCCGAATTCGGGGTAGAGCGTCAGGCCGCCGTCGATGAAAAGGGTCTGCCCGGTGATGTAGGACGCCTCGTCCGAGGCGAGAAATGCCACCGCCGCCGCCATTTCCTCCGAGGTGCCGGAGCGGCCCAGCGGGATGTGGCTCTCGATATCCGCCCGCCGCTTCGGGTCGTCTTTCCACGAGTCGTTCATGCGTGTGATCGTGGCGCCGGGCCCGATCGCGTTGACCCGAATTCCATGCGGCGCGTACTCCAATGCCAGGGTGCGGGTCAGGTTTTGCACCCCCCCCTTGCTCACCGCATACCCGATGAATTGCGGTTTTGGAACGATTTCATGCACACTGGAGACATTGATGATGACCCCCGGGGCCTCCCGCTCCAGCAAACCGGCAATCGTGCGTTGCGCACAGAGGAAGGCGCCCGTGAGATTGGTGGCGATCACCCGGCTGAACGATTCCAGCGGAATCTCGTGCGCCGGGCCTTCGATCTGGAAACCCGCGTTGTTGACCAGGATATCGACTCCCCCCATCTCCGCCATCACCGCATCGAACATGCCATGGACCTCGCCCGGGTCGGCGACATCCGCCTGCATCACGATCGGGGCCTGCCTCGCACCGCTCTCCAGGATGGCCCGCTCCGTGGCACGCGCCCCCTCGAGCCCGCTCCGATAGTTGATCACAACGCGGGCCCCTTCTTCCGCAAACCGGATCGCAATCGCCTGTCCAATCCCGGAACTGGCGCCCGTCACAAGCACTCTCTTTTCTTCGAGGCCCTTCATCGAGGCCCCACTGTGACAAAGTCCGGCGCAGGTAGCGAATCCGGAGTTCCCACCCCCACGCCACGCCCTCCATCGCTTCGAAAAAAACCGGCCCGATTGAGAAACCAGTTTCAACTGTCATCCGCGCCTGAACGGTTGGACCTTCAAGAATTCCCCGACTGCAACCCACCCGCCCTCTGCTCCCCGAAATTCCGACCGTTGAGACCACCGGCCCGCCGACAAGGCGAAAGGGCGAGAAAGAGACATTGTGGGTGGGTCCCATTATTCACAACGCCCCTCAATCCCAACGCGTTCATTGTGGGTGTGTCCCATAATACACGCCCCTCAATCCCAACGGGATTGCGTCCTGCCCCGGGGTTGCCGGAGGAACGACAGCTACCCCGGGTCGCTCCGCCCCCATCCCCAACCCCAACGGGGTTCCGTCCTCCCCGCGGCGACACAACCGCCTCGGGGTTCCCCAATTGCATGCCCAGCGTCCCCCCTCGCCCTTCTTGTCTGCCCCCCTCTCGCTGGTCCCCTCTCGCTGGCCCCACCCCCACGAAGCAAGGCTTCGAATGCCACAAAAGCGGAAGCAGGGCTTCCGCACTCCGACAACCCTCCTGCCGCTCCCATCGATGCCTCCAAGGGGACCATTGTGGGTGTGTCCCATTATTCGACATTCTTCGCAATTATTGGCATTATGCGGGTTGTCCCACTGAGCGCTCCAGGGCGCCTATTACGCTGCTGCGATCCCTGCCGGGATCGGTTCCGCAATGACAACTTCGTCCCGGGGTATCTCCCGCCATGGCGGGATCAACCCCGCGCTACAAGCTCTGATCCCTGCCGGGATCATTTCCTGAAAAGGCATGGGCCCTGGCCAGCCAATCGCCCGGATAGCCGGCTCGTCCCGGGATTCGCGGTCTCGCTTGCAAGTTGCTTCGAATCCCGCTCTCCTGATGCAAGAACAATGAAAACGCATTCTCACGCCCTCTGGTTGAGTCTGCTTGCAGTCGCCGGCTCGCTGACCCTCGCCTTCACACAGGTGAGGGAGATTGCCGACAAGCAAGCGGAGGAAAAGACCCAGGAAAAAGCCAAGCTTCCGGATTATCCGCGCAAGAACCTGGCCCCCTGGTATGAAGTCGATCCGAATTGGCCGAAAAAGCCCGCCAACTTCGAGTGGGGAGCGATGCCGGGAATTGCGGTCGATGCGAAAGACCAGGTATACGTCTTTACGCGGTCCGATCCGCCGGTGCAGGTCTACGACCGTGACGGCGCGTTCGTGCGCGCCTGGGGACAGGGGGAGATCGGAACCGCTCACCACCTGAAGATCGATCACGAGGGCGCGGTCTGGGTGGCCGACATCGGCCTGCATGTGGTGCGGAAGTTCACGCCGGAGGGGAAATTGCTCATGACGCTCGGCACTCCGGGCAAGTGGGGCGAAGACGAGACGCACCTCAAAATGCCGACCGATATGGCGATCGCGCCCAACGGAGACATTTTCGTTTCCGACGGTTACGGAAACTCGCGGCTGGTGCATTTCGATCCGAAGGGGAAATTCGTAAAGTCCTGGGGAAGCCTCGGCACGGGTGGGAAGGAGTTCAGCCTCCCGCACGCGATTGCGATGGACTCGCGCGGGCGCCTTTATGTCGCCGATCGGAACAATGTCAGAGTGCAGGTTTACAGCCAGGACGGCCGACTCCTCGACAGCTGGCAGAACCTTGTCGTTCCCTGGGGAATCTGGATCACGCCCAAGGATGAGGTCTGGGTCTGCGGCTCTTCGCCGTCCACCTGGCATCCCCATCCCGATTATCCCGGCGCCCCGCTCGGCTGCCCGCCCAAAGACCAGCTCTTCATGCGCTTCGACCCCGGGGGGAAAGTGCAGCAGCTCTGGACCGTTCCCAAGGGCGTGGATAAAAAGGAATCACCCGGCGACCTCAACTGGGTCCACGCCCTCGCAGTCGATTCGAAGGGCAACATCTATGCCGGAGACATCATCGGAAAACGGGCACAGAAATTCGTCAGGAAAGATCGCTAGGGTCTTGCGCGCGAAGAGCGTTGAACTTGGCGAGAGAGATTCTTTCCAAATGCAAGGCGCGACGAGGGAGTTGGCCGGGACCATCGCCTGAGCGGGAATGATGCCTCCAGGAAGAGTGTTCATTGTGGCCGTGTCCCATTATTCGATCCATTGTGGGTGTGTCCCAATATATACGACGCCCCTCAATCCCAACGGGATTGCGTCTTGCAGCCCGGGGTTGGCGTGAGGCACGAACGCCTACCCCGGGGTAATTGCGCCCCCATCCCCCAACCCCAACGGGGTTGCGTCCCGGGGACGATCGCCAAGACGCCGAGGACGCCAACTTCGACCGCTGGCCGTCCAAGAACTCCCCGCGCGCCGGCGGCTGGCCGGCCGAAATCGCTCACATGAAATCCTGGCTCGCCACCCGCGCCAACTGGATCGACGGCCAGTACCTCTCCGCCCCACAATTCAGTCCGCCGGGCGGGCCCAGCAGCGGCGGGGTGGTGGTCACGATCAGTGCGCCGGGAGGCGGCAGACTGTTCCTTCGCCTGCGAGTCACGATCCCGTGAAGTCAAACTATTCCACCGTCATGACGCCCTTCATGAGCCGCCAGTGGCCGGGGAAGGTGCAAACGTACGGGTACTCGCCGGGTTCCTTGGGAGCGGTGAAGGCGGTCTTGTCGAAGAGCATCTGCTCCTTGATGGGAAGGAGTCGCACCACCGCAACGAGGCAATTGCGATAGACCAA
>CAUZKZ010000051.1:0-18156 GCA_963580345.1 Verrucomicrobiia bacterium | reverse complement strand
CTGCTTATCGCTCACCAGCGCAAAACAGTCCAGATAGGTCGTGGGGCTCAGCGCCGTCACGACGAGGCGGTGCGGTCCGGCCTTGAGGCGGAACGGCTCCTTGTGCATGCGCCAGGCCCAGTGCTTCGTGTAGTTGTCCAGTTTAGATCGCCAGATGTTGTTTTCATCGACGCCCACGTCGCGCGGTTCCTTGCCTCCGAGCGCGAAACGGAAACTCGTCTCCCTGGCGTACTTCGTGACTTCGCCGATACGGGTAACGAGGGTGTAGTCGCCGTCTCGGGGGACGTTGACGACATACGAGGCGAACCCTTTCTTCCCGGGCGGCTGGCCGACGCACAACCCGCCGGACGCCGTCTTGTCGCGCCGAGTGCTCAGAGCGTTGCGCGTGGTGCCCTCCGCCTCGAAGAAGATCGCTCCCTTCATGACGCACAGGAGGAGGCGCTTTCGCGCCGGCGTCCCGTTGGGCTGCAGGTCGATCTCTGCGCCGACGATCCCTTCCCCGGCGTTCGCCGGCGGCTTGCAGCGCAGCGTGAGACCGGTCTCTTGCCCCGGCTCGAGTTCGGCGGCCTCTCTGGAAAAGTCAATCCTCCAGCCTTCCGGCGCGTGCGTGACGATGGGCTTCAGCGTGATCTTCTCGCCGCCCGTGTTCTGGAACTTGATCGGGATCGACGCCCCGCTCGCGAGATCGGCCAGGAACACGGCGTCCGGACCGACGCGACGCAGGTCGGGCCACTGGAGAGCGAGCGGCAGCTTGTGGCGCTCGACGTAGACGTAGCTGAGAGCGGCCGATCCCTCTTGGGAGGCGGACTCATAGGCGATCTTGTTCTCTCCCGCCTTCAAACCCGGAAGGCTGCGCGGATTGTTCTGGAGCCGCGCGCGAACCTCTGCGGATCTGAGCCCGCACGGCTCCGCACCGCCGGACAGAAAGCTGAATTTTACGAGCACGTGATACATCCCGCGCAGGATGGGAACTTCGGCGACGACGGCGACTTCCTCGCCGGTCTCCTTGACCTGGAGCAGCGGAAGGTAGCTCTTCCCGCCATCCACCGAATAGGTGACGGATATCCTGTCTTCAGCGGCCGGCCGGCGGACGAGCGCCTTGACGGACAGGTCTGTGATGACATAGGAGGAGTCGATGGGGAGGATGAAGGTTCCCTCCTGCGACGGCTGCGAGGTCCGGCAGGGGGGGGTGCCTTCCGGATCCACAACCAGCTTGGAGCCGCCGTGAAGGAACGACCGGAAGGTGGCGACCTTGGGATCGAGGCGATACGTCAGAGATCCGTTCGCGAAGTACTGCCGACACCTCTTTCGGCGGTGCTCGAGCTCTTCTTCGATCGTGTATTTCTTCTGCGCATGGTTCTCCCAGGCGTTCCAGTAGAATCCCTCGTTCGACCAGTTCCGCTGGAACCGCTCACCCGGCAGCAGCACGATATCCATCTTGTGTTCCGGCGGAAACGTCCACTCCTTGTAGTTGCTACCCGGGAGTGCGGTCGTGCCGCCGCCGAACATCTGGCCGAACTTTGAGGCGACGTAATCTCCCGTGCACCAAGTGGGATCGAAGCCAGTCTCGTTGACCATGCGCAACACGAGCTCCGGATCCTTGCAGAGATCCGCCCCGCTCGCGATCGTTTTGTCATCGCGCTCAAGATAGTAGGCGAGCTGAGTGAGGTCCATCAGGTGCCAGTCGCCGTCGTAGAACACTTCGGCCATGCTGTGGAAAATCTTGCCGTCGTGGCCGTTGCGGACCTTCCGTGCCTTCAGCCCGGCCGCCCGCCAGTAGGCCACTTCAAGCGGGCCGAGATTGCTGCACTCGCTGTAACCGTAGCTGTTCAGGACGATGGTCGGATCGCAGCTGTAATGCAACTGCCCCTCGATGTGTTCGACGGGGTTCCCGGCCCAGAACAGTTTGTCCGCGAGGAAGTACCATATGGCGATCGCCTTCTCCCGGTCGCTCATGCCCGGCTTGCAGAGCGCCGCAGCGACACTCGCAGGGGAGGAGGTGTCGATGCAGGAGTCGGTCAGGACCTTGGGGTTGACCACCTTGGCCGACGCGTCTAGCCGGACGAAGCGGCTAAATGGATCCAGGTCGCCGGCCACCTGAAGGGCGAATTCGTTCCGGCCCTCTTTCGTCTCAAAGGTTGCCCGGCGCGTGAGGGTGTAGATGTCGTCGTCGGGACGCTGCTCCGCGTCCAGCCAGACGGTCCGGTTGTCGTTGCGGAACGTTTTCGGGCGATTCTCAAGGAACTCCTTGCTGGGTTCGCCCTTCCCTGCCGCCGGCAACAAGACGGTGGCAAAGAGGCACAAGGTGCCCCTCGTCCATAGGCGGCTTCTGTTCTGCACTGCGGGTCTCACTTGTATCGATAATGAGCCCGCGCCGATGAACGGTCAAGCGGCTGGTTCAAGATGAACCGGAGCCTCTTGCAATGTGGTTTGACGGTACTTTCCCGGTCACGATCACGTTGGGCAACGGATCGGCGTCGCCGGTTCGAAGAATTGGACGGCCAAGTTGGTGATCTCGAAACCGGGGGCGTCCTCTTCCGCGTGCACGGGCGCAACGAGGCAGGCGCTGGCTGCTACGACGGACAAAAAGCGGACTGCCGATGGGTGGATTCGGGCGCGCATGGTTTTTGTGATTGGATAAACGATTCCGTTCGCATCAAGGTGTTGAGAAACCAGAGTGAATTTGCCATGACCGACCCCTCCTCCGATTTACGATCGACCGAAGGAGCCGCGAGCCGCCGCAGGTTCCTGAACCAACTCCTGGGTGCGGGGACCCTGGCCGCCTCGGGCGGGACTCTCGTCGCGCAGGGCGACGGTTCCGATCCGCTCGCCATCGAAGGCTACTTTGCGCAGATGAGCTGCCTCCCCGGCGATGCGGTGGGTCTCCATGTGTCCACCAATGCAGACACCTTCTCCGTGGAGATCACGCGCGTGGGGGCGGAACCAAAGACGGTCTGGAAGTCTCGGGGACTCAAGGCCGGCCTCCATCCGGTGCCGCCCAAGGTGGCCCTGTTCGGATGCGGATGGCCTGCGGCGATCGATCTGCCGGTGGGGAAGGACTGGCCGTCCGGACTCTACATCGCCAAACTTCAAGGCCATCGAGGGAAAGAAAAATCGGAAACCCGCGACGCTCTGTTGATCGTGCGGTCGGCGAATCCAGGAAGGAAGAACAAGATCCTCTACCAGATCGCGACCAACACCTATCAAGCCTACAACGAGTGGGGCGGAACCACCCTCTACTCCGGTCCGAATTTTCCCCGGGTCTCATTTGACAAGCCATTCAAGATCTATCCCACTCCATTGCAGCCGGGTCAGCAGTGGTACAATCCGAATACAAACTCCTATCACACCTGGGACGAGCCGTTCATCATCTGGGCGGAAAAAGCGGGATACGGAATCGATTACTGCGCCAACCTCGATCTGGAATTTCATCCCGAGGAGCTGGCGAAATATAATTTGGTGCTGAGCGTCGGGCACGACGAGTACTGGTCGGCCGGGATGCGCGACAACCTGGAAGCCTTCATCGCCCGCGGTGGGAATGTCGCCTTTTTCAGCGGCAACTCGATCTGCTGGCAGGTCAAGGTCGAGAATCAGGGGCGTGAACTGGTCTGTTACAAGCGTGCCCACGATCACGACCCGGCATTCAAGGCCGGCAAGCACGCCGAGTTGACCGATCTGTGGAGCGAGCCTCTCCTGGGAAGACCGGAGAACCATCTCAGCGGGGTGGGATTCGCCTACGGAGGATACAACGGCCTGCACGGCGAGTTCATGGGCGGAAAAGGAGAACTCTTGGTGCCCGGCGATCAGCCGGCCTACATCGGGTCATTCCGGAACGCGGACGAATTTTTTCACGGCGACCTCGATGAGTTGAGGATCTACAACAAGGCCCTGGACGCCGACTCGATCGCGCAACTCATGCGGGGCGAATTGGAAGTTCCGCAGAAGGCACTGGCTGCCTGGTGGAGATTCGACGGGGACTTGCGCAATCACGCCGCGCCGGGCAAGGGCCAGCCCGCTCCGGAGGAGATCGGGGAAAAGTTTACCTATGTCGAAGGAAGAAAGGGGAAGGCGCTTCGCTTCAACGGGAAAGACCAGACCGCCGCGGTCGCCCACTATCCGGGCCTGAGACCGGCCACCAATGAGATCACCATCGCAGCCTGGGTTCGCCCCGCCTCGGCGCCGGAAACCTGGCTGATGATCTATCGGAAGGAAGACGGCGAGGGGCGTCAGCTTCTTGCCCTCGGCGGAGCGGGCGAGAGGAACGGCCTCTGGACCGGTCTCGGATTCGACTCCGGATACGTGGAACTGGCGGGCAAGATCGACCCCAAAGTCATCCTCGACGGCAAGTGGCACCACGTCGCCGCGACTTATGACGGCAAGCACATCCGCCTGTTTCACAACGGGCGAGTGATCGGCGAGAAGGCCCCGGTGGAAGAAGGCGCCGGCGAGTACACCGCGCATCGCCCCGAGCACTGGATCCTGGCGGGCACGGGCCTGAAGAAAGGCGACAAGTTCGGTGCGGAAGACGGGATTTGCGGCTATGAATGCGATGGCTGCGAGATCGTGTGGAAGGACGGCTATCCGATCGCGACCGGACGGGACGGCACGCCGAAAAACTTTGAAGTGGTGGCCACCGGGTCGGCGCGCTGGGATGAACCGGAAGGCACCCTCAAATGGGCGCACGATATCCGCAAATCGTGGCCTGCCGGGCCGGGCAATCTCGTCCCGGAGGATCTCGCGCACGACGGCTACGCAACCGTCGGCACCTACACTCGCAACGGCACGGTCGTCACGGTGGGCAGCTGCGACTGGTCGGATGGCCTCAAGTCGGGGAACAAGATCGTGGATCGAATCGTCCGCAACATCATGGACCGCCTGCTGAAGTGATCACTCCATCTCGATGAGCAAGCGGAAGTAGTGATCCGTGTCTTCGAAGGCAAGCCCGACCGAAACCGTCGACGTGCCATCTCCGTTCGGCGATTCACCGAGCGGCACAATCGACGGGGGACCCAATAGCCAGGATTGCAAATCATCCGAGTGCTGCACGTGATAGACGATTCCGCTGATATCGTCTCGCTTACGAAATTTGAACAGAGGTTCCCCGTCTTCAACGACCACCCAGGTCAGTCCGGAATCCGGTCGCCAGGGATCTCCTCCGAGGACAAACTCGGCAAGATTGGAATAGGTGTCCTGGTCGGGGTTGGCACCGGGCCCGGAGATTGCGAGATCGTCGAGTTCGGGCGGAGAAAAGACGGTCGCCGCCCACGATTGAAAGGTGTGTCCGGGGGACGTTTGGCCGGGACTCCCCCCGACGACCGTACTCGCTTTCCAATTTGCGGCCAGCGCATGGTCGGGATTGCTGCCGGGGTTGATGAGTTCGAGGGAGGCGCCTTCGCCGTCGGCTGCCCCGGGCCACGGCGGGAGGTCGCCATAGACGAAGTCCCGAATCGGGATTCCTGCGCCATAGGAAAGTTTGAGTCGCTCTCCCCCATTGCCCAGGGCTCCTTCCTCGTTGTTTAGATATTCGCCGGCGACGGGCAGACCGTTTCCGTAGCGCAGTTCAAAGGCGGCGCGATTCCGCACCACGAGCGTGAACGCTCCGGGAGCAAGCAACGTGACGTCCGCACCGTCGAAATCAAAGTCGATTCCCTGGGTGAAGCGAACCTCGGTGAGAGGGATGGGGACCCCGGCTATGTTCTTGACCTCGACCCACTCGAAATCCTGCCTCTCGAACCCGGCGGAAAGTTCGGCATTGCTGGCCGCGGGCGGGTTGTACATGAACTCCGAGACCACGAGTCCGTCTTCCCACAACGAGGTGTCGGGAGCTGTCGCCGTGAACTCGACAGGGGCGGACCAGTGGCTCCAGCGACCCGTGTTATCCATGTGCCTGACTCGCGCGCGGTGTCGCCGGTTCGGCCGGACCGCCGAGGTGGGAATTGTGATGGCCGGCTGAAATGACGCGAGCACGCCCGATTCCCAACCGGCATTCCACTCGTATTTCGGATCTTCACCCGGCGGGACCGGCGACCTGATGGCCTGGATGCCGAGATCAAAACCCAGATCGCTGCTGTCCGGGGCTTCCTGGTGAAGTTCGACCGCAACCACATTGGTCCCGGCAACGAGCGCGGAGGCGTCGATCTCGAGTTCATCATAAACGCCCTCGTTCCCCAGGTCGCGTGACGGAGTTTGAAAACTGATCACGCCGTCGGGCATTCCGTCCCGGGCGACCTCGATCCCATTGAGATAATCGACCGCGCCGTCATCGACATTCAGCTGGAGAACCAGGGACTCGATGGCGGCGGGGTCGTTGATGTCGATCGTGGTCCGGAAGTAGGTCGTGATGTGCCGGTTGTCATCGTCGGGGCCGAATCCCAGGACCGTGTTGAAAGTGGTGTTCGTTATGAACCCGTATCCGAAGGGTCCCTCGCCTACCTGCCAGGTGCTGTCATTGAATCCCGGCAAGCTCCACACCGTTTCCTGGTCGGACCCCTCATCGAGATAGCGCCACGACGCGCCCCGGGGCAAAATCTCAATCGTATCTCCGACCAGCGGGGTAATCTCGGCGATCCGCCACTCCATCGCGCCAAACGTCGCGGCGCTCTGCGGGTCGGCGTAATCCGAGGAACTCAACGCGAGGCCGTCCACGGGGAAGCCGGCCTCGCCGGAGTAAGTGATGGTGGGCGTCCCGGGAATCGCGTTGTCGTTGGCGTAGGCATCGAGAAAGGCGGCGCGACCTCCGGATCCCACAGTTCCGCCCGGCCAGCTGCCCCCGACCCAGGCGAACCTCTTCATGTCGGCAACCTTGGCCTCGATGGGGCCCCAGTTCTCGCGTCCCTCGCTGCCCGGGGCGTTGCTCCAACGTGCCCCGTCCGCCGGCGTGAACCCGCTGATGGTGGCCGCGAGTCGATCGATGAGAAGATCGATTTGATTTCGCTGCCAGACGAGATCCCGGAAGGCCCGCACCACGTTACGTTCCTCCTTGCGAATCTCGGGCTTGTTGGCGACGGCATTCATGACCGTCTCGTTCCGATAGTCCCAAACCGGACCCCAGGTGTCGTCGTAATCGTGGGGCATGATCATCAAACTCCCGCGGAAGTCATTTTGCGGTCCGTAGTTGGCTTCGAAATACCAGGCCATGTTCTTGCATCCTGGGCAGGGAAAGTCGTAGTGGCGCACTGCTTCCCGGACCGCGGCGAAGCGATAATACATCTCGAGGTTGGCATGGTCGCGAATCCACTGCTCGGATCGGCTCGCAATGAACTCGGATCGCGTTCCGGCCATGTCCTCAAAGTTCATGGGGGCCCCGGTTTCGCAGGACTGGTAACGCTGCAGATCGGCGTAGTCGTTGTTGAGATCGATCAGCTTGTAAAAGTTTCCCCTGGGGAGATCGTGCTCGTCGAGGAAGCGCCGGTCATAGCGCTCGATAACCAGAGACATGCCCCAGAAATCCCCACCATACTGGTCGGGCGCCTCCTCGGCATCGTCGATCACCCGCCAGTGGAACCAGTGAGTATAGGGTGCCGGAAGACCGATGAGCCTCCAGAGTTCCGTGTCGATGGATTCGACAAGGCCGAAATTGCCGACGTCCCGGTTGGAATGCATCTTCGACGTTTCGACTACGCGAGCCTTGTTCTTGTAGCGCGTCCCGTCCTGCTTGCGGAGATCGAAGTAATGGCCCTTGTTGAAACGAAACTTCCACGCTCTCTTGCCGGCCAGCTGGTAACGTCCGCTGCCGCCCCGAAGCCGGAAGCGAATGTGATCGTATACGACTCCGTCATAGAACATGGCCCCTTCCCAGTTGTAAGTCGACTTCCCCTCCCCGGTGGGAAAGAGCCGGTCCGCGGGGTCGTAGCCGCGGCACGTTGCGATGTCCCCGTTTCGGGCGATGAGATGGTAGACGGGCAGCGTCGTGAGATCGGCAGCCGGATACGTGGCCGTCGTCGTCACGTAGTCGGGGACTCCATTGTACACGAAACAGGCGAAGTTGAGCGAGGGGTCGTCGGCGAACGGCGCGCGCATGGAAGCGCCCAGCGTGTCCGTGACGATGATCCGATAGCGGACCAAACTGCGATTTGCCTGGGCAGGAAGAGTGACCGTGAAAATCGAGTCGTCCGCGACGGCATCGGCCTCATCCGAAGCCAGCCGCACAAGCTCGAAATCGAGGCCGAAATCGCTGCCCGCAAGGTCGTCGTTGACCGCCATCACAGCGAGGACGTTGCGCCCCTCGGACACCGCATTGGCAGGAATTACGATCTCATCCCATTCGCCTTCCGGAAACTGGAAATCGTCGGCGGTGGAATCAAAGCTCTGGACACCCGCAGCACGAACGCGGGCGACCTCGGTGCCGTTGATCCAGGCAACAAATCCGTCGTCCACGTTGTGATTCAGGAGGAGTGACTGAGGAAGTTCTCCCGGCGCCACGTCGAAAGCGTGACGCAGGTAAACTGACGAGTACCCGCGCTGCATATCGGTCAAGGTGGTGGCGAGCACCTGCCTCGCGCTGCCGTACCCGATCGGGGTCGGGTCGATCGTCCAGGTCTCGTCGGTGAGGTGGCCGGCCAGCCTCCACCCGGCCGCCGCTTCCGAGGTTCCCTTGCGCAGCTCCCACGCGTTGCTTCCGGGAGCGATGTAAACGAGTTCCCCGAGCGCCGACGACTGCAGATGCATAACGCGGGGCCCAGGCCCTCCGAAACGCGGTCGCGTGAGGATGGCGTCGATTGTTCCTGTCAACGCATCATTCTGATTTTTGAAGGCGAAGGGAAGGCGGTCAATCGGTCCGAAGTGATCCCGGCACTGGGTTGCGTAGACGGTGGGCTGGGCAAAGCGGTGATTGGTTGCATTAGGATCATGAGTATCGGCCGCGCGCGGCATCAAAAAAATTGAAAATGCAGCACGCCCGTCGAGGAACTTCGAATGGTGAATTGGAAACCGATGATCAATCCATCACACCTATCCCGGAGGAATTTCAGCCTTTCGAGTCTGCCGGTAAATTCTCGGGGCCTTAACTACCTGAATTTGCTTTTCTCCTCGATCATCGGATCACTAGTTTCGTCGCCCAATGAACTACAGGATTGTCCTTTTCAATCTTGCCTGACTGCGACGCTGCGCAAAGACGAAGTGGTGGATCTGATCCGTTACCTGACCAGTCTGGGCGGCGGCGGTGCCGAGAAGGCGCCCGCTGCCCCGGATAAATAAACTGGAACTGGAAGAGCCTTGAATAATCCTGTAGGCATCCAGCCAATCACCATGAAGAACACGCTTAGGCCCCTTGGTTCCGCCCTCACCCTGATGATCGCCTTCTCCCTGGCGCCGCCGGGGCAGGGGCAGGTCGAAGAAAAAGACAGCGACAGGAAGAACAAGCTGCTGCCGATCCCCGACAAGCTCGTGGTTCTGAGCTTCGACGACGGGAATGTGAGCGATTTTACGACGACGGCACCGATTCTCAAGAAGCACGGTTTCGGCGCGACGTTCTATGTCTCCCCGGGATGGGTGGGATTAGCCGGGCGGCTCAGCTGGAAGCAGGTCAAGGAATTGGACGCCCAGGGATTCGAGATCGGCAACCACTCGGCATCGCATCCAAACATGCTCCACATCACGGAAGAACAGGTCCGCGAGGAGATTGCCGCCGTCGACCGGGCCTGCAAGGAGCACGGGGTCCGCAAGCCGACGACCTTCGCCTATCCCGGCGAGCACCACGATCGCCGGATCGTGAAGGCTCTCGCGGAAGCAGGTTACGTCGCCGCGCGGCGCGGGGTGACTCCGGAGTATTCGATGTACGACCGGGGTGGTCCCGGCTCTGCCTACAATCCTCGCGAGGAAGATCCGTTCCTGATCCCCGGCGCCTTTGTTCGTGGGAACCTGTCTCCCAGTGAGGAAGCGTTCGAGAAAGCGATCGGCAAAGCGAAGAACGGATCCGTCTGTGTCTTGATTTACCACGGCGTTCCCGATGTGCATCCCCACTGCAGCACCAGCCTCGAATTGTTCACCAGGGACATGCAGTATCTCAAGGACGAGGGATGCACCGTCATCGCCATGCGCGATCTGGCCAAGTACGTCGATTTATCCAATCGCCCCAAGGACATCTACGCCCCGATCATCGCGCGGCTGGGCATCACTGCCATCGCTCTGAAATGCGATACCTCGCGCCGCAAGCCGAGATTCAGCTGGAAGATCGGCACCACCCGCCCGCAGACGCAAGCCGCCTACCAGATCCTCGTCGCCAGCAGCGAAAAGATCCTCGCAGCCGGAAAGGGCGACCTCTGGGACAGCGGCAAGGTGGCATCCAACATGTCGACCGGTGTCGCCTACGCCGGGAAAGCTTTGCCCGCCGGAAGGAAATTCTGGTGGAAAGTTCGCAGCTGGAACGAACCGGACAAGGCCGAGGTCAAGCGACAAAACTACTGGATCGCATTGGAACTGCTCGAAGAGATGGTCAAGTCGCGCGCCGGGCCGTTCAGCGCGCCGGCCAGCTTCGAGATCGCAAAGAAGATCGTCACCGATATCCCCTTCATCTCCAGCGTCGACCGGACCGAACAGAAGTATGTGCAGGTGCTGCCGGAGGGATTTCGCGAGGACCATCTCTACGATGTCCTCATCGGCCTCCGGCAAATGCAATGGCTGGGTGACGGGTCGCGATGAAAATGCCACGTAGCGGCTTCCCCGGGCGAAGATGCTCCAACCCGACCGCGGCGAAATGACCAGCAACGAAAGCAACCCACCGCCGCCTTCCTCCGTCGGGCGGGTCGTGCTGGCTAGCTTCGTCGGAACCGCGATCGAATGGTACGACTTCTTCATCTACGGCACCGCGGCTGCCCTCGTATTCAACAAACTCTTCTTTCCGGTCGGCAACGACTTCGCCGCGACCATGGCGGCCTATGGTTCCTTTGCGATCGGCTTTTTTGCGCGCCCCATCGGGGGAATCGTATTCGGACACTTCGGGGACCGGATCGGCCGAAAGGCCATGCTGGTCACCACCCTGATGATGATGGGGACCGCGACCTTTCTCATCGGGGTCCTGCCGACCTATGCATCCATCGGCGTTGCCGCTCCCATCATTCTGGTCCTGCTGCGTTTCGTTCAGGGATTCGGGGTCGGCGGCGAGTGGGGCGGCGCGGTTCTGATGGCAGTCGAACATGGCCACCGGAAGAGGCGCGGGCTGTACGGCGCCTGCGTGCAAATGGGAGTGCCGGCCGGTTTGCTGCTGGCGACCGGGGTCTTTTCGCTCTGTTCCCTGATGCCGGACGAGGTGTTCATGGCCTGGGGTTGGCGCATCCCGTTCCTCGCCGGGATTGTCCTCCTGTCGGTCGGGATGTTCATCCGGTTGCGCGTGCTGGAGAGCCCCTTGTTTGCCCAGGTGGTGGAAAGCGAGGAGGTCAGCAAGGTGCCCATCCTCGATGTCATCCGCCACTATTGGAAGAGCGTCCTCCTGGCGATGGGCGCACGCTTTGCGGAGAACGCCTGCTTCTATATCTTCAGCGTCTTCGTCCTGTCCTATGCCACCGTCCAGCTCGAGCTCGATAGGCAGTCCATTCTCATCGGCGTTTGGATCGCCGCTGCAGTGCAGTTGGTGGCGATTCCCACTTTCGGGATGCTGTCGGACCGCGTCGGCCGCCGGCCCGTGTATCTCTGTGGCGCGGTGTTCCTGGCACTCTTCGCCTTTCCGTTCTTCTGGCTGATCGAGACGCAATCTCTCGTTCTGGTGTGGCTGGCAATTATCCTGGGGATGATCGGTCACTCCTTGATGTATGCCCCGCAGGCCGCGTTTTTCTCCGAGCTTTTTGGAACGCGAGTCCGCTATAGCGGCGCTTCCATCGGATACCAACTGGCCTCCCCGTTTGCGGGCGGCCTGGCCCCCTTGATCGCCACGGCGCTGCTCGAATGGTCGGGCCAGGCGTCCTGGCCGGTCTCGATCTACCTCGTAGCCGTGGCCGGGATTACGCTCGTCTCCATCTTCCTCGCTGCCGAGACGTTCAAATTCGATCTCTCCGGCGAGCCGGGAGATCAAAAACTAACAGAAGCAGAAGAACAAGAAGAAGTGTAATGCCATCCGTCCTTCCCAACCTCATCGGGGGCGAGGCGGTCGTCTCCCCCGGTGGCGATACAGTCCCGGTGCACAACCCGTCCACAGGTGAAGTCCTCGCCGAGACTCCCCTCGGCACCCCCGCCGACGTCGACCGCGCCGTCGCTGCGGCCGGCGCCGCCTTTCACCCGTGGAGCCGGACCTCCGCGACCCGCCGCACCGAAATCCTGTTCAAGTACAAGCAACTCCTGGATGCCGGTTTTGAGGACCTGGCGAGACTGGTGGTGCGCGAAAACGGAAAGACCTTTCCGGAAGCACAGGGCGATGTGCGGCGCGGCATCGAGGTTGTCGAGTTTGCCTGCGGACGGAACCATTTGCTCAAGGGGGAGTCGCTCCCACAACTCGCCGATGGGATCGACGGCGTCACCACGCTTGAACCGCTCGGAGTTTGCGCCGGGATCACCCCGTTCAATTTTCCCGCCATGGTTCCGATGTGGATGTTCCCTCTCGCCATCGCCTGCGGAAATACCTTCGTGCTCAAGCCGAGCGAAAAAGTCCCTCTTACCGCCATCCGCCTCGCAGAACTGTTCGCCGAGGCCGGGCTGCCCGTGGGAGTCCTCAACATCGTCCACGGCGGACGGGAAGTGGTGGATGCCCTCTGTGTCCACCCTGGCATCGCCGCAATCAGTTTCGTCGGTTCCTCCGCCGTGGCGAAACACGTTTATACCCTCGGCACCGCCAACGGAAAGCGCGTCCAGGCAGCCGGCGGCGCCAAGAACGTTCTCCTCGTCATGCCGGACGCCGAACCCGACTCGACGTTGCGCGCGATCATGGGTGCCGCCTACGGCTGTGCGGGACAACGCTGCATGGCGGGATCGGTGGTCATGGGAGTAGGCGACTCGGCCGACACGATCCGCGACCGCATCGCGGGTGCCATCGACGGGATGAAACTCTTGCCCACCCACGAACGGGACGACAGTGATATGGGCCCGGTCATCGACGGGACGGCGCGAGACCGATTGTTCGCCGCGATCGGGTCTGCGGTCGACGAAGGGGCCAGTCTGGTTCGCGACGGGCGCGAGAATCTGCCGGACTCCGACGGGTTCTTTGTGGGACCCACGCTTCTCGATCATGTCGCCATCGACATGCAAGTGTCGCGCTCCGAGCTCTTCGGCCCCGTGCTTTCCCTGAGCCGGCCCGGGACTCTCGACCAGGCCATCGAGTGGATCAATTCCACCGGCTACGGCAACGGCGCCGTCATCTTTACCGCCAGCGGCGCCGCGGCCCGGCAGTTTGCGCGCGGGGTCCAATGCGGAATGGTCGGGGTCAACGTGGGCATTCCTGCCCCCATGTCGGTCTTTTCCTTCTCCGGATGGAACACTTCGTTTTACGGCGATCTCCACGTGCAGGGCATGGAGGGCATCCGGTTTTACACCCGTCAGAAGGTCGTCTTCTCGCGCTGGGACGACTCCTACGTGCGGCATCAGGGGTGGTGAGGGATGATGAGATCGTTGTGCAACACCTTCGAGAGAACCCAATGACTGAGCCGACGAGCCGCTTCGATGTCCCTTCCGCCATTCTCACCGGCGGCGGCTCGCGACGGCGACTCGGCGAGATTGTGCGCGAACTCTCCGCATCACGTGTCCTTGTGGTCACCGATCCCGGCGTCGTCGAGCTGGGCGTGGCCGGCGGGATCGAAGAGATCCTGACGAGCGCGGATTGCGAGGTCAGGATTTTTCAAGACGTCCAGGCCGATCCCACCGATCTCAATGTGGCCGCCGGTGTCGAAGCGCTCGGAGAACACGGTGCCGATCTCGTCGTCGCGATCGGCGGCGGATCGCCCATCGACACCGCCAAGGTGATCGCGGTGCGCCCCGCAAATCCCGAACCCTTGCCGGAGTTCATGGGTCTGCACAAGATCCGGCGGCCCGGAATCCCCCTCGTCGCCGTGCCTACCACCGCAGGAACGGGCAGCGAGGCGACGAAGGTCGCGGTGATCACCGACACCGAACGCGAGGTGAAAATGATGATGCTGAGCACGCCGTTGCTCCCTCGCGTCGCCATAGTCGATTACGAGTTGTCGCTCTCCATGCCGCCAGCACTCACCGCCGCAGTCGGCGTCGATACGCTCACTCATGGAATCGAGGCCTACGTTTCGAAGAAGAGCAATCCGATGACCGACCCCCTCGCGCTGTCGTGTATCGACCTCGTGGGGCGACACCTCGCACGCGCCTGGCAGACGCCGGACGATCACGAGGCCCGTGGCGGTATGATGCTTGCGGCCTGCCAGGGCGGGATGGCGTTTTCGAATAGCAGCGTTTGTCTCGTCCACGGAATGAGCCGCCCCATCGGGGTGGTCTTCCATCTTCCTCACGGCCTCTCGAACGCCATTCTCTTGCCGACCGTCACCGCTTATTCCTGGTCATCGGCGCCGGAGCGCTATGCAACCGTCGCCCGGATCCTCGGCTGCGCGAGCGCCGCAACCGCGGATCAGGATGCTTGCCACGCCTTGATTGACTACCTCGACAAACTCAACCTGTCGCTGGAACTTCCCCGCCTCTCGCGCTGTCACGGCGTTTCCCGCATTGAGTTTGACGAACAGGTCGAGAAGATGGCGTCGGACGCGATCACCTCGGGAAGCCCGGCCAACAATCCGCGCGTGCCGTCTGCCGAAGAGATTGTTGGTCTTTACGAGCAGGCCTGGTAACCGAATAGATTTCCCTTCCATGGAATTGACGACGCGTGCCGCAATCCTCCGCTCGGTCTGCACCGAGCGGCCCTACAGCGATTCCTCGCCGCTCTCGGTCGAGACCGTGCAGATCAAGGAGCCGCGCGACGGCGACGTGCTGTTGCGCATCGAGGCTGCCGGGATCTGTCACTCCGACCTCTCGGTCATCGATGGGACTCGCCCGCGCCCGGTCCCGATGGCGCTTGGACACGAGGCGGCGGGGACGATCGAGATTGCCGGGAAAGCGACCGGGCTCGAGAGTGGAATGCGCGTGGTCTGTTCCTTCGTCCCCTCCTGTGGGGCGTGTCGGGAGTGCCTCCGCGATCGTCCCTACTTGTGTGATCCGGCCGCGGCTGCCAACGCCGGCGGCACGCTCCTGGGAGGGGCAGTGCATCTTGAAACCAGCGACGGGGAACCGGTCCACCACCACCTTGGCGTTTCGGCCTTCGCGCAGCATGCAGTGGTCGCCAGGGAGTCCGTGGTCGTCATCGAAGACGATACCGTGCCCTTTGAGACCCTCGCGCTTTTCGGTTGTGCGGGACTCACCGGCGTGGGCGCGGTGTTCAACACGGCGAGGGTCCGGAGTGGTGACTCGGTGGCGATCTTCGGTTTGGGCGGGGTGGGTCTCGCCGCCTTGCTCGGTGCCCGCGCCGCCGGCGCGGAGCCGGTCATTGGTGTCGACCCGGTGGAAGAGAAGCGGAACCTGGCGGTCAGCCTGGGAGCCGGCCTCGCCGTTTCGCCTGAAGAAGCGCCGGAAGCCATCGCCGATCTGTCTTCCGGAGGAGTCGACTTCGCATTCGAGACCGCTGGGTTGGCCCGCGTTCTCGAGAGCGCCTTTGCCTCGCTGCGCCGCGGCGGAACCGCCATTGCGATCGGCCTTCCGCACCCTGACAACTCATCCACCTTTCCCGCCCTCGGCTTTGCCGGCGCCGGAAAAAGCATCGTCGGGAGTTACATGGGATCTTCGCACCCGCAGCGAGATATCCCTCGTTATCTCGCACTTTGGAAGGAGGGAAAGCTCCCGATCGACCGGCTCCTTTCCCACACCCTCTCCCTGGACGATGTCAACCAGGCCATGGAAAACCTGGCCGCCGGCCACGCCGTGCGGCAAGTCCTCCTGCCCTGGCCCGCAGGTTAAAAGCGCCGAAACTCGACCTCGCGAAAAAAAGTGCAGGCGCCGGAGCGATTCCGGTACGGGCGCCGGGGTAAAACCGGTAGCTCCCGCCGTTGGCCTCGATGATGTGGACCCGGTGGGTCGGGAGGGCGGGGAGTGCCAGATCGTGAAGGTCAGCCCGGTCGGCTGCCATCGCGGGCATTCCCGGTCACCCGCCTGCCCGCTCACGGCGCCCTCAATTCGCTGCGCTTGAGGGTGTGGGAATGGTGCCTTTTCCCGTCGATATCGAGCAGCTGGAAGGTGACCTGCGGGTCGTCGCGGGTGGTGTCGAACTTCATGAGTCCGAAGGAGCAGGTCTTGTTGTAGCCCCAGATCAACCCGTCGGTTTTGACCACGGGGTGGGTGTGGCGATTGGTGAGCCGGGAGCTTTCGAACTCGTAGAGGGTGTAGGCGCCCGGGTTCGGGATGGTGCGCAGATCGGTGCGGTGCCGGTCCGCCGCAAGCAGGAAGACCCCCTCGATCCCGCCGTCCCTGATCCAGGAGAAGATTTCGGCCCGTTCCTCCGGAAATCCGTCCCAGGGATCCTTGCTGCCGGGCTTGATCTTCGGCGAGAAGGGGACGGGTGAGGCGATGACCTTGAAGGTGCCCGTGGAGGCCTCGAGGGTCTTTTTCAGCCACGCCTTCTGGACCGGTCCAAGCATCGAGCCACCTTCGCGGTCGCGGTAGTAGCGGCCGTCGAGCATGAGGAAGTGGACGTCCGCAATGTGAAAGTCGTACCAGCAGCCCGGTTGCTTCTCGCCGCCTCCGTAAGCGGGATTGGCCCAGTTTTGCTTGAAAACGTTCCAGACCTCCCGCTTCCAGGCCGGCTTCTCGATCTCGGGACCGGGGACGCAGTCGTTGGTTCCGAAGTCGTGATCGTCCCATATCGAATAGATCGCGGTGGAGGCCGTGAACCTCCTCCACTCCGACCGGCTCTGCCGCCGGTAGTAGCAGTAGTGTTGCGTGAGGCTGTGCTCCGGTTGGTCGATGTAGACGTTGTCACCGAGCATGAGGAAGGCGATGGGTTTGAAGGTGGTGATGGTGTCCCACATGCGCTCCCATTCCGGTATGTAACCCGCGCCGCCCCCGAACCCGACCGAGAACGGCCTGGGATTGTCCGGACCCGGGAAGGTGGTGAAGGAAGCGGACTCGATCGCGACGGCCCTGCCGTCGACCAGCACCCGGTAGGAGTAGCGCGTCGACGGCTTCAGACCCGTGATCCGGACCACGGCGGTAAAATCGTCGGCAGCGGAGGTCTTGCCGCCGGCTCGTTGTTCCCCGATCGCGATGGTCACCTCGGCCGCCTGGCGGGTCCGGACCCAGAAGGAAGCGGCAGTGGGGGTCACCGAACCCACCATCGGTCCATGCACGAGGGCGACGGCCTCTTCACCCGAAACCGGCCCGAGTTTTGAGAGAAGATCCCGGGGGCCGGCCACCAGCCGTTCCACCGGCAGCCCCGCCTGCAGCGCTGCGGCGGCCTTCTCCCGCGCCGCCGCAATCCGGCCCTGGCGAAGATGACTCAGCATCTCGACAAACAGCGTCTCCGCCTTGCCGGCATTCGGTTTCCTGGTTCCCGCCAGCGCCTTTGCAGCATCCGCATCCTTGCCCAGCGCGATCTGCTGCACCGCATTGCGCTGGGCGTCGTGTTGCGCGGTTGCGACCGGGGCCAGGGAGATCAAGAAGCAAAGGCCGGGTAAGAAGGAGCGCATAGTCATGATGGGGAGGGTAAACGGCGGGTCGGTTGGCGGGATTACAGCCACTTCAGTTCTTCGTGGGAGGCGACCCCTTCAAGACGTTGGGTGTCGAGGTTCTGTTTCGCGTGGCCGGCAATGATTGCTGCAATGATTGATCCGCCAAGAATTTCGGAGATCAGTTCACCGGCCGGTTGACCTGCTTCGCCCCTCCAAAATCACGGGCACCGCCTTCCCGTGGGGTGCGATCACGGCAGGCCGTTTTTCAGTCTGTTCACATCTTATTCACAGGGTCTGGAGGTAGCTGGAAGGAACAGAGCAGGATGACTCCTGGCCAGTTGTTGGCTCTTGTTCATATCTTATTCACAGGCCCGGGGGAGCTTTGGGCGTCGGCTGTAGCGTCGCTTCTCCGCGCAACTCACCTATCGCTAATTCCTTGCAGTGAAAAATGGCGAAATCTGATAGTCGACTATTGTTAAATATCTATACTGTAATACTAAAAACCTTACACTATATAGTTTCATTTACTGTCAGAATTGCTATGTATGCCGTGAGGTCCCTCACC
>CAUZKZ010000050.1:0-18285 GCA_963580345.1 Verrucomicrobiia bacterium | reverse complement strand
GTTACACGTTCCCGGATTTATGTGTGGCGGGAGGGTCCGGGGGGACGGCGTGGGGGGTGTTTTATGGCAGGGTGATGCCGAAGAAGGCGAGGGCCGGGGGTACCTAATTCCGTTACACGTTCACGGATTTATGTGTGGCGGGAGGGTCCGGGGGGACGGGCTGGGGGGTGTTTTATGGCAGGGTGATGCCGAAGAAGGCGAGGGCCGGGGGGTACCTAATTCCGTTACACGTTCACGAAGTTACGTGCGGCGGGAGGGTCCGGGACGGCGACCGAGGGGAGGTGATTTTAGGGGGAGATGCCGAGGAAGGCGAGGAGATCGAGGATCTCGTGGCGCGTCAGGGTGTTGAGGAGGCCGGGAGGCATGGGGGAGACGGGGGACTCCTGGTGGGAGACGATCTCGCGCTTGGCGATCTTGACCACTTCGTCGAGTTGCATCGGGTTGGGCGCGAGGTGCAGGGTGGAATTGCGAAAGCCGTTCCAGACCACCTTTCCGGTCACCGTTTTTCCATCGCGGAGGGTGATGAGGTGCGAGCGGTGATTGGTGGCGATGGTGGCGGAGGGAGTGAGAATGGCAGCCAGGAGATCCTCTCTCCCGAAGCGCGCCGAGACCGCGGTGAGGTCGGGGCCGAAGGGACGTCCCTCCGAGCCGAAGCGGTGGCAATGCGCGCAGAGTGCTCCGCGAAAGAGGGCTTTCCCCCGGTCCGGGTCCGGCTTGTATTGGCGGTCGGCCGGGGAGGGGGCGAGGTCCTGCAAGGTCCAGTCTTTGACGAAGGCACGCGGCGGGAGATTTTCGATCGATTCGAGAGCGGACTGCCGGGCCAGGATCTTCTCGAGGGCGGGCCGCTCGACTTCGGGAGCGTTCTCGAGGGCGGCCTTCTCCATGGCCTGGACCACCGCGGGCAGGCCCTGGTCGCCCATGTAGAGTTGCGCGCCGCGCAGGAGGCGAAAGAACGACCTCCGCAGTTCGGGGGTCCAGCCGGCACCGGTTTGCGAGAGGGCGAGAAGATAGTGAAAGGCGTCCTCCTGCCGGGGCTCGGAGGCAAGGATGGCGAGCGTCTTGCCGGCCACCGATTCGGATCCGTGCCCGGCGAGAAGATCGCACAAGTCGCGGTCGAGCGAATGGCGGCCACTGGGGAAGAGGGGATCGAATTGCGCGAGCAGGGGGGCGGGGTCGTGATTGTTAAGGAGGGCCGCGATGCGCACCGCGGTCGACTGCAGGTGCGCCGGCAGGTTGGCGAGAGGGATCTTGTAGAGCCGGTCCCGGATCGCCTCGTCCACTTCCGGCGCTCCGACCCGGACCAGGGCGAGCAGGGCGGGGAGGGCGCGGGGCGGCTCTGTTTCCCCGAGGGCGCGCTCCCGCCACGACGCGACCGGTTGGTGCTCGAGGGCGACGCGGGCGGCGTGCCGGATCCAGGGGTCGCGGTGAGCGAGATGCTTCCAGGCGGTCTCGACCGCACCGGGCGCTCCGGCCTGGTGGAGCTTCTCGAGGCTGCGCCGGAGGGACCGCATCTCTCGCGAAAACTCGCGGCGCGCAACTTCCTGCGCGCTGGCGGCAGGCGGCTGGACCGCCGGGCCGGTGAAACTCAGCCGGTATAACGAAGAGCGCTTCACCTGGCCACCGGTCACGAAGAGCATCGATCCGTCGGCATCGAAATCGAGATCGACCACATTCATGGGACGTCCCCGCAGGAACACTTCGGCGTGGCCCACGTAACTCGCTCCCCGCGGGACGAGGTGGATCGCGAGAATGCGCCCGTAGGTCCAATCGAAGGCAAAAAGCGCCTTCTGGTAGGCGGGCGGAAAGCTGCTGCGGGTTCCAAAGAGCACCCCGGTGGGGGATCCCTTTCCGATTTTGTCGATGGCCGGCAGGCTCTCCGGCCGGGTGGCGGGCCAGATCTCGCGGTCGTTTTTTCGCCAGCCGTAGTCGGCGCCCTGGACGAGGTGGAGGATCCGGGTGGGGCGATACCAGGGCAAGCCGGTGTGCGCTTCCGAGTCGGCGTCGTAGGTGAAGAGTTCGCCGTCGTTATTGATTGCCACCCCGAAAGGATTGCGCAGGCCGCTCGCCACGATCTCCCAAAAGGTTCCGTCCGCGTCGGTGCGCGCCAGGTAGCCGGCTCGCGGTTTTCCGGTCGTCCCGAATTCGCGGGTCGACGGGACCCGGCTCCGGAAATCATCGGGCACCGTCACGGCGTCGCCATTGATGACATGGATCTCTCCGCCCGCTCCGAGGGCGAGGGCATGCCGGCCGTGATCGCCCCCACCACCGGGGATGGCGCGCAGCTGCCGCACTTCGTCGAACCGGTCGTCTCCATTGGTGTCCCGCAACCGGTAGAGCCCCCCGGAACCATTGGCGACGACGTAGAGGCTGTGGTGCGCGAACAACAAGCCATGACAGGCCTGCAGGGTGTCGTTGATGACCTCGATCCTGGGAGCGGCACCCTCACCGGCCCCGGGAGTCAGCCGAAGGATTCCCTTCTTCTCCTTGCCGATCACGTAACGGCCGCGGGGATCGATCTCGAGGCTCACCCACGAGCCGTCGGTCTCGGAGCCGGCGTGCACCAGCTCCAGTTTGAATCCGTCCGGAACTCTGAAGCGAGAAGCGTCATCGCCTACCACGCCGTCGCGGCGCACCGCCTGGTTGTATTCGTCGAAGGAGCCGATGGCGGGGCGATGCGTGATCGTCCACCACGGTTCGAAGTTGGCCCGACCAAATGCCGCAACGGACTGGCCGGGTTTGGCGCTCCGCCACGTGACATCCGACCGTACCGTCTGCCGCTTGCCATCCGTCGAGGCGATCACCAACTCGACCGCCACCGCGGCGGGGCCTCCGGTGCGCACGGCGTGGACGGAGAGAACGTTCTTGCCGTCCTGCAACCGGCGGGTGACGTCCCGGTGGCGAACCTCCGGATCCTGGCGGCCCACATTCGCGACCTCCACCCCGTTGAGGAGAACGGCGCCCTCCGCGAAGTCGGCGGCGATTCGCAATTGCGCCGACTTGATGGATCCCTTCTCGATCGAAAGCTCCTTCTCGAGCTGGACTTCCGAGGCCCGTTCCATCGTCTTGGGTGAAGTGACTCCCCAGATCCATTCCACACCGTCTTCCGCGGCCAACCGGGATGCCATGACGGCAAAGACGGCAGAGACTACAACGACAGCACCCCGTGGCGTGGCGTGGCGACAACCCGTGTGTGGGCAGATGCGTCCCATCGATGCGGACTCCTTATTGGAATCCGCGGCCCTGCGCAACGCCGGGAACTCGTTATTTCAACGCGGATAGCTCTCCCCTCACCTTGATCCATCCTGGCGCGGGGTGATGACTTTCGAGCGGAAGTTGGTTGCAATGACTGCCGTGGGAGTGAGGATCACCGCCGGGACATGCCCGTTCCCAACGCGTCAAAAAATCAGGATCGAAACAATGAATATTCCTACACAGAAAAATCGACTATTCCTTCTTCTGGCCGCGCATTTGGTGCTGGGGCCGGCTCTCCCGGCGAGTGCGGTGCTCGAATTCCCGTGGGTAATTGGCGACCACATGGTGCTGCAGCGCGGCAAGCCGGTGCCGATTTGGGGCTGGGACGACCCCGGCCAAAAGGTGACCGTGACACTCGGGAAGGCCACCGCCACCACCACGGCCGGCAAGAACGGCAAATGGCTGGTCACCCTGCCGGCCCGCCAGGCCGGCGGACCGCACACCATCACGATTACCGGCAGCAACAAGGTGGAGCTGAAGGACATCCTCTTCGGCGAGGTTTGGGTCTGCTCCGGTCAATCGAACATGGGCTGGCCCCTCAAGCGTAGCGTGCCGCACGAGCGGAAGGAGATCGTGGGGGCCGACCTTCCCGGGTTCCGCCTCGTCAAGGTCCCGAATGTGATGGCGGTCAAGCCTCTGGGTGACGATCGCGCCGCGGTGGGCCTCGGCGTCTATGGCAAGCAAGCGGACATCAAGGAGACGCCCCTCATGCCCCGCCCCGCGGATCGGCCCGCGACGGCGGAGGCGGAAGGCGCGGGCTGGCAGGACTGCAACAAGGAATCCGCGCGCCACTACACGGGGGTGGGATACTTCTTCGGCCGCGAGTTGTACAAAGAGCTGAAGGTGCCGGTCGGGCTGATCCACGCCTCGTGGGGCGGATCCAAGGTCGAGCCGTGGATTCCCCCCTCTGGATACGAGTCGGTGCCGGCCCTGAAGGAGAATGCCGAGACCCTTGCCCGGCAGCTCAGCAAGCCGTTCAACAACACTGCGCCCACCGTGATGTTCAACGGGGAGCTCCACCCGCTCCTGCCCTACGCCATTCGCGGCGCGATCTGGTACCAGGGCGAGTCGAACGGAAACGAGGGGGATTCTTATACGCTCAAGATGAAGGCCCTCGTCAACGGGTGGCGCAAGGAATGGAAGCAGGGCGACTTCCCGTTCTATTTCGTGCAATTGCCGAACTACGTTGCGCATGGCGGGGGCAACCTTCCGCCCGACAGCGATCCGGAAGGCGGCAATGGTTGGGCCCGGATTCGCGAGGCGCAGGCCAAGGTCCCCGCCCGCGTCAAGAACACCGGCATGGCCGTCACGATCGACGTCGGTGAGTCCGGCAACATCCATCCCTCCAACAAGTACGACGTGGGCCGCCGGCTCGCCCTCCTCGCCCTCGCCAGGGACTATGGCAGGAAGGACCTCGTTGACAGCGGACCGATTTACAAATCGATGAAAGCGCACGGGAACCGGATCGAGCTGAGCTTCGAGCAGGTCGGGGGCGGATTGATGGCGGCCAGGAAGTCGCCCATGCGAGAACGCGAAAACGCAGAACCGATCGCAAGCCTCGACGGACTCCGGCTGGCCGGCGCCAATCCGGAACGGCCGAAACCGGTCGACAAGCTCGACGGCTTCGCGATCGCCGGGGTGGACCGGAAATGGCATTGGGCCGAGGCCGTCATCGAGGGCGACAAGGTGATCGTCTCGTCGCCCGAAGTGCCGAAACCGGTCGCAGTCCGCTACGGGTTTTCGGCCAACCCGGGCCGTTGCAGCCTCTACAACCGGGAAGGTCTCCCCACCGCGCCCTTCCGCACCGATGACTGGAAGTTCCTCCGCTACACCGATCACACCCTGGGCAGGATCGTCCAGGAGTAACGGGAGCCGCCGTCTGGCCGGGAATTTCCCGTAGCGTCAAGACGGGTTGGATCGATGATCGACATTGCCGGCCGGAACTGATCTCATCGGGGCCGGATGAAGGCCGCGAGGCGACAGCCAATCCCCGGAATTTCACGCCTTGGGTGCATGCTTGCCCCGGCGCTGGCGATGCCATTGCTGGCGTGGGCGGAGGAGGCGCCGGTGGTCGACTTCAACCGCGACATCCGGCCCATCTTCGCGGGCCGCTGCCTCGATTGCCACGGACCGGACCAGAAGGCGCGGAAGAGCAAGCTGCGCTTCGACACGCCCGAGAATGTTTATGCGGAGCGGGACGGTTACCAGGTCATCGCTCCGGGCCATCCGGAGAAGAGCGAGTTGCTGAGGCGCGTGACGAGCGACGACCCGGACGTGCACATGCCGCCGCCGGACTCCGCCCACGAGCGGCTATCGTCGGAGCAGGTCGACCTGCTGCGGCGCTGGATTGTGCAGGGCGGTGAGTGGGCCGCGCACTGGGCGTTCGTGCCGCCCAAACGGCCGGAATTGCCGGTCGTGAAGAGTGCGGCGTGGGCGCGAAACGGATTGGACCATTTCGTCCTGGCGCGGCTCGAGCGCGAGGGGCTGAAGCCGTCACCGGAAGCGGATCGCCTCACCTTGCTGCGCCGCGTCACGCTGGCCCTGACCGGACTGCCGCCGACCATCGAGGAGGTCGATGCCTTCCTCGCGGACCAGTCGGCGGACGCTTATGAAAAGGTGGTCGACCGCTTGCTCGCGTCGCCGCGCTACGGGGTGCACATGGCGCTGGCCTGGCTCGACGCCGCGCGCTTCTCGGACAGCAGCGGGTACCAGGCGGACTGGGAACGCTACCAGTGGCCGTGGCGCGATTGGGTGGTGGATGCCTACAACGCCAACATGCCGTTCGATCAGTTCACGATCGAGCAGCTGGCGGGGGACATGCTTCCGGACGCGACGCTCTCGCAGAAGATTGCGACCGGGTTCAACCGCAACCACCGGATCAACGACGAAGGGGGAAGCCTCGATGCCGAGTTCGAGGTGGAGTACGTGGTCGATCGGGTCGACACCACGGCCACGGTGTGGCTGGGCCTGAGCGCGGGCTGCGCGCGTTGTCACGATCACAAGTACGATCCGATCTCGCAGAAGGAGTTCTACCGGCTCTACGCCTTCTTCAACAACGTGCCGGAGAAGGGGATCGATGGACGCAAGGGGGCGGCCAAGCCGTTCATCGAGATTCCGAACGAGCGGTCCACCGTGCTGCTCGAGGTGCGCAAGGCCGAGCTGAAGGAACGGGAGGAGCGCCAGAAGGAGTTGGAAACGGAAGGGGAGTCGCCGAAGCGGGAGGTGGTCAAGAGGCAGATCGAGGCGCTCAAGAAAGAGATCAAGTGGTTGGAACGGCACCGCAAGGGGATGGCGATGGTGATGCTGGAACTGCCGGAGCGGCGCCCAACCTACCTGCTGAAGCGCGGCGACTACCAGCAGCCCGACAAGGGCGAGGTCTTGTCGCCGGCCCTCCCGCAGATCTTCGGTAACCTCCCGGAAGGTGTCCCACACGACCGCCTCGCGCTGGCGCGGTGGATCATGAGCCCGGAGAATCCTCTCACCGCCCGCGTCACGGTGAACCGGCTCTGGCAGCACCACTTCGGCACCGGCCTGGTGCGGACCTCGGAGGATTTCGGAACGCGAGGGGAACGTCCGTCGCACCCGGAACTCCTCGATTGGCTGGCCACCGAGATCGTGCGCCTGAAGTGGGATCTCAAGGCCATGCACCGGCTCTTCGTTACGAGTGCGACCTTCCGGCAGTCGTCGCAGGTCGGCGAGGCCCTCCTGAAGCGGGATCCCCGCAACCGGCTCCTGGCGCGGGGGCCCCGGCTGCGGCTCACCGGCGTCGCGATCCGCGACCAGGCGCTTTTCGTGAGCGGGCTCCTCGCCGAGACGATGGGTGGGCCTTCCGTCAAACCGTATCAACCGGCCGGATTGTGGGGGGAGCTCTCCTTCGGGACCGGCAAGACCACAATCGATTTTTATGAGCAGGACTTCGGCGAGAATCTCTATCGTCGCAGTCTCTACACGTTCTGGAAGCGGACCGTGGCGCCCACGCGGTTGTCGATCTTCGATGGAGGGGGACGCGAGGCGTGCCGGGTGCGGTCCGACGTCACCAACACGCCCATGCAGGCCCTGACCTTGCAGAACGATGTGACCTTCGTGGAAGCGGCACGGCAACTCGCCCAGCGCATGATGAAGGAAGGAGGCAACGCGGCGGCGGAGCGGATCACGTATGGCTGGCGGCTGGCGTTGTGCCGCCCGCCCGCGGAGGACGAGCTGGCCCTCTTGAGCCGGTCGTTCGAGCGCAACCTGGCATACTACCGCGGAGACAAGGAAGAAGCGGGGCGCTTGCTCGCCAACGGGGAATCCAGGCGCGATGAAGGGCTGCCCGTGGAGGAGCACGCCGCTTATACGATCATTGCACAGACGATCTTGAACCTCGATGAAACGATCACGCTGGAGTGAAGGGATTACAGAGTCAGGAACACTTCGTGGGAGCGAAGCGAATTCGTGAGCAATCGTGTGAGATTTTTTTCAACACGAATGGGCACGAATATCCACGAAATCAACGACGAGAACGACGAGAACGAGTAGAACGACGAGGAGGATGAGCATGAACAACGATACAATCAATGACCTCAACCGCCGCAATTTTCTCATGCGCAGTGCCTCGGGAATGGGCGGAGTCGCGCTCGCCACTTTGCTCGGCGAAGATGGTTTTGCGGCCAGCGACGGGCAGCTTGGGTCGGGAGCCTTGCCGGGATTGCACTTTGCGCCGAAGGCCAAGCGGGTGATTTACCTCTTTCAGAGCGGGGGGCCCTCCCAGATGGATCTTTTCGACCCCAAGCCGCAGATGGAGGAGTACTTCGACAAGGAGCTTCCGGACAGCATCAGGCAGGGGCAGCGCATCACGACCATGACTTCCGGGCAGACGCGTTTCCCGGTGGCGCCCTCCATGTTCAAGTTCCAGCAACACGGCGAGAGCCGGCACTGGTTCAGCGAACTCATCCCGCACACCGCTGCGATTGCGGACAAGCTCTGTGTGGTGAAATCGATGGTGACCCAGGCCATCAACCACGACCCGGCCATTACGTTCTTCCAGACCGGCTCGCAGATTGCCGGCCGACCGAGCATGGGGGCGTGGGCCAGCTATGGCCTGGGTAATCTCAATGCCGATTTGCCGGCTTTCGTGGCGATGACCTCGCGGGGGAAGCGGGGCGGGCAACCGCTCTACGACCGGCTGTGGGGCAGCGGCTTCCTCCCCACCACCCACCAGGGCGTGAAGTTCCGCGGCGCCAGCGATCCGGTCCTCTATCTCAACAATCCGCCCGGCGTCTCGCGGGACGTCAAGCGCGCCATGCTCGACGACCTTGCACATCTCAATCGCAAGCGGCTGGGCGTGGTGGGGGACCCGGAAATCGCGACGCGTATTTCGCAGTACGAGATGGGATTTCGGATGCAGTCTTCCATTCCCGAACTGACCGACATCTCGACCGAACCGCAAAGTGTCCTCGATCTCTACGGGCCGGACGTCAAGAAGCCGGGGACCTATGCCTCCCAGTGCCTGCTGGCGCGCCGGCTGGCCGAGCGGGGCGTGCGCTTCGTCCAGTTGTTTCACATCGGCTGGGATCAGCACGGGAACCTTCCCAAAGAAATCCGCGTGCAGTGTCGCAATACCGATCAGCCTTCCGCCGGCCTGGTCCGCGACCTCGAACAACGGGGACTTCTCGACGAGACCCTCGTGGTCTGGGGTGGCGAGTTCGGGCGCACGACCTATTGCCAGGGCGGCCTGAAGCGGGACAACTACGGCCGCGATCACCATCCGCGCTGCTTCTCGCTCTGGATGGCAGGAGGCGGCATCAAGCCCGGCGTGAGCTGGGGGAAAACCGATGACTTCTCGTACAACATCGAGGCCGATCCGGTCGAGGTGCACGATCTCCACGCCACCATGCTGCACCTCCTTGGCATCGACCACCGCCGTCTCACCTTCCGCGTCCAGGGCCGCGACCATCGCCTCACCGACGTGCACGGAAAAGTGGTGCGGCCCCTCCTGGCCTGAGGGACGCAACCCCCTTGGGGTTGTGGTCGTTGGTGGGCGCGGGGTCCCAGGGTAGGCGCTCGTGCCTCGCACCAACCCTGGGCTGGGCGACGCAACCCCGTTGGGGTTGGGGACGTTGGTGGGATCGGGCGAACCCCAAGGGGGTTCGAATCCCCCAGCCCGGGGTTGGGCCCGCGCCCGCGGGACCTACCCCGGGTATTTGGTCACCCCCCCATCCAACCCCAACGGGGTTGCGTCGTCGTTGGTCCGGGCGAACCCCGACGGGTTCGAATCCCCCAGCCCGGGGTTGGTCACGCGCCCGCGGGACCTACCCCGGGTATTTGGTCACCCCCCATCCAACCCGAAGGGGGTTGCGTCGTCGTTGGTCCGGGCGAACCCCGACGGGGTTTGAATCCCCCAGCCCGGGGTTGGCCCGCGACCGCGGGACCTACCCCGGGTATTTGATCGCCCCCCATCCAACCCGGAGGGGGTTGCGTCGTCGTTGGTTCGGCCGAACCCCAAGGGGGTTCGAATCCCCCAGCCCGGGGTTGGGCCCGCGCCCGCGGGACCTACCCCGGGTAATTGGTCACCCACGCATCCAACCCCAAGGGGGTTGCGTCCCGCGTGAACGGTCTCGTTTCCCCCCCATGGAAACCACCCGCCCTGCGCAATTGTGATCGTCATGGCGGGCCGATTTCCTAGGATTCGGGAAGATGATGCGACGGCGGAGCTTGCTGGCGATGACGATGGTCCTGTTGATGGGATGGCCTGCGCGTTGCGAAAAGCCGGCCGCGCCGGCGACCCCGCCCGCGGAGGAATATCGCAAGCAGGCGACGCGCAACGAGGGCAATCCGGGGCGGGGAAAGGCGATTTTCCAGGAGAAGCGGGCCACCTGCGCGCAGTGCCACACCGTCGACGGCAGCGCGGGCCGGGTCGGGCCGGACCTCTATGCAGCGGGCGACAAGTTCTCGCGGGCCGACCTGGTGCGCTCGGTCCTCGAGCCCTCGGCCTCCATCATGACGGGCTACGCCACCACCCTGGTGGTGACCCGGAAGGGGGAACAGGTCCTCGGGGTGGTCAAGTCCACCACCGACACGGAGTTGGTCCTGGTGAATGCCGCCAACCTGCTGCAGCGCATCGCGAAGGCCGACATCGCGCGGCAGGAGACCAGCCCGGACTCCCTGATGCCGCCGGGCTTGCACGCCGTATTCACGCTTGAAGAGTTCACCGACTTGATCGCCTACCTGGAGACCCTGAAACAGCCGGAACTGGCGGTGGCGAACGAGAAAGGCACTCCCCGCGAGATTGTGGCCTTGCAGAAGCCGGTCACGGTGGTGCCGGTATTCAGCTTTGAGCCGCCCTTTCACAAGCCGGTCTGGTTCGGCGAGCACCCCACCATCGAGGGCGCTTTCATTCTCGCCGAGAAGAGCACCGCCATCCTGTGGCTCCTGGAAAAGAAGGACGGCAAGGAGACCAGGACGCTTTTCGTCAACGTGCTCAACGAGGTCTACGTGGCGGCCGACGAGGGATTGCTGGGCGTCGCCATCCACCCGGACTTCGCCAGGAACGGCAAGTATTACTACATGCACGAGATCATGGACGGCAAGCAGCGTGGCATGGCCATCACGGAACGCGTGGCGCGTGACGATAGACGCGCTGATTCCGGGAAGCCGGCTCGCACCGTCCTGCGTTTCAACATCGACACTCTCTTCCATCACGGCGGCGGGATCGAGTTCGGACCGGATGGCTATCTTTACATCGGGATGGGAGACGGGGGACCGCAGGAGGATCCGGATGGTCATGCCCAGGACCTCACCAGGCTGGAGGGAGCGATTTCGCGCATCGACGTGGACAGCCGCGAGGGAAAACGTGGCTACGCCGTCCCGCCCGGCAACCCCTTCCTCGATCACAAGGATCCCAAGGTGCGTCGCGAAATCTTCGCCTACGGCCTGCGGCAGCCCTGGCGCTTCAGCTTCGATCCCGCCAACGGCGACCTCTGGGTCGGCGATGTCGGACAGAACCGCTTCGAGGAGGTCACCATCGTGCGCGCCGGCGAGAACCATGGCTGGAATGTCTTCGAGGGCTTCGAACTCCACTCGACCCGCTATCGGAAGGACGACGCCAGGTACATCCCGCCGATCGTCTCCTTCCGCCGCAAGCACGGGGTCTCGATTACGGGTGGATACGTCTACCGCGCCGATCCCGCCTCCAGTTTCCACGGCGTCTATATCTGTGCCGATTACGAGAGCAAGAAGCTCTGGGGCATCACGCAGCGGGATCGCAAACTGGAAGAAATCCGCGAGATCGGCCAGGCTCCCGACCGCATCGTGTCCTTCGGCCGCGACCGGAAGGGGGCACTTTATTTCATCGGCTACAACCAGGGGGTGGTCTATCGCCTGAACTTCGAGGGCGCGGTGTTTGAGTAGTACGCCGGATCAAGATGCAGGGATGAAAGCCTGCGACCCGTCCCACATCCGGAAAAATTTGACGGGACCGGCGCTGATTGATATCCCGCTCGGGCTGTGAATCGTTCATCCCCAACCCTTCCCCCACGGAGTTTCCTGGTATTGGTGTTGGTGTTCGTCACCCTGATTACCGGGCACGAGGTTGGCCTCGCCCAAAAGTTTCCTGATCCCAATCAGGACGTCGGTGCCAGCGCCGAGAAAGCGCAAGCGCTTGCAAAATCTCTCGATGAGGCAGACCGCACCATTTGGGGGAAGGAGTTAGAGGCACAGCGGCACGAGGCCGAGATTATTGAAGTTTGGGATCGTCTCCGAAAAACACCGATCTCCAAGCGGCACGAAATTTTCGCGGCACTGGACGTCGAGAAAATCATCCTGGGCAAGTTGGCCGAGCAGCGCAAACTGGAGATGGGTGTGACCGAGACGGGGAGTGCTCCGGGAAAGGCGCACGATCTCCAGCAATGGCGTCAGTGGTTGTTCGCGATGCACGCCGCCGGCCACCGGATCGTGCAGTCCGAGTGGCATCACTCTGGATTTACGCCGGGCGAGGAGGGAGCCCCGGATCGTTCGGAGGTGAACTATGAACTCCACCTCGGGAACGAACTGCACCCGAACCGGTTTGCGATCCTCAAGGGCGCTTTGGAGATTACATGGCGAAGGGGACCGGAGCTCCATGCTCGGCCGGTCCCGGCAATCATTGATGCCTCGCGCTTTACGATTCTTCAGCGGGAGGGTGCTCCGCCGTTTCGGAGGAGCCTGCGCATCGCCCCAAAGCCTGCCAAACCCGGCGGGCCCGTGACTCTCGGACCGGTCGTGGTGCACGATCTCAATGGAGATGGGCTTCCCGAAATTATCCTGGGATGGGTAAATCAGCTGCTTTGGAACCGTGGAAGGCTCAAGTTTCAAGAGACCAAGCTTTTCCGCGAATCGCCACGTGCGATGGGAGGCGCGGCCTGCGTGGCAGACTTCACCGGCGATGGGCATTTGGATTTCCTCGGCGTGGACGACGAGGGAAGGGCTTGGCTGCTGGCTGGAACGAAAAACGGTGCCTTCGCCGCAGACGGGACGCGGGCATGGCGGGAGATCGCCAAGATGCCGAGCGCGATGACGGCCGGGGATGTCGACCGCGACGGTGATTTGGATATCTGGTTAACCCAATACAAGGATCCCTACACGGGCGGACAGATGCCAACGCCCTTCTATGATGCCAACGATGGGCACCCCTCTCATCTCTTCATCAATGACGGCAAAGGAAATTTTACCGATGGCACAGCGGCCGCTGGCCTGGCGGCCAAGAGGTTCCGCCGGAGCTTCAGCGCTTCGCTGGTCGATCTCGATGACGATCGTGATCTCGATCTGATTGTGGTGAGCGACTTTGCCGGACTCGATGCCTACCTCAACGATGGAAAGGGGCGTTTCCGCGACGCAACCTCCGAACTGTTCGAGGAACGCGCGGGCTTTGGGATGTCACATGTCTTCGGGGATTTTGATCGCGACGGCCGCGAGGATCTTTTCATGGCCGGGATGAGTTCCACCACCGCGCGCCGTCTCGATCAGCTCGGGCTGCAACGTGAGGACTTTCCGGAATACGCGAAAAAGCGGGCTGCGATGGCTTTCGGAAATCGTGTTTTCCAACGTCGCGACGGGAAATTTGTGCAGACCGCCCTCAACGCCGGCTGTGCGCGAGCCGGGTGGGCCTGGGGGACGGCGGGATTCGATCTCGAGAACGACGGCGATGACGACCTTTACGTCGCCAACGGGCACATGAGCGGCGAGTCGGCGCGAGACTACTGTACTTGCTTCTGGCGCCGCGATATTTACGCCGGTTCATCGCAGGAAGATCCGGTTACGTCCCGATTGCTGAGCGACGAGTTCCGACCGGTGGAATTGCGTGGTTTGGGGGCGGGCAAGATCTCGTGGAATGGCTTTGAGCACAACCGACTCTTCCTGAACCTCGCCGGACGGGAGTTCGTCGATGCCGGATATCTCTTCGGCGTGTCGTACGAGACTGATTGCCGTGCGGTGGTAACTGCCGATCTCGACGCCGACGGCAGGCGGGACCTGTTGGTGGTAGAGCACCGGCGTAATAAAGCCATGAAGCCCGTGCAGTCTCTGATGATCCATCGGAACGTTGCGCCGGGGGACAACCATTGGTTGGGGGTCCGACTGGCGGGCGACTCCACGGTCTCGCCGATCGGCGCGAAAGTCGAAGTGCGGGGCAGATTTGGCACGCGGGAACGACGTATTGCCAACGGCGACTCCTTCGCGGCGCAGCATCCGCCTGTAGCGCATTTCGGTCTCGGGGAGCATGATCGTGTCGATCGTATTGTCGTCACCTGGCCGGACGGCCGTGTCAGCGAAAGGAAGGAGGTGTTTGTGGATAACTACCTCGAGCTGAGACCTCCGCCCCGCTCGAGCCCGGCACCGAAGGATGGCCGGAAGCGATGACCGGGACCGGTCCAGATGGCGTTGTTCTCCTTCGATCCCCCCGACGCAACCCCGTTGGGGTTGGGATCGAAACCGGGCTGGGCGACGGGAACCCTTTGGGGTTCTGTGCGAAACCGGGCTGGGTGACGGGAACCCGTTGGGGTTCTGTTCCTTGCGGCAGCCGGTGCGGCTGCCCTACAATTATTTCGCTACGGATCCCGCACCGGCCCCTTGCCGCCTTTCTTTCGCTCGTAGCTCGCGATTCGCTCTTCGAGGAGCCCCACCAGTCTCTGGTTGTTCTTGGCTTGGGCCATCGCGAGGGCGCCCTGGGCGGTCTGGATGGCCTGGTGAAACTGCTCGTCGTCGGCGTAGGCGGCGGCCAGTTTGACGTGAGAGTGGAGATGTGCCGGATTGATGCGAATCACTTCGCGATACTGCTTGGCGGCGGAGGCGGGTTGGCCCATCAGGCGGTAAGCGTCACCCAACGCGTAATGGGTGGCGGGATCGCCGGGTTCGAGTGCGACGGCCCGTTCATAGTGCTCCGCGGCGGCCGGCCAGTTTTTCTGCCGGAGGAAGATGTTTCCCATCTGCCGGCGGGCTTCGACGAACTCGGGGTGGTGCTCGAGGGCGGCGGTGAAATGATAGGCGGCGCGCGCCAGGTTTCCGGAGCGTTGCCCGGCGCGGGCATTGCGGAAGTGCACAATTGACTCGATGGAGTCAGCGCTTTTCCGCACCACCTCGTGGTCGATGGTGGTGCCCGGGACCGGTGCGGCGCGCACCCAGCGTTCCTCCCGGGTGCCCTCCGAGTGACTCAAATCGGCCAGCACCGTCTCCACCCTGGTAGGTCCCTTGTAGATCACTGCCAGCCGCCCTTTGGCGTCGAAGAGAAAGCTGGTCGGCAGGGGGAGGGGTCGGTTCAGGGCGATGAGGAAGTTGTGAAAACTCTGCAGGGTAGCGAGATCCTGGTCGGTGGCCATCGCCGCCGCGAACGGCCAGCCGATCCTCTTCAGAGCAGCGCGCGGAACCGATACCGGGGTGTCCTTGTCATTCTCGCCGAGTCCATCCACCGAGAGGGCAACCACCTGCAGTCCGGACTTGCGAATCTCCTCGGCGTGTCTGGTGAACTCGGCCAGCTCCGCCAGACACGGAGCGCACCAGCTCGCCCAGAGATTGATGAGTTTCGGTTTTCCCGCCGGGGGGTTCAGCCTCTTCCCGGAAAAATCCTTCATTCCAAGATAGGGCTCCTCGAAGAGAGTCACGAGGGGAACCCGCGCCACCCGGGTGGGAGGGGGAAGCTCCGGGCTCCCGGCCTCGAGGGCCACGGCCTGCGACCGCTTCGGCGCCTCCACCGCCCGGCCGCTGCCCTGCACAAGGAGATGGCGCCGCCCGGGAGTCAATCCCGAGAAGACCTCCACCGTCCCGTCCCAGTCCGGCCAGCGCACGGTGACCTTTTCGATCACCTCCGCCGTCCCGAGCCCGAAGTGCAGCCACTTGCTCGACTGCGAGAGAAATCCCTCCCCGGCCCGCAAGGTCTTGATCGAGCGCGGCGGACGGGAACCCTCGCTCCCCGCTTCTCGCCCCTCGCTACCCGCTCCTTCCACCACCACTTCCACCCGCGCCCCGATCGCATCGCGGTTGCAGGTCCTGCCGTCGCCCACCAACTGCAGCGCCACCCAGCGGTTGTCCCCGGTGGGCGTGTCGTTGCGCAGGAAGCGCAGGCGCGGGGCGTTGCGGTTCGAGACCCAGAGGTCAAGATCACCGTCGTGGTCCCAGTCGGTCGTCGCGATGGCGCGGGCGTCGTCTTCGAAGCCGAAGCCGCTCACCTCCGAGATGTCGGCGAAACGACCGCCCGCTTTCGGTGACGCTCCGGTATTGAGAAAGCAGCCGTTCTTTTCGTTTCCACTGAAAGAACGTCCGGCATTAAGCATGGCCGATTGGTTAGCCGAGGCCGAACTGCGGTCTCGGAGAACATCCTCCGGGTCGGGCGAATTGGCGGACCGCGACAGGACCTGTCGCCAATAGAAACTTCACAAATCGCCCCCGTCTTCTTCGCCTGTAATGTACCCGTTGGCCACCACCAGGTCCTCCCAGCCGTCGTTGTTCAGGTCGGCGAAGTTCGAACTCCAGGCCCAGCGGCCCACCGTGACTCCGCTCTCGACACTGGTGTCCCGGAAGCCGGGATCTCCCGGACGGCCAAGGTTGCGCAGGAGGGTGTTGCCCCGGGCAAAATGCTGATACCTTCGGCGCAGGTCGTCGGAAATGCCCGGCTTGAACCTGGCTTGACGCGTCAAGCGGCTGCCCGCCGCGGAAAACATGTTCGCGACGTAAATATCCATCCAGCCGTCGCGATCGTAGTCGCCCCAGGCCCCCGACATCCCCTGGGACCGGTCTTCGGCGTCAGCGGGTCCCGCAATGTTGCGATAACGCACCGCTCGGTCCGGCCCCGGTTCGCATTGATAGAGACAATTGCGCCCGTAGTCGTTGACGACATAAAGATCCAGGTCGCCGTCGTTGTCGAAATCGTCCCATGCTGCGGCATAGCTCCAGCGCGTGTTGAATTCGTCCAGGCCGGTGGCGGCGGTCGTGTCGGTGAATCTCCAGCCGGTCTCCGGAGAGACCTCGTTGCGGAAAAGGATGTTGGGGCTGCCGTCCTCCGCATCGTGGAATATGAAGCGCCTCCCCAGCGGTCCGATCGCCTGGGGATTCCCGTCAAGCGTGCGGTCCGGAGTGTAGGCGCAAATATAGAGGTCGAGCCGTCCGTCGCGGTCGTAGTCGGCGGCGGTGAGGGTGGTGGTAGATTCGCGGGTGGGCAGAATGGCACGGATCTCGAACCGCTCGCCCGTATTCTGCGCCACCACAATTGCGCCAAAGATCGCCACCGCCAGGTCCTGCCGGCCGTCGTTGTCGAGGTCGACCAGCAGGGCGCTGCGAGAATCCTGCAGCCAGTCCACCCCCCACTCCTCCGAGACGTCCCTGAGACGCCCGTGCGGTTGCTGCAGGAAGAGGCGATTTGGCAAGCCCGGTTCCTGGCAGAGAAAGAGGTCGTCCAGGCCGTCGCCATTCACGTCTCCGAGCGCCACCCCCGGGGTGCCCTGGCGATTGAGGGCGGCCCGATAGGGGATACGCTCCAGCCAATGATTCATCCCGCGGAGAATTTGCTGCTGGTAGGAACTGTTACTTCGCAGGATCGCCTCGGTGCAGTCGGTCAGCCAGGGTTGCGGGTGGGCATCCCGGGTGTACGAGCGCTCGAACTCGCTGACCTCCAGGGTGAGGAGCACCGGCGCGGTCTCTTCGTCGCCGGCAGGCTTCAGCCAGCGGGTGCTCCAGGTGGCGTGGTACTCGACCATCCCTTTCGCGCTGTGCGCAGTGAGCGACACAAACTGGCGAGTTTTGAGCCTCAAGTCTCCGTCCGGCCCCCGGTTGTCCTCGGTCTCGGCCACCACCACCTTGAACTTGGCGGTTCCCTTCTTGCCGTTTCGAAAGTCGCGTCCCACTGCATTGACGGCCTCCGCGAAGGCCTCCGCTCTCTGAGGGGCGGCCACCGCCGCGGATGCGGCCGGGCGCTCGACCCGCACCCCGGCATCCTGAAACACCACTTCCAGCCCGGCCGGAAGCAAGGGAGAACCCGAAAAACCCTGCGCCAGAAGGGGCGTCAGTTCTCCGCCCGTCACCGGCTCGGCCCGCAGCAACAACTCTCCCAGGATCTCCAGTTGGGCCTGCACCTGCGAAGCCAGGACCTCGCTCTCCCAGCCGTCTGCGGCGGGATCGTCGATTTCCGCCCAGGTCCCGGCGCCATCGGCGATGACAATCTGTCCCAGGGTGGCCTGCGACTGGGTCGCGGGAGCAGAGCTTGGCCCCTCTTCCTGCTCCGCGGCGGGATCGGTCTCGCTGCAAGACACAAGGAATCCCCCCACCAGGGCAATCCACCCCCGCTCGAAGCCGCGGAACAGAACCCGTCGGCCCGGCGGTTCAGTGGATTTGCTGACCGGCTTCGCCCTGGCCGCCGCGATCGATTTTGAATCATTTAACACTTGGACATGAGAATGACTTAGTTGGCTATACTTCTCGGCATTAGGATTTCGGAATCTCAAAGGTCTGGAAATTCTCTGTCACCAAGCTCTGCAAGTATGGGCGGTTCTCCCCAGCGAGCGAATCGATAAACTCATCGATCGTCGTCATGAA
>CAUZKZ010000049.1:0-18381 GCA_963580345.1 Verrucomicrobiia bacterium | reverse complement strand
AGCTCGGAGTGAAATACTACCGTTGGCTACGACTCGCACTCTACCAAGCCACTTGCTGGGAAGAGTCTCTCGACCAGCTACGCGCCCTTTACGCCGATTATTGATCCTGAGTTTCGGACACCGATGCTAGAGGATTAGAGGGACACTCCCTGGAGCTCCAGTCACTTCACACCTGGAGTGGGGGTTGCTCGCGGTGCTCGCTCCGAGCTCAAGCGCGGTCTTCCCGTCGAATGCCCCCGAACGACCATCTCCGGCTCGTAGCCCTCCGGTTTTCGCTCGCAGCCCGGGTGAAGGAATCCCTCCCCGCCGCTTGCTGCTTCATCAGGCCCCTAATTGACGTCGAGCTTGAAGCTTTCGGAGTGGCTGTTGAACTCGGGAGCATACATGCACTGGATGTTGGCGAGCCCGGTCTGGTATCGGCCTTTGTGGACGATGCGGGTGGAGTATTCGAAGACGTAGGTGCCTTTCGGGAGGTAATCGATGAAGAAGTGGCTGGCGGTGTCGCGGGTGGACTCATAGTAGGCGAGGCCGTCCTGGTACTTGTACCGGGAAAGGACGTTGAGGGGTTCGGTCCCGGAGCCGCGCTGGTCCTTGAGGTGGAGGTATTCCATATCGCGGTCGACGCGGAGGATGAGGCGGACGACCAACTCGTCGCCGACCCCGAGAGCGCGGGCGAGCGGCTGGAGAGTCGGGCCCTTGGCGGTGTTCACCTTCCTGAAGAGGGCCTTTTTGAGGGTGAGCGGGGTGCCCTCGTGGGGGGTGATTTTCGACATGTCTTCCATGTACTGCCAGTGGACGCTGCCCCATGCCACCCCGTCGTCGATTTTCTTGACGGTGATCTCGCCGAGCTTCGGCGTGATGTCGCCTCCCTGGCGGCGTTCCTCGTAGAAACCAGTCCCGGCTTCGACCTTCTCGGGTTTGATCTTGTCGCCGCCGACGGTGACTTCGACGAGGGCGTCACTGGCGAGGATGTCGGTTCCACGCAAGAGGAGGCCGTAGATGGCATCGGCGGTGGCCTTGGTGGTTTTCCAATCCTGGGTCTGCTTCTGTTTGAGGAGCCAGACGCGGCATTCCTCGACGGCCTCCCGGTCGTCCATGACCTCGTCGAAGGCCTCGATCATCATGGCCTGGGATTCGATGGGGGCGCGGTACCACCAGTAGGAGAACTCGGTATCGCGCCAGAACATGCCCATCTCCTCGTTGGTCACGGAGAATTCCTTGATCGACTTCATGATGGCGCGGGGGGTCTCCTTGTCGCCGAAGCGGAGGAGGGCGAGGGCGAGGTGGGCCTGACTCTGGCGGTTGCCGATCTTGAGCCAGAACTCGCGGCCCTGGGCCAGGAAGTAATCGACGGCTTCGCGGTGTTCCTTGGAGACCGCCTGGTCCTTGAGGAAGAAGCTGCGCCCGTAGAGGTAGAAGGCGATGGTGGGCGAGAGGTGGTTGTCGTCCTTCTTTCCGTGCTTGAGGATCTCGCGGTAGATCCTGTCGATCCAGCCGTCGAGGCGGGTGAGGGACTTGACGGCGAGCGAGGAGTCGAGATCGGTGCCGAGGTGGCGGAGACGTCCGAAGCCGGTGGTGATGTAGAGAGTGATGTAGTCGTTGGGTTGGCCGCCTGGGAACCACGGCCAGGCGCCGTCAGCGAGTTGCATCTCGCCGAGCTTGCGCATCGAGCTCGCCATCTCGGCCGTGAGGCGGTTGGCCTCGAAGAGGATGCCGACGTTTTTACGCGCCTGGCTTTCGCTCATGGCCTGGCGGAACCAGGGGGTCTCTTCGAGCAGGACGGCCTTGAGGTCCTGGTTCTTTTCGAGCGGGCTATCGAGGGCCTCAGTTCCGCGCCAGAGGTCGAAGACGCGGCGGATCTTGGGATCCGAGTTGGCGATGTGGGCGGCGAGGGTGTTGGCGTAGAGGCGGTTGAAGACCTGCTCGGAACACTGGTGCGGGTATTCCATGAGGTAGGGCAGGGCCATCACCGCATACCACGACGGATTCGAGACCATCTGGACCGTGAAGGTCTTGCTCTGGAGGGATTTCGATTTCCCGGAGGCGAGGAGTTTTTCGAACTCGAAGTTCTTTTTGCCCTTGCCGCGGATCGAGAGGGGGAGGGATTCGGTGACCATGATGCGGCGCGAGAGGACGGGGAGATATCCCTGTTCGCCGTCGGAGAGCTTGCCGGTGGAGCCCACCGCCTTGTAGGTGAGGAAGCCCTGGTCGTCCCGCACCCTGATGCGCCACGAGAAGCTCTTCGATTCCTTGGCGGGGATGTCGAAGGACTGGTCGAGGTCCTTCAGGCCGAGGGCGGAGTCGGCTGATTTTCCGGTGCGGGCGTCATTAAAGGTGAGGCGCACCGTGCCGGCCTGGGCGACGGCGGACTGGTTGGAGACCTTGACGGTGAACTCGAGGCGGTCGCCCTCGCGGAGGAAGCGGGGCGGGTTAGGCTGGATCATGAGGTCCTTGGAGGTGACGGCCTTGTCCTGGAGGAATCCGGAGCGAAGTTCCTTGTCGTGGGCGAAGGCCATGAGCTTCCACTCCGTGAGCGCCTCGGGCATGGTGAACTCGAGCTTCACCTCGCCCTCCTTGTCGGAGAGGAGGGCCGGGAAGAAGAAGGCGGTCTCGTCGAGATTCTGGCGGGCCGAGACCTTGCTGAGATCGGGTTTGGGGGCGTCGCCGCGGCCGGCACCGCCGGACTTGTCTTCGGCACGCTTGAGGGCGCGGCGGGCCCCGTTGGCGGGGGCAGCATCGGCGGCGGCCCTATCCTGCCGGGCGGCCGTAGCAGTGGGGGGCGCGCCCGGACGGGGGGCGCCCTTGGCGAACTGCCTCTCCACGCCTCCGCGCAGACGGTTTTGCCCCCAGGAGACCGCGATGATCTCATTGGGGAAGGACCGGTAGGTGAGGGATCCGTCGAGGAAGTTTTGCGGCCAGCCCCCATGGAAGTGCTGGAAGGAGCGAGTCATGTTCTGGAACCGGGACTGCAGATTCGAGTAGTCCTGGCGAAAGACATTGAAGGCGGTCTGCCACGCGTGCGGCTTGTAGGCGTCGAGCGAGGCGTCGTAGAGGCCGGCCACCAATTCCGCGACGGCCCTCCTGGCCTCCGGGCCCTTCACGACCGCGGTCCAGGTTTCTTTTTTTCCGGGCTCGAGCTTTGAAACGAAATGTTCCCATGCCACGGTGAGGTTCTTGTTGGTCCATGGGACATCGACCTTTTGGGTGGTGAGGTAGGCGCGGTTTTCGCGGAGGTAGGTGAGGTGGACGGTGAAGCCCCCGCGCATCGAGACATCGACGGCCTGCTTGATGCGGACCTGGGTGGTGCCGGGGTTGGTCCAGTAGTTCTGCAGCGTCTTGCCGCGGTGGACGACCTCGACATAGGCACGGCCGGAATCGTATCCCGTGCCCCACAACGCCATGAACTCGGTGCCGGGTTCGGCTTTCCACTCCGGCGCGGCCACGATCTGCGGGACCACAATGGCGAGGGTGTTGGCGTCGGGGTCGAGGACGGTCAACGGGAGCTGGGCCTGGACCTCTTTCCCGAAGCGGTCGCGGGTCGTGAAGATGGCGCGGAAGTTGCCCACCCCGAGTTCGACCTTGGCCTCCGCGGTTCCCTGGGCTCCGGTTGCGATCGGCTTTTCGGCGAGGACCTCGCCAAGCGGCCAGGTGTTCGGATCGCTGCTCGGAGCGGGCTCCGGGGCGACCAACTTGCCGTCGGCCCCGCGCCTGATTGGCCTCGGCTGCCGCGGACGGTTGCCGTCGAGGGGGCCGCGCTGGACGGCGGCGGGCGCCTTGAGGCGGTGGATCTTGAGGGTGCCCTTGGCGGCCTGGCCTTCGCCGTCGAGGGTCTGCGTCGAGACCGTGATCGTGACGGGTTCCTTGGTGGTGAGCCAGTTCCCGGCGGCGAGGGAAGCCTTGAGCGCGGTGTAGCCGACGTTGACTCTGCGCTCGGCGGAGCGGGTCTCGCCGGTGGTGTCGGTGACGTCGGCGTGGACCGTGAACTGGAAGGTGGGCTCGTCCTCCTCCGGGACGGAGAGATCCGGCTTGGCAGTGAACTTGATGGTGAAGGTCCCGTCCGCCTCGGTGAGGAGCGAGCCGTGGTCGATCTCCTGGGACGGCGTCTGCGGGAAGGGGCGCCACCAAAAACAGGTGCGCCACCAGATGGGATAGCGGACCTCGCGGACGACCCGGTATTGCACCTGGGCGCCGTTGATGGCGGCGCCGGTGTAGGCAGTGGCGGTGCCCTTGACGACGACCTCTCCGCCGAGCTTCGGCGCCACCACGGGGGCGGCGACGGCGACCTGGAATTTCGGGCGCTTGTATTCCTCGACGTTGATGTTGGCCGCGCCGCCGGGCCCGTTCGAGACCCGGATCGACATGGTCCCCATGAGGCGGTCGCGCGGCGCGGTGAAGCTGCCGCTGAACGAGCCGTAGTCGTTCGCGCGGGTGTCGAGCTTGGCGATTTCCTTGCCGTTCCCGTCGAAGAAAGTCACGGTGATCGGCCGTCCGCCGACGACCTCGTAGTTGTCCTTTTCCTGGTCGATGCGGATCGCGATTCCCTTGAAGTGGATGGTTTGGCCGGGGCGGTAGAGTGAGCGGTCGGTGAAGAAGATCGAGCGCTCGAACGGGCGCGGGCGCTTGTCATTTTTCCAGGATCTCACATTGCTGGCGGAGGAGAGTTTCCAATCCCCGTGCGAGGCGAGGACAGCGTAGGAGCGGCGGTTGACCCCCGGCAGGGAGAAGAGCCCGGCGGCGTCGGTCTGGACCGGATCGATGGCGACGCGCGGTTTGTTGCGCTCGCGGAACCACGCCTTCACGGTGGCGCCGGCGAGCGGTTCGCCGCTGATGGCATTGAGGACGAACCCTCCGATCTGCCCGTCTCCGTTTTTGGTGCGCATCACGATGGCGAGGTCGCTGACCCAGAAGTCGGCGAACGAGACGACATTGTTGGCGTCGCCGAACTTCGCGTCGTGGCTCGCGATGAGCCAGTAGGATCCCGGGGCGAGACCTTCCGGGGCGGGCAGGTTTTCGGTGCGCATCTGGTAGTCGTCGGTGGCGGGGAGGTCGGCCGACCACGACTTGACAGGATCGAGTTTCAGCAGCATCCGGCGGTCGTTCTGGTCGAGTTGTTCCGGGAGGGAGCGATTCCCGGCCAGGCGGGCCTCCCAGCCGAAGGGCACGGCGCGAAAGTAGATCTTCGTGACGTTCTTGTAGGAGACGTCGATGGTGGGCAGCGGCTTGTTCCAGACCCGCTCCGTGACGGCAGAAGCCTGCCGCTGGAGAATCGAGGTGGCGAGGTTCGCGCACAGGTTGCCGCCGGGCGTGCCGGGATGCACCCCGGCCCCGCGCCGGGCGATCTTGAGGGCCTCGACGAGGTCGCCCTCCGACTGGACGACCGACGCCCACCGGAAGAGAGCGCGGGCCGAGATGCGGTGGTCGATATGGGCATCGACAAAGCGCTTGAGGGCGGCCTTGTAGCGGGCGTTCTTTTCTTCCCCGAACGCCTTGTTGGATCCGAATTCGAGTCGGATGAGGTCGGCGTCGATGCGCGCGTCGGGGAGGTCGTCGTCCTGGTGAAAGGAGAGGAGTTCCTGGAGAAGGCGCAGGGCGCGGACGGTGGGTGAGGTGTCTTCGTCGGGGGCGACCTTCCAGGCGAGGAACTCCTTCACCGGCGCGAAGACCGGGCTGCCGGCCAGGAGGTCGAAGGCATCGACGGAGCGCGATCCGGCCTGTTCGCCGGCCACGTAGAAGCGGAGGGCGTCGTGGGCGAGGAAGTCGAACATGGTCGGCCGGTAGGAATCCGGGGCGGTGCCTTTCTGCAGGAAGATGTCGTAGTCGCCGACGGGCGTCTTCTTGAGAACCGCCCCATGGGAGAGCGCCTTTTGGAACTGCTTGTCGATCTCCGCGAGGACGCGGGCGAGATCCCAGGTGAGGATGTCATCGCCGCCCGGTCCGCCGGTCTGGGTGCGTTGCACGAAGCGCAAGCGGTTCTGCTGAAAGTAGCTCCAGTACCAGTTCGCGAGGATGGCCTCCATCACCGGGACCATCTCGGGCGCCGCTTTGGCGATTTCCGCTTCCAGCCGGGTGATCTTTTCCTCCGCCTTGTTCCCCTCGATGGCCCCCTCGAGAGTGATTTTCTTCGCGACGGCCTTGATGGCCTCCGGGAAGGCCTTGTCGGCGAGGGCGGAGGCGATGATGGGATCGAGTTCCTGCAGGGCCGTTTTCGGCAGGCCCTTGCCGACGGCTTCGGAGACCTTTTTCCAGCGCGCTTCGCGGCTCGCTCCGTCCTTTTGGGCGAAGAGCGGGGCAAGGGAAGCGGTGGCCACAATCACCAGAGAGGCGAGCGCACCGAGGCGGGAGGGGAGGGAGGGGCAAATTGGGAGTTTCATCGGATCGAAAATGAAGCGGCGGAGACCTGACCCGGAAACGCCCGGATCAGAACAACCGCGAGGAGGTTACGAACCCGGCACAACGAACTGATCACTCTCCGCCCTGCCTGAGCCATTCTCGACGAGGACGCCTGCGAATCAAGCGGGGGAACCACCGGAACATTAATTTAGGTGGCCCCCGGCGCCCCGGGGGAGGCGGAGAGGCAGGGACGCACCCATTTCCACAGTCGCGAGCACGGATTCACGAGCGAGAATCGTGGTCACGTTTGGCGCCGCAAGGAGGCCACGTCTGCTTCGGGCAGAAGCGGACATTCAGCGACAGGGATCAGGGATCCAAAATCAGAAGGGATGGAAGTCCCGTCCACGTTGTCATATAGTGGCTATGCCAACATCGAAGACTTCATCAATGGCCTCGATCCCTCCGCCCTCAAGCGAAGGTGGCCCACAACCCGCACCGATCAAGATCTGTGGATATCCGATCCCGGATTGAAAGCCAGCCGCGAAAGACGATGATACGCCGCTTCAACTCCGCCACGCCAATCCATACCGAACCATGATCCGACGCCTTTTCGTCACCTTTTTCGTTCTCTCCGCATCGCTCAACGCCGGCACGCCTGCCGAGAACTTGGCCAAGAGGCCGGACAGCTGGTTCAGCAGCGGCGAAGGACGGAAAACCATGGAATGCATTCTCTCCTGGCAATCCGAGCACGGGGACTGGCCGAAGAACACCGATACCACCCGTAAGAAATTCTCCGGCAGCCGCGCAAAGCTCAAGGGGACCTTCGACAATGGCGCCACCACCGGCGAGTTGCGCTTCCTCGCCCGCGCCTTCCGGGTCACGGGCGACGCCCGCTGCGAGAAGGCCGTTCTCACCGGCTTTGACCACATCCTTGAAGCTCAGTATCAGACTGGCGGATGGCCACAGTATTACCCGCTCAGCAAGCATTACCACCGGCATATCACCTTCAACGACGGCAGCATGATTCGCCTCATGGAGTTTCTTCGCGATACCACCACCTCCGAGAATTATGCATTTCTCGATAAGGATCGCCGCGCCTCGGCGATGAAAGCGCGCGACCGCGGCATCGACTGTATCTTGAAATGCCAAATCGTCATCGACGGCACTCCCACGGTGTGGTGCGCCCAGCACGATGAAGTCACTCTCGCTCCGGCGGGCGGCCGCAGCTACGAACTCGCATCCCTCAGCGGTGCGGAAAGCGCAGGTGTCCTCAGATTCCTCATGAGTCTCGACAAACCGACTCCCGAAATCATTCGCGCCGTCAAAGGTGGCGTGGCGTGGTTCGGATCGGCAAAAATCGAAGGAATCCGAATCAAGAAGATTCACGGCGACCGCAAGGTCGTCAAGGACGCCTCCGCTCCACCGCTCTGGGCAAGGTTCTATGAAATCAAATCGAACCGACCCATCTTCTGCAACCGGGACGGAGTAATCCGATATGACCTCGCGGAAATAGGAAAAGAACGCCGAATCGGTTACTCATGGTATGGCAACTGGGGCGATAGCGTCGCCAAGGCCCATGCCAAATGGCCCAAACGCTGATCCAGCATCCGTCCATGGTTAACGACATCTCCGCGCCAACTCATCACTGAAGCCACGGCTCCCGGAACAGAATTTCTATCATATCATGCAAAATTGTGATTGCTCCGCCCTGTTGTCAGGATCTGTGGAATTTCGATCCTGACTGAATGGCAAGCCTCGAACGACAAGGATACACCGCAGATCATTTTTCAATCCGCACCGAATCTCGGCCCCCCTTCAGGGCTCATGGTTGGGTCTCCCGGTGCCCTCAGACGTGGCTCCGTCTCCTCTTGGGTGGCTTGCTTTCGGTGGTCAGGCGCGGGCGATCGGAGGTATCATCGCTCTTAGTTCTTGAAAGGGGCGGCGCCGCTTTCGTTTAATATGATTGTGAAAGAGCCTCTCCGTCATTTCGTCATTGCTGGGGCAAGGAAAGGACGCTGATCTCGCGCAGACCGTGAAGGCGACCCTTGCCCTCGCCCATCGAAATTCAGACCATGACCTGATGCCATGAAAGTCATCATTGCAATCCTCACTCTGGCGGTGTTTCAGTCCGCTGCCCATGGCGAGACCGCCACCTTCGACGATGCCAAGGCCGGGTCCGGCAAGGCGCCGGCGGGTTGGACGACCGCCATCACCGGGAAATCCAAGCCGGCATGGTCTATCGAAAAGGTCGACGACGCGCCGAGCAAACCGAACGTCCTGAAGCAATCCGCGGAAACTCCGAGGGCGAGCTTTCCCCTGTGCGTCCATGCCAGCGCAGTGTTCACCGACGGCCGCGTCGAGGTAAAGTTCAAGGCTCTCAGCGGCAAGGTGGATCAGGCCGGCGGCCTGGTCTGGCGCTACACCGATCCGAACAACTACTACGTCTGCCGTGCCAACGCGCTGGAAGACAACGTGGTCCTCTACAAGGTCGAGAAGGGCAAACGCTCCAGCCTCGAAATCGTGGGCCGGAAAGGCGGCTACGGGGTGAAAGCGAAAGTGCCGCCCCGGAAATGGAACACGCTGCGGGTCGATTTCAAAGGCCCGCGATTCACCGTGTCGCTCAACGGCAAGGAATTGTTCAAGGTTGACGACGCCACCTTCTCCAAGGCGGGCAAAGTCGGGCTGTGGACCAAGGCGGACAGTGTGACTTTGTTCGACGACTTCAATTACGGAGGCAAGTGACCTGTCATGTTCTCGCTGAAACACTGGGCGGCCCTGGGAGGAGCGGCCTTGCTCATCTCCTGCGGTGACTCCGATCGCGACAAGGACCTCGGACAGGTCGTGGTCTACACTTCGGTGGACGACGTCTTCGCGCGGCCGGTGTGTGAGCAGTTCGAGAAGGAGAGCGGAATCAAAGTGCTCATCGTCCCCGACACCGAGGAGACCAAGAGCACCGGCCTGCTGAACCGGCTCATCGCGGAGAAGAACCGTCCGCAGGCCGATGTTTTCTGGAGCGGCGACCCGGTGCGCGCCGCTATTCTCAAAGCGAAAGGGGTATCCGCGCCCTATCGACCTGCCAAGCCGGCCGACGCTTCCGGCGCCTTCAGTGATCCGGACGGTCACTGGTCGGCGCTCTCGGCGCGCGCGCGGGTCCTCCTGGTGAACACGAATCTGGTGGCGGAAGCGGAACGGCCGACATCCATCGAGGCCCTCAGGGACCCGAAGAGGAAAGGCAAGGGCTGCCTCGCCAATCCGCTTTTTGGCACGACCTCGATGCACGCCGCGGCGCTCTTCAGCGTGTGGGGCGAAGGGAAGGCGCAGGCATTCTTCGACGCTCTGATCGCCAACGAGGTTGCCATGCTTTCGTCGAACGGGGAGGTAAAACGGCGGGTAGCGGCGGGCGATTTCGCCATCGGACTGACCGATACGGACGACGCCAGCGTGGCGATGAAAGAAGGCAAACCGGTGGCGGTGGTGTTTCCCGATGCCGACGGTATGGGGACGCTGCTCGTTCCCAACGCGGCGGTCTTGATTGCCAGGGGTCCCAATGCCGACAACGGCAAGAGATTCATCGACTATCTCATGACCAGCGAGGTGGAGCGCGCCCTGGCGGAGTGCGAAGCGGCCCAGATGCCCCTGCGCCCCGGGGTGCCCGTGCCGTCGGGAGTGCGAGGCCTCAGCGAGATCAAGGCGATGGCGGTCGACTACGCCGCGCTGGGCGGATCGTTGGACGAATTGTCGCAGGGATTCCTCAAGGATTGGGTAGAGCGACAGACGAATCCGTAACCTGCCGGGCCATGATTTCCTGCGCCATCATAGAACGGCCAGGACGATGGCGCTGGGCGGGAGTGGTGATCGTATTCACGCTGGCTCTGGCGCCGGTCTTGCCGCTGGCGGTTGCGGCCGGGTCGCAGGGCGAGGCAGACTGGCTGGAGGCGGGATTCGGAGCGAGCCTTCTGCGCAGTTTCAAGTTGGCGGGAGTCGTGGCCATGCTGAGCCTGGGGGCCGGACTGCCCTGCGGCGTGCTGGCGGGGCTCTACCGCTTTCCGCTGCGGGGCCTTCTGTTGCCGCTCCTCCTCCTGCCGTTGCTGGCGCCCCCGTTTCTCTGGGGGCTTGGCCTGTCGATGCTGCGGATTCGGCTCGGCCTGCCGCCCGACGGGCTGCTCTCCGGATTGACCGGCACGGCCCTGGCCTTTGCCACCGGCGCGATACCGCTGGTGTTCTTTGCGGCGATGCTGGCTACCCGCAGCCTTTCCCGTGCTCAGGTGGATGGCGCCCGCCTGGCGGGAGGAGAAGGACGCCTGATTCACCTCGCGCTCCGCCACGCCTTTGCGGTGGCGTTGCTCGCGGCGTTGCTGGCAGGCGTCCTCACTTTGTCGGATCCAGGCGCGGGGCAAATTCTCGGTTATGAAGGCGCGGCATCTCAGATGCTGGTCGCATTTTCGGCGTCCTACGACATTTCGCTGGCCGCGCGGCAGGCGCTCGCGTTGGCCGGACTGGTTCTTTTGGCCAGCCTCCCGCTCGCCATCATGGCGGCACCTCGGCTTTCCGCAGCTTTGTCGGGGCGAACGTCGGCGCTGGCCCCTTTGGCAAAGAACAGCCGGGTGGGGTGGCTGGTGACAACGCTGGTCCTCGCCATCGTGGCGGCAACCGCTGGGCTGGGGCTGGCCGGCTTGAGTGGGCCGGCCTTCGAGCGTCCAGCCTTCGAGCGCGCCTGGCAGGAGGCGGCGCGCACTCTGCCGGACACGCTCATCTACGTCGCGGGTTCCGGGATCCTCGCGGCGGTCGCCGGTTGCGTGCTGGCGTTCTGCGCCGGAAGACAACGTCGTTTGCGAGCGGTCGTGCTGGGCGGACTGGTGGTGATCTTCGCGCTTCCGCCATCAATGGGGGCGCTGGGGCTGGTGACCGCCGCCGCGGACGCGCCACCCGCGCTCGATGGAGTTCTGCGCAGCCGGTTCACGGTCGTGCTCTGGCTCAGCCTGCGGCTCTTTCCCGTGGTCGCGATCTTCGCGATGCGGAGCCTGGCCGGCATGTCACCGAGTTGGGCGATGGCTGCTGCAGTGCACGGAGTTACCCTGCGAGTCTACCTGTGGCGCGTCCTGGCTCCATGGTTGGGTCCGGCCGCCGCGGTGTCCTGTGTGCTGGTCGGACTGCTCGCCCTCGGCGACATCAGCTCGATGCTGCTCCTGCATCCTCCGGGCCGGGGATCGTTGCCGCTGGCGATCTTCACGGTGATGGCCAACGCCCCCGAATCGCTGAGCGCTTCCCTTTCTCTGATCTACATCGGAGGCTTTGCCGTGGTTCTCGCGATTGCCTGGGGAGGCGCGTCCATGGTCAAATCGAAAGGCGCGAAGCGATGAGCGATCCCTTGGTGGAGTTCGAGGGCGTCTCGATGAGCTACGGGCATGAGCCGGTCTTGCGCGAGGTCTCTTTCGCCCTCGCCGCCGGGGATCACCTCGCGCTCCTCGGGGCCTCCGGCTGCGGCAAGTCGACGGTCTTCGCCTTGCTGGCCGGGCTGATTCCTCCAATTTCGGGACGCATTCGCGTTGCAGGCGAAGTCGTCTCCGACGCGGGGGACCTTATCGTTCCCCCTCACCGGCGGGGCCTCGCGATGGTGTTCCAGGATCTCGCCCTTTGGCCGAATCTCACTGCGTTTCATAACGTCATCATGGGAATCCCACACGACGCAGTGCTGGATCGCGCTGCGCGCAAGTCCCGCGCCAAGGAAGTGCTTTCCCTGTGCGGGATCGCCGGTTTTGCCACCCGCAAACCCGGCGCTCTCTCCGGGGGGCAGCAGCAACGCGTCGCGCTCGCCCGCGCCCTCGCCGCCCAGCCACGGTTGCTCCTGTTGGACGAACCGTTCACTGGACTCGACCTTGTCCTCAAGCAACAGCTCGTCGAGGAGATCCGCGCCCTCGCCGAGAAGTTTGAAATCACGATGATGGTGGTCAGCCACGACCCGTGGGAAGTGAGCAGCCTTTGCCGGCGCGCACTCGTCCTGGAAAACCACGGGGTCATCGAAGAGGGCGCTCTTGCTGATCTTCTGCGCCATCCAGTCTCGCGGACGATGAAGGCGATGGCGGCACGGTATGCTGAGTAGCGGCACCCACTCCATCTCGGGAGACCGCAATCAGGCGAGGATCCCTTCCAAAACTTTTCCGGCCACATCGGTGAGGCGGAAATCACGGCCCTGCTTGCGGAAGATGAGTTTCCGATGGTCGATACCCAGAAGGTGGAGGACGGTGGCGTGGAGATCGTTGACGTGAACCGGATTCTCGACCGCGTGGTAGCCAAATTCGTCGGTGACCCCGTAGGTTTGACCAGGCCGTGCGCCCCCGCCGGCGAGCCACATGGTGAAGCCGTGGGGATGGTGATCGCGACCCCAGGTCTTACCCATGACTTGAGCGACCGGGGTGCGGCCGAATTCGCCGCCCCAGATCACGAGGGTATCGTCGAGGAGACCGCGCTGCGCGAGATCGGTGAGGAGAGCGGCCATGGGTTGGTCCGCGGCACCGCATTGGCGGCGGTGCTCGCGGTCAATGTCGGTGTGGGAGTCCCACCCGCGATCGTAGAGTTGCACAAATCGTACCCCACGTTCGACGAGGCGGCGGGCCAGCAGGCAGTTGCGCGCGAATGACGGCTTGGCGGGATCGGCTCCGTAGAGATCCAGGATGTGCTTCGGTTCGTCGTCGAGATCGGCAAGCTGCGGCACGCTGGTCTGCATGCGGAAGGCCATTTCGTAGGAGGCGATGCGGGAAGCGATCTCGGGGTCTCCAAGAGTGTCGTACTGGCGGCGGTTCATCCATCGGATGAGATCGAGTTCGCGTCGGCGATCGGCGGATTCGACGCCGGGCGGATTGGAGAGATGAAGCACGGGGGCCCCGGTGTTGCGGAACGGCACTCCGGCATGGCGTGAGTCGAGGAAGCCGTTGCCCCAGAAGCTCTGCAGGAGCGGCTGGCCGTCGCTCACGCCGGAGGTCAGCACGATGTAGGCAGGCAGGTCGTCGTTTTCGGATCCAAGTCCGTAGGAGAGCCAGGCCCCGAGAGTGGGCCGGTCGCCCAGGAGGGTTCCGCAGTTCATGAAGTTCACGCCGGGATCGTGGACATTGGTCTCGGTGTGCATGGAACGGATCACGGTGAGGTGGTCCGCCACCTTTGCGAGATGAGGGAGCAGTTCGGAGATGACCGTGCCGGATTGTCCACACCGCTGAAACTTGTAGGGCGATCTCTTGAAGTTGGGCGTCCCGCGAATCAGGGCGAACTGCTGGTGGTTCTTGAGAAGCTCCTCTGGAATGGGTTTGCCATCGAGTTCGTTGAGCTTGGGCTTGGGGTCGAAGAGATCGATGTGCGATGGCCCGCCGGCCATGAAGAGAAAGATGACGCGCTTCGCCTTCGGGGCGGTGTGCAGTCCGGAAAGCGTGCCGCTACCGGCAAAGAGGTCGTTTCGCAGGAGAGAGGCAAGGGCTATCGATCCGATCCCGGCTGCCGATCGCCCGAGGAAGGCGCGGCGTATCATGTTGGTTGAGAGGGAGGGGGCGGTCATGGCCTCGTGATGGTCTCGTCGAGGTTCAGCAGAACGGTGGCGACACTGGTCCATGCCGCCAGGGTGGAATCCTCCTTGCCGGCGAGCTTTCGGGTGGCCGCCGGGTCGCCAGCGTAGCGGTCTGTCCGTTCGTTGAGAAAGGCCAGAAAGCGGCTGCGCTCGCCGGCACCGGGAGGGCGGCCCAGGCAGAGCCGGAACGCGAAGTCGAGCCGGGCAGTCTGGCTGGACGGACCGTCGTCTAACACCCGGCGAGCGAGGTGATGCGCCGCTTCCACAAAGATCGGATCGTTGAGCGTGACGAGGGCCTGGGTGGGCAGATTGGAAGTGTTGCGCCGAACGGTGCACACCGCCCGGGCGGGTGCGTCGAGCAACTCCATGGTGGGGTGCAGGGCCATCCGGCGCCAGTAGATGTAGAGGCTCTTGCGATACAAGTCGTCGTCCTTGCTGACGGTCCACTTGCCGGGAAGGTCGCGCTCCTCCCAGTAGTCCTTCGGTTGCGGGGGGAAGACGCTTGGCCCTCCGGCGAGAGGCTTCAGCAGTCCGCTGATCGCCAGGGCCTGATCGCGAATCTGTTCGGCAGGCAGACGCACCCGGGGCATGCGCGCCAGCAGGAGATTGCCAGGGTCGCGCTTCCGGAGATCCGGAGTAATGCGAGTCGCTTGCCGGTAGGTGGAGGAAGTGACGATGAGCCGGTGCATGTGCTTCATGTCCCATCCGCTGGACACGAACTCGCACGCCAGCCAATCGAGCAATTCCGGGTGCGTTGGGGCGGAACCCTGCGCGCCAAAGTCATCCGGGGTGCGCACCAGGCCGTGGCCGAAGTAGGTTTGCCAATAGCGGTTGACCACGACGCGAGCCACCAGGGGGTTCTTGCCATCGACCAGCCACCGGGCCAAGGCGAACCGGTCGCGCGGTTGCGCGGCATCGGGCACATCGAATAGGGCGGGCACCGCGGCGGTGACTTTTTCGCCGCGATCGAGAAAGCTGCCTCGCACGTGGATGAATGTTTCACGGGGCCTGGGCAATTCCCTCATGACGGGCAGGTCGGAGATCTCCCGCCCGCCGGCGGTTTGCTCTTGTTCGAGCTTGCGAAGAGCCGCCTGCAATTGCCTGATCTTCTCGCCGTGATTGCCGAGGCCGAGCTCCGCGCCGAGGGCCCGGCCGTAGAGCCGGACCTCCGTGAGGATTCCGTCGAAGCGATGGGCCTTCGGATCGGGTGCCCCGCTGTAGCCCGAGCCAATCGCGAGGCGCCGATTGGACACCGCGATCGATCCGGGCACCTTGCCGCTGATGCGCGCCGCGGTGTCCTCGATCCCGTCGACGAAGAGACGCACCGACTTGCCGGCTTCAAAGACGATCGCCACGTCGTGATCACGGCTGTCGTTGACCGCCTGGCTGCCGTGAATTTCCACACCCTGGTAGGGATCAGTCCGCGAGGAAACCCAGAAGAAAAGATGTCCAGGCACCCCGTTCTTGTCTCCCTCGCCGCCGATTCCGAACACGTAGCTGCGTTGCTTGCCGCGCCAGTCGTACTTCGAGACAATGTCTGCGACCGGCTGGGCGGTACGAATGGTAGCCGTGATGGTCAGATCGCCTCTGACGCTGAACTGTTTGGCATCCGCCACGAGGTGGGGACCTTTCCACTTCCCGAGCAGGCCGTCATCACTGAGCGGCTTGGGTGGCGGCAAGTCCTTGCGGGCGGCGGCGAGCTTGGACTCGAGGAGAGCGCGCTCGGCCTCGAATTGTCTTCCCGCCCTGGCCGCCCCGTACCTGTACTTCATGGTGGGTCCGCCCTGGCTGTGACCCTTGCCCTGGTGCTCGAGGTTGTTGAAGATCGCGAACAGGGAGTAGTAATCACGATGACTGATCGGATCGAACTTGTGGTCGTGGCACTCCGCGCATTCCATCGTCAGTCCCAACCAGACTTTGGCGGTGGTATTGACGCGGTCTGTCACCCCCTTGAGGCGGTATTCTTCCTCAGGGTAAGTCTGGCCTCGGGCTTGCGGGGCATTACGGTGGAAGGCGGTGGCCAGTCGCTGTTCGTCGGTGGCGTCGGGAAGCATATCGCCGGCGATCTGCTCGATCGTGAACTGATCAAACGGCATGTTGCGATGGAGAGCACGAACCACCCAGTCGCGGTAGGGCCAGATATTGCGGGTTTTGTCGTCGGCGAAGCCCCGCGTGTCCGCGTAGCGCGCGAGGTCGAGCCAGTCTTGTGCCCCGCGTTCGGCGTAGTCGGGGGTCGCCATCAAGCGGTCCACCAGGTGCTGGTAGGCATCGGGCGATTGGTCGTTCAAGAACGCTTCGAACTCTGCAGGAGTCGGGGGCAGTCCGGTAAGGTCCAGGGTCGCTCGTCGGATCAGGACGGCGCGTTCGGCCTCAGGCGAAGGCGCCAGGCCTTCCTGCTCGAGCCGGGGCAGGATGAAGCGATCGATCGGATTGCGCGCCCAGTCCGCTTTCTTCACCATCGGCAATTCCACCCTGCGCGGTGGAAGGAAGGCCCAATGAGGCTGGTACTCCCCCCCATCCTCGATCCAGCGCCGGAGCAATTCTTTCTGCCCGTCGGTGAGTTGCTTGTTGCTCTCGGGTGGCGGCATCACCTCGTCGCGGTCGGAGGAAAAGATGCGCCGCACCAATTCGCTTCGGTCGGGTCGACCGGGCACCACCGGCACCTTCCCCGATTTCGCGGGCTGCACGGCGCGTTCGCGCCGGTCGAGTCTGAACTCGGCCTTGCGGGCCTTCCGGTCCGGCCCGTGACACTGGAAACAGTTGTCCGACAGGATGGGGCGGATGTGGCGGTTGAATTCCAAGCGCGCAGGTTCGGCCCGGGCAACCAATCCCGTGCCAACCAGGCAGGTTGCGATCATGCCTGCCAGGCGGATTCCCCTGCTTACGGGGAAAGCAGGACGATTGGGGTAAGAGAGTGGGGGAGGGCCAGTCATGTCACGCCTCGGCAACCGCGCCCCTATCCATACGTCACCGAGATCGGCCAAAAAAGAATTTTGATATTCCATATTCGACTTCGAGCTGGGTTGTAGATGAAAGAGCACCCGGTCATCCGGATCCGCCTCCCCGACCAATCAATGGCGAAGAGTCGGGGATTCGGTGGAACTCTGCTTCGAGCTCCCGATCGGCGTTTCGCAAGTCGCATTGCGTTGAGTCGCTCCGAATCAGACGAGAGTCTCCTCTCCACCTCTGAAATTGCACGCGGAGCCCGCACACTCACCGAAACGGATTGAAGACCGGAACGCGATTCAGTTCGAAGTCAGCAACGTTGCGCGTGACGAGGGTGAGACCGTGGTGCAGCACCGTGGCGGCGATGAGACCATCGGCGACCGGCATCGGTTGGCGTATCCCGAGATCTCCCCACTTCAGGGCGACTGCCTCATCGATGGGAAGGATGCGGTCGGCGTAGCGAAGCCGAAGACTCTCCAGCCAGCGGTCCAGGTGGATAGCCCGGATGGGATCGTGAAGGCGCAATCGCTCGGTTCCGCGTTTGATCTCACCCAGGGTGATCACACTCAGGTGGAGAAGGTACCGAGAGTCCAACGTACAGTCCGGCGGTGGCCCTCATCACAAAGCGGCCCGCCCCAATTCCCCTTTCCTCTCCCGCCAAGGGAAACGATTCCTCCGCTGATCCGGTGTGATTTGGGACGGTAAGAAGGATGGAACATCTTGTTCGGATTCTTTCGGACTCTGCCGGAGGGCCGTAGCGCCATTTTTGTCTGTGACCGGTCAACCACGGTATCCTGAAGGATATCGGGGTCGAATTGGCTCGTCGACCGCGCGGCGCCGGTTAGATTTCAGAGCTATGGTGGCTTCGGAGTTACTGAAGCGGCCGAGGCGGGTTTCCCGCGATACTTTACCAACCCGTCTTAGTCGTGGAGGGAAACGGCGCCGGAGGTCAGTCCCTTCGGGATCGCCGGGAATCTTCGGTCCCGGCGCCTTGGATGCGGCATTTGTCCGCCGCCACTCCCGGCACCCTCACGGTGCCCGTCGCTCGCCGCGTCATTTGAAACCATGAAAAGTACAATCGCCATGAAAACGAAAACACTCCACACTGCCCTCTGCACCGCCGGAATGCTGGCGGCAACCGTATTCTCATCCTTGGCCGTGGATCCGCCCGGGGTAATCACCAGGGGCGGATCGCCGTGAACGGGGTGAACTTTGCGGGGCCCACGGGCTTTTTCAAGTTCGCCTTGGTGGATGCGGCGGGGACGACGACGCGCTGGTCGAATGACGGGACGAGCGTTGGCGGAGGCGAACCGACCGACGGAGTGCCGGTGACGGTGAGCAACGGCCATTACGCCGTGCCGCTTGGGGACCCGGCCTTTCACGCGAATATGAACAACAACGCACAGAGGGACAGACAGATGATCGACTTGCAAATCATTGCAGGCAAACGGATTCTCCCTAGTGTAGTCCGCCTTACAGATTGACCTTTAATCTGAAACTACTATACTTGTAGTATGAGAGTGGCCCAAGTGATCGAGTTGACCGCCAGTCAG
>CAUZKZ010000048.1:0-18697 GCA_963580345.1 Verrucomicrobiia bacterium | reverse complement strand
ACAAAAATGCCGTCCTGTTCTGCGGTTCCAGATTATTCTTTAGCAAATTGAATCCGCGCCCCCTTTTTTCCCGCCTCGGCGAACACAATCTCCCCGTCCGCCATCCTGAGCCACGGCTGCAGGTCTTGCGGGAATCGTGGCTTCAGGACCGTAAAGTAGAGGTTGTTCGCCAGGAAGGGCAGCCGCCCGATCAACGGCATCATCGCGCCCAGCCCCAGGGCGATCAGTTTGCGAATTCCACCCCGCTTGTGCATCTGGGTCCAGGGAATGACAAGCAGGTGCTGGAAGATGAATTCGTGTTCGGCTTCCGGGTGCGCGGTCTGGATGGTCTGGATGATCTCGCGCGCAGTGAAGCGATAAACCCAGTTGGGGATGCCTCCGAAGCGTAGTCCGCCGCCCCGGTAACCCTCTTTGCCGCGCACCGATCCGATTTCGTACTGCTGTCCAAATCCGAGTTTTACCGCCAATCTGGAAATGAATCCGTCCCGGGGTTCGGCCGCGAACAGTCCCACGCGGGCGACGCGGTACATCTCGAGGATGGCCCGGTGAGGCGAGGCGCAATGGTGCAGACCGGACTGGACAAACACGAAGTCGAAGCTTTCGTCCGGCAGATCGATCTCCTCGGCATCCAGCGACAATGCCTTGCAGGGAGCGAAGCGATCCGGGTCCGCATTCTTGTTGAGGTTGCTCAAGGTCACGTTTCCGAAACCAAGATCCAGGAAGGTATCGCGATCCAGCTCGCCCGCGCAGAGCACAAGGATCTCGGAGCGCTCCGAAATCAGCCCTCGGTGCAAGAGTTCCGTAATCGCCTCTTTGTAGACGTCCTTTTTTTGACTGCCCGGGGTCGTGTCCATGATTCCTGTCGCTTCCGGGGAAGCGGGAGCAGCGCCCCACGCGCCGGCCTTTCCCGCCTGCCATAGGTCCTCCCGGGGATTGCTTTCCAGGACCGATGTCCCGGGTCCGCGGCTTCAGGCCACCCCGGTCTCGCGCACACCCTGCAACTTCGCGGCGCCGGCCAGGATGCCCCGGAGGTGTCCCCTGGGATCCCCGCCCAGGGCTTCGGATCCCGAGGGCTGGGTGTGGTCCAGGAGAAAGTCGATCATCTCCCCGATCCCGTCCCTGGATTCCTGGCTGGAGAGATCCACCACCAGTTTCGGATCGAGTTCCACCATCTTGGAGAAGTCCAACACCTTGCGGTGGTAGGCGAGAACTCCCAGCCGGCACCCCGCCAGGAATCCCAGGATGGCGGCGTGGTAGCGGGTTGCCAGGAAGTGCGAACACTGCTGCATCCTCTTGAAGGTTTCGCCCGGATCATCGTCGTAGGGAATAACCCGCACCCTTTCGCTCCGTTTCCGGCCCGCCGCACGCTCGATTCGCTGCCGCAAGATCTCGCTCAACTGACCATCGCCTTCCCGCTTTCCTCCCCTGATCTCGAAGATCCTGACCCGCAGTTCGTCATCCCTGGCCAGCCGCTCTCCCACCCTCTCGCCGACCGCAGTCACCCAGTCCTCTCCATGCCGGTGGTAGGCTGCTGGCACGACCGTGACCGAGATTCCCAGGACCGGCCGGCTTTCCATCTCTCGGGGCGGCCTCCCGCCGGCGGGACACAATCCAGCCGCCAGATCAAAGTAAATCTCCTTCTTGCCGTGATAGCCCAGTCGCTGCAACTCCTCCCACGAGGCGCGATCCCGAACTGTCACGCGATGGGTCAAGGCCAGCACGGCACGAATGACCAGCTTGGCTGCCATGGTCCGCACCGGTCCAATTCCCATCCCTAACAACTCCACTCGGCATCCCCGCGACCGCGCAATCGCCGCCAGGAATAGGAACCGGATCATGTAAGCGTGGTGGCGGAGCAGACGCACCCCAATGTAGTCGTCGTGAAAGTGCGTCCCACCGCAAAGAATGAAAACCGCGCGCCGGGGGATGGCTTTCGCCATCGACAGGAAGATCAGGCGCACCTGCCGCAGGTGCGGATAATTCTCGAGAACGGGACTCTCATACGGTCTCTTGGTCGTGACGACCCCGCGCACCTCGGCCTCTCCGGTTTCCTCGCTCAAGAGCCGCAGGGCTCCGGCCAGCATCGCCTCATCCCCCGTGTTATGGCCGCCGAAATGGCCAACCAGCATCAGGGGTCGGCTCTTCCCGCTCTCCGAAGGCGGACTCTTCGCGCCCCCGTCATCCCGCCCGGAGGTCAGGACGGCCTCCTGGACCTCGCGGACGTAGCGACTCTCGCGATATCGTTCCTCAAAGAGCGCGCGGGCATTTCTGGACTTGATTTCAATCCGGGCCGGATCCTCCAGCACCGACTCAATCACGTCCGCAAACTGGTCCACGGCCCGGATGTCGCACAGCCAACCCGCGTCCCTTCCCCCCATGATCTCGGGAATCCCCCGCCACCTCGTGGTCAGGACCGGGACGCCCATCCCCAGCGCTTCGAGAATCACCAGCGGACAGTTCTCCCGTTCGAAGTGGCTCGGAAAAAAGAACAAGTCAGCTTCCTCGAAAACCCGCCACTTCTCGTCGCCATGCGCGCTGCCGTGAACTTTCACACAGCCCTGCAGACCGTTCTCCTCCAGGGCACGCGAGAAAACCTCTTCGTCGTCCTCGTGTCCCCATTGCCCGCAGATGAGAATCTCGAACTTTTCTCCCAGTCCCCGCTCCCTCAGGATTCGGGCCGTGTCAAGAACGTCGAAGATCCCCTTGGTCCTGGCGAGGTTTCCAAGAAACAACACCCGGAGGATTTCGTCCTTGCCGGAGACCCTCGTGCGGCCTTCCGGCACCCTCACCCCGTTGGCCACCTTCACCACCCGTTTGGCAGCCAGGAACTCTCCCAGTTTTCTCTCCCGCTCGGAAATGATCACCAGCGTGTCCGGCGCCCGGAATGCCCGCCTGAGCAGTCTCCAGATCCACGGGCGCCGCTCAAAGTACTCCACGATCCCGCCCGAGTGGAAGTGCAGGACAAGTTCATCGACGTCTTTCCGAACCGCGCGCAGGAGAACGAAGTCCCGGATCGCCTGGGGAATGCCGGGAATGCCGGGCGTATAGTAAAGGGTCGCCGAGCCCCCATCTCGCAGGTTGGCCCGCAGTTCCCGGATCGCCCCGAAGAGCCGCAGGATTTTCCCGAAGCGAATCTTCCCCACATCCCTGAGCGACTTGTTGAATTGAAGCGACACCCGCCGCACATCAGCGTCCCCCCAATCCGCTTCGAAAACCAGGCTGGTTGCGATCGCCTGGCCATGCACCGGAGGAGGCACCACCCCGGCGAGGACAATCCGCCCCGGCCTGGAGCAGAGATCGTTCCGTTCCGTTCCTATTGCCATCCGGGTCTGTTCTCGATCTAAATCGAAGGCCCTTGCTGCAGCCCCTCGACCGGGCCCGGCAGCGGCTGATCCAGCTTCGGCCGGACCCGCTCGGCCCGCTCGGCCCGCCCGACCAACTCGATCTCAAGAATCGAGAGCCTCACCACCGAGATCAGCGAAGCCAGGAAAAGCCACACAAACACGTTGATCGGGAAAACCGCGATGAAGTTGCTGGTGGTGAGACCTCCGGCCAGGTTGCCGAACAGGAGCGCCAGGAGCACCCGCAACGCCGTTCGCATCTCCCGCGAGCGCGCCCTGAACACATAACTGTGCATGCGCCAAAGCAGAACCGCTACCAGGAGCACCACCAGACCGGTCGGAATGATACCGTAGTTGATGATCGACTTGGTGAGGGCATCGTGGCTGAAGTACTTGCTCTTGGCCAGGTAGCCGTAAGAGCGGTCGAGACCCGAGACGTCCGTCCCCCCCGCCGATTCGCGGTCCTCGGCAGGAACCCCAAACAGGGTCCAGGCGTCCGGGTTGGTCCGCAGGTTGTGGAAGCCGAGGAGACGCTGCGAGAAGGTCGAGATGCGGAAGGCCTGGCTCTCCGCCTGGAAGCTGCTGTAACGATCCCAGTTCTGCAGCAGGGTGGTCGAAAAAGTATACAGAAGCACCACCCCCATCACCGCCGACCCGTAGACCGCCAAAGTCGTCACCCGGTACTTGAAGGCAACCAGGGAGACGAAGATCACCGCGAAGGTCAGCCATCCCCCTCGGGCGATGGTCAATACCATGCAGGTGATAAACATGCCCATGGCGAGAAGGATCCCGATGTGAAAAACGCCCCGGAAACGCCAGTTCTTCCGGTAGTAGCCAAAGAAGATCAGACAGGCACAGCAGGACGCCATGACCGCCGAGAGAGTCCGGGGCGAGTTCAGGGACGAGAAAACCTGCAGGACCCCGGTCTGCAGGTAGCGGTAGTAGCGCACCACCTCCGTCGTCAATCCGGACTCGAAATAGGCAATCTCGAATTCCGCCAATCCGAAGGCCTTCTGCCAGATCCCATAAATGGCGACGAGAGTATAGATCCACACGATCGCCATGAGGAGGCTTTTGATATCCGCCAGGCTGGGAAACAGCCGGGGAATCGAGACCAAAAGAGTGACGTAGGTCGCGCTGTTGGCAGCAGTCCGCAGAAATCCAAACATCGTGGTCGTACTATTGACGGCATACATCAAAACCATCAGGCCGATGATCAGGGTGAGAAGAATCAGCGGCAGGTCTCGCCGGCCCCGTTCACCAAAGTGTACCAGGGTCGTGAGCAGGGCAGCCACGAACATTCCCGCGCAGGTCAGGGGCGCCATCCCAAGCACCAGCGAAACGTCGACCAGGCTCGGATTGCCGTACTCGATGAGAAGCCGCTTGAAGAAATCGCTGAAGGCCGAAAGAAAAATCAGGTAGTAGGCCGCCCAGCGGCCGGCAATCACCCCGAGGATGAACGAAATGGCCGCCATGTACTTGGCGAGCGCACCCAAGGTGTTGGTCGCATCCGTGAACGCCATCATGATGACGTAGAGACCGACCAGGAGACCTCCCCCGATCACGATGCCAACTCGTAGCGTGTTACTCTGGGTCATGCGTTCTGGGGGGCTTGGACTCGGAGCGCGGGCTCCGCGTTCGAAGATGGCGCGATTCCCGCCGGTGTTTCCGCTTTTCCGGGCACCGGGCGGCCCGTCAGTTCGAAAGATCCGGCGCTCCCGGCGATGCGCCCTGGTCCGAACATTTCTCGAGCGGGGTTCCCATTATCAGGAATCGCTCGTACTGCGCAATGGCAAAGTCCGACTCGAATTTTTCAACCCACGCTCCTGGAACCGAAAACGGGCGGCGCTCCAGCACATCCTCCATTCCCTCCGCCAATCGCCGCACCTCGCCAACCGGAACAAGGCAGCCGTAGGTGCCTCCGTCGAGGACCTCGCGCGGCCCGCTCGGACAGTCGGTCGACACGATCTGGCATCCGCATGCCAGGGCTTGAATCAGGCTGTTCGGCAGTCCCTCGAACTTCGAACTGAGCACGAAAAGATCGGCTTTCCGCATGTACGGGAACGGGTTCGAAACGAATCCCGGCATCTTGACGGCGCCATTCAATCCCATCGCCTCGATTTGCTTCTCGAGCTTCCTGCGATCCGGTCCCTCCCCCAGGATCAGGAGATTGGCCGTCGGCCGGCTTTTCCGGAGCCTTCGAAACGCCTCGAGAAGAGTGGGATAGTCCTTTTGTTCCCACAACCTTCCCACCGCCAGGATCAGTTCGCCCTCCTCGGGAATCAGACTGGCGTCATCGGGGGAGGCCTGGGACTTCTCCCAGAAATCCGGAGTGAGGGTCGGGTTGTAAATCGTTCTGATCTTGGCCCGCTCCTGCCCGACATTCTCGACCAGGTCGTCCTCGAGCTGCCTGGCAACCGCCACCAGTCCGTCCGCGCGGCGGTAGAAGAAAGGCCGAAACAGGTCGGCGGCCCGATGAAAAAGGCTCCCCGGTCCCCTCGCAAAGACACTCATGGAAGCGCTCGTGTTCGCTTCCCGCAGAATCAACCGGCAACCGCAGCCGCTCAGCTTTGCCGCCACCACCGCACCCACATTCATGAAGCCGATCGTCGACATCAGCACCATGGGTTGCTCCCGCTTCAGGTAGGATCTCAACTTCGGGACACTCCACAAAAGGCGCTTCGCACCGAGATCGACCACCCTCACCTTTTCCCCGATCTCATCCAGGTAGGGCCCGGATTTCTGCGCCAGGACCAGGTCAACGTCGTACCCGTCGTCCGCCAGGCCGCTCGCGATGATTCCCATCACGCGCTGCGCACCTCCACCTCCCCCCCCGCCCATGTTCGGCGAGAAGATGGCAATCTTGTGTTTGTTAGATTGGCTCATCGTTCCGCAGCGTTGATTCCCGCCCGGCGCGGTCAATTCACATCGGCCAAGCCGGCTTGCGCTTTGCCGTGCGACCGATCACGGCCGGCCCCTCGCCCAGTTTCCGATGGCCGTTCGCCAAGGCATCTGCTGGTCCTACCGCCAGATCCCGAGATTTGATGCAGACGATCGAGTTCAACGTTCCGAGCTCCGCGGTCAATTACATCCTTTTCCAGCGCTCGAGGTATCTGAAATCCCCGAATTCGTGGCTGTATCGGGTCCTGCGCAAGGTCCTTCCTTTTCCCATCTTCAATCCCACCGTTGCTCTGGAGGCGAAACTGCGACCGGGGCCGATCAAGCCTCTCTATGCGGCCGACATGAAGAGCGAATTCGAAACGATTCGAGAAGCGCTTCCCGAACGCTGCCGCGCCTTCCTGGACATCGGTTGCGGCGTCGCCGGCATCGACGCGTTTCTCCACCGGCACTACGCCGCGCAGAATCCCACCGTGCACCTCCTGGTCCGCATCGAGGCGGAACGAAACGTGTTGAATAAAATGAACCCACGCGCCGCTTTCCGCCACTCGTTGGAGAGCCCCAAATTTCTCCTCTTACAAAAGGGCGTTCCGCCCCATCGCATCAACCTGCTCGAGGCCACCGGACAATACGATATGGAGATCGACGGATCGGCCGACTTGGTGCTGTCCCCAATTTCCTGGGGCTTTCACTATCCGGTGGAGAATTACCTCGATCGAGTCTATCAACTCTTTATTCCCAGGGGGGCGCTCATTCTGGACGTACGGTCGGGGTCGGGAGGCGTGGCGGCCCTGCGCGGGCGTTTGAACACCAACGACGTGATCCTCGAAGGGAATAAATTCCATCAGCGCCTCGCGACAAAGTGGAGTCCCGATCGGCTGCGCGAAGGTTGCAGTTCCATCGACCCCGCTCAACGAAGCAAGCGTTCGTAAAACTCGGCGTAGGCTCTCGCAACGGACTCGATCCGGTAGGGTTCTAAGGATTCCCTGGCATTGCGGATGTACCGTGCTCGCTTCGCGCGATCGCCCAGCACGGCAACAATCGCCGCCACCGTCGCTTCGATATCCCCCACCGGCACCAACTCACCACTCACTCCCGATTTGATGATCTCCCGCGGCCCGTAATCGCAGTCAGTAATTACCAGCGGGAGATCACACGCAATTGCTTCGAGCACCGCGAGCGGAAAGCCCTCCCACCGCGACGAAGATACGTAGAGATCGCCCTGCGCGAGGTCGCTCCATGGGTTCTCCGCGAATCCTGGCATCTTCACAGAGCCTTCCAGCCCAAGGATCGCGATTTGCCTTTCCAAATCTGACCGCAGGGGCCCTTCCCCAAGGATCGTGAGCCTCACATCCACCTGCTTTCGCACCTGGGCCACTGCCGCGATCAGGTCGTCGTAGCCCTTCTGCGGGACCAGGCGCCCCAAGGTCACCAGGCTCCAGGGTGCTTCGTTGCGCAGCGTACCCCCCGGCGGCAGATTCCGGGCCACTTTCTTCAAATCGACCGGATTGTAGAGCACCTGAATGTCGGAGGCTCCCGGGACGAAGCGCTTTACACACTCGGCGACTCCGTGCGAGACGGCAACCAGTGCATGGGATTTCCGATACAGGCGGCGTATCTCCCATGCCGTCGCGCATCGCTTCACCGGATTCTTAATCCGCCTCATGTTCTGATACAGGTTGTTCTGCTCCGATACCACCACTCGGGCAGGTAGGCGACGCTTCGTAGCGGCTCTCAGAATAGTCCGATTTGCGCTGGTAAGCTGACTATGGATGATGTCAATGTGCAACTCGCTGCATAGCGCCTCGAGGCGGTCCGCGAGCCGGAGGGAGTTGCTCCTTCCCGTCAGCCCCTTCAGGCTGTGAACGGTAAAGCCCTCCGGGAGCTGCTTCCAGTATTCTCCCCCCGGTGAAAGGAGCGCAAGAGCGCAATCGAACCGTGATGAATCGATTGCCCCCATGACGTCCAGGACGCAACGCTCCGCTCCACCACCGCTTAGCGAGGGCAGGACATGGAGCACACGCACCTTTTGATTTGCTTCCATCAAAATCGGTATTCCGTAGGCAATTTGGGCTGCGGCCGTCCGGCTGGAGCTACCGCAGTTGCACGACCGCGGAAGGCTCTGATCAACCGAAGCCTGCACGCGCTGATGGGAGTGCGTCCCCTCAGGCCAGCTTGGGCCTCGCGCTTTCGATTCGTTCCACCACCTCTTCCACGACAGGCTCCGAGGCGCGACCCAGATCCAGCAGGGCACTCCGCCGGAAACCGGGATCAAGGCTCTCGGACTCCAGCAGCTGGCAGACCCGTGAAAATTCTCTTCCGTCCAAGTGCCGCTCGTTGGGGGCCCGCCAGATCCATTCCGTCAGATCGAGTCTCTCAAAGAGATCTCGGCCCTTGCTCGAACTGTTGGGATAGCGTTCGGCATGCTCCACAAAGACAACCGGCACACTCGAAGTTTTCATGGTGAGAATGCTTCCGTGGAAACGATCGGTAAACAGGACGCTCTGGCTCCGGATACTTCGAATCCGCGCCCAAAGGTCGTGTCTCAGCGGAGCGAAGAGCGAACGGCCCGTGGCATCCGCGGTCCAGTGCTTCGTGAGATCTACAACCTCGTATCCGCGCTCCTCAAGCCCGTTGCGCAGCGCTCTTGAAAATTCCGGCATGAATACCCACAACGCCGCCTTCTTGCCCACTGCCTGCGGACCATCGTCACAGGACTCGTGCTCCAGCGCCCCCTCCCATGCCGAAAGCAGGGTAGGATCCGCCATCATCCGGATCTCGTCCGCCTCCACCCCGCAGTCGATCAACATCCGCCGAGTCTCTTCGTCCCGCACCGAAACGAAATCGAAGTCGCGCAAATAGGCACCAAGTTGATCCCACCGCCCGTCTCCGGGCTGGTACCTCCGGCCCTTGTCCGAGGAGGCCGCAAAGCCCATCTTCTGAACTCCCCGGACATCCGGAAGAAAGAACAGGTTAGGCGGAGGGGGAAGAAAGCCGTCTTCGCGCACCTCCCACACCGTGTCACTACCCACCACGAGCGTGTCGTAACCCGCCTTCTCCAGCGCCTTGCGAGCGGGACCGAGCCGGTCGGAAGTCCAGATCCGCGGCCCCAGTGCCCCGGAACGCCGGAGCAGGGAGCGCAGTTGACGCAGCTTGCCTAGCGCATACAGCTTTTTGCGAAGACCGACCTTGGGTGAGATTAAGGGTTTCAGATTCCGGCTCCACGTTCGCCACGGGATGTAATCGATGATCTCGACCTCATCCTTCGGGAACCTTCTCGACAGGAGCGTCCACAGCGACAGAGCCTGCAAGACCGACCCTTCGTTCGAAACACCGTGATAGGTCAGGATCCCAATCCTCATCAGGCGATACCAAAGATTCTCTCCACCAGTCGATAGACCAGCCTCAAGTCCATCGTGTCCCCATCACGGATTAGTTGAGCGGTCTTGGAATCGACCAAACACAGCGGATGACGCCTTTTTACACCCGTGTACATGTCGCGCCCAATGTCATTCAGGTCCTTGATCGGTCCATAGGACAGGTTCTTTTCGACGAACCCTTCCCGGGAGTCGAAAAATATCTCGTCCGCTCTGTCGATCCAGACATCAGGGAGGAAATCAGCGAACGGGCGATCAAGGTGTTCCTGCCGGTAGGGCCGCGCCTTCATCTCGAACTCTTTCGCCTCATCGGTCTGATTGAAGTCTTCACAGATCCGCCCGGTCAGGTCCGCCGCATCTTCCTCCTTCACCGGGCCACCAAACCGCCGTTCGTCATTCACGAATACTCCCGGAACGTACTTGCTGCCAAACGCCAGGGACCGTTTCGGGTCGAATCCTCGGGCAATCCGCTTCGTCACCTTGGGAAGTTTCTTGAACATGTACCGTTTCAGCCACTGCGGAGCCCATGTCCGAGCAATGCTGCGCACGGTACGACGGGCAGCTGCACGGGATTGATATCCAGCTCTTTCCAGGAAGGCATTTGCATTGGCCCTGTAGAGGTAGGGCGCAGCCCCGTGATCGCCCACGATGATGAGGTGTTCGGGGGCCAGTTCATCCAACAATCTCCCTACGCACTGATCCTGCAATTGATAGAGCTTCAGCAAGCGTTGCTGGAATGAGTTGTATCTGCCCCCTCCGCTCGTGTTTAATTCCTCCATGTCACTTTGCGCCAGGATGGCCTCGATCTCGCTCATCCCGATGTTCTGCATGCGGGAGGTTGCCATGTAGGCGATGAAGCCAAAGTCGACCGGTGTGGCACGTCCCAGCTTGAGGAAGGCTTCGGTCCTCCGACTCACCATCTGCTCCAAGGAGTCGAAGAGGGTGTCCTCATCCTTTATGCCGCTGGCCATGAACCGCAGATCTAAAACATAATTGGTCTCCTCAAGGACCATTCCGGCGGACTCGGGGTGGTAGGCGTCGCGGGGCAAAGTGCTGCCCAGGTTGCCGAGTCCTCCCCCTGCACCGGCAATGAAGAATCCATCCACTTTCGGCGCGGGCATGGTAGTGGGAACGTTGGCATATCCCTGCGAAACTCCCGCAGAATCGAGCAGGTCCCAGAGCGCCGTGACCTTGGGGTTCTCGTCCAGATTCTTCAAACCAAAACTCTGGGTGAAATCGTGCGACCCATCCAGCTTCGGGAACTCATAGAAGGCGCCGGTGTCCAGACCGTGGAGCCCCGTCAACATTTCCGCCCAGCCCCGGCTCCAAAGGTCTTCCGTCAGGGGGATGGAGGAACCGTCTTGGAGGACCCGCTCCAGAAATTCCATCTTGAGGCCCGAGAAAATTCGCTGATCCGCGCCGTCAATTCCGATTATGAGACACTTCATGTCCTCCCGTTTTGTGTTAGGTGTCCTGACCTGCCGGCATTCCCTCTCCGGGAGTGGCGAGCTTCTTCAGTTTCATTCCTAGCGGCAGGTCGTTGAAAATTCTGGTCGTCAGTGAACCTAGTGCGAGAGCCCAGGCGATCGTGTATGCGCTGCAACTGACGGAGGCCGCTACGAATATATACACTATCCGGATGCTCACCACCAAATTGCGTCTTCCCAGCCTGTCCATGGCGAGAGCGAGGGGAAAGAAAGGCAGCGAGATCAGCATCAGGGCCGATCCAATAATCTGAATATTCACCACCCCGGTAGCTCCCAGGTAGCGGTCGTCCGCGATCAGCCGAATCGTCCAATCGCCCAGAAAATACCAACCCACGATCGCGAGCAGCCCGATCACGGTCAGACCAATTAACATAACGCGAAGTAGTCTGTAAATTGCCTGATAATCTTGCCTTGCGTAGCGTCGCGTAATCTCAGGGCTGACCACACTCTGCAGGTTGTTCTGAAGCAGAGCGAAGGGAACAAGGAGTTGAAGCCCCAGGCCGAACGTTACCACGTCGGCACTCGTGGCAAACACACCAAGCACGAAAAGGGCGGCCCGATCCGAGCCGAGCTTGAGATAGGAAACCAGGGTGGACTGCACGGTGGTCCAAATTATGCGCTTCAAGTCCCCTTTCAGTATTGGGAATCGAACCGCCCTCCAAACCGAAACCATCATGAGCCCGGAGAGTTTCAGCGCCAGTACGACGGGCAAAATAGATCCGATTGCCAATCCGCCCGCCATGATCATGGTGATGGGCCGAAGCTCATAGTTACTGTTCGAAGAGAAATAGACCCACAGGGCTCCAACACTCACCACTGCGCCGATGACCTGTGGAAATATACTCCACCGAAATTTTCCGTGGCAACGAAGTACTCCCTGCGCAAAACCATCGAATCCCATGAAGAAAAACGGGAGGGCAAAGATGCGGAGCAAGCTTCCGATCTCCGGATCATCGTAGAACGTGACGCCAATCCATGGCGCCACGAGAACAATGATCAGCGTCAATACAGAGATCGCACCGGCCGCGACGAGGAGCCCCAACGCAAGCAAGGTCTCCGTGTAACCCTTGCCTTCGTTCTTCTCGAACTCCGGAAAAAAACGGTAAATGGGACCGCGGAGCTCCGGCCGCCCCAACAGAGCGATCACGTAGAGCAAATTCGGAACGATCAGGAGCACCTTATACTCGCTGAGTTCCAGGTTCTTGGTCAGGAGCGCGGTCCGGCCCAATCCCAGGACGAATAGAATCACGGCCGCGCCGAGCATGGTGGACGAGTCCCCCAGAAGACGCCGCCACAGTTCTCGGGGGGATCGATCCTGAGGACCCGTAGCCAAGTCTTTCATTCTGGCGAGCGCTCTTCTCGGATCGAGTGCTCGAAATGCAACCCGCATTCGGTCTGCTCCTGGCCCGACCATCGACCGACGCGGTCGTCTTCCTCCTGCGCGGATACGGGGCGCGTACAGGGGGCACACCCGATACTTCGGTATCCCTTCGCAGACAAAGGGTGCGCGGGCAAATCCTCTACTTCGACGTAGCGGGCGACCTGTTCCCCGGTCCAATTCGCCATCGGGCAGATCTTGATCACCCCGTCATCCTGCCGTCTCAAGATGGGGGTACCGGCTCGATGCGGCGTCTGGTCGCGTCGAATCCCGCTGATCCATGCTTGATACCCGCGCAACGCCCGCTTGAGCGGCTCCACTTTGTTCAGGTAGCAACACATCTGCGGGTTCGTCTCATACAGATTTCCATAGGCCTCCTTGAACCCATCGTGGCCCATGATCGGAACGAGCGTCTCAATGCGGAGGCCCAAGCGGCTTTGCAGGTCCTCGATGACTTCGTGGGTTTCGGGGAAGTGAAAACCCGTATCAAGGAAGAAGATCCTGATCTCGGGAGCGTGAATCGAGATCAACTTGAGTAGCGGCATGCTCTGGGTCTGAAACGACGACGTAGCAGCCACGTTCTCGCCAAAAGTCTTCCAGGCCCAGCGCAGGATTTCGGATGTCTCCGCCTCCTCGAAGCCCTCGTTTAGCTTCGTCAACTCGGCGTCTTTAATTTCTGCGACCACGAGACGGGTGCTCCTAGTAGTCCATCAGCATCGATTTGACGGGTATTCGCTTGTGGAACGAGACGCTTGCGGCGTTAGCGATCCATCGAGAATCGCCCGATTTACTCCGCATCGGCGCCCTGCCACCCTTCCGCTCTTCTGCGCGCCTACTCATCATCTCAAAACAACCTTGACAAACTACTAGTCAGCAAATGGTTAAACGTGACGTAAACTCATTCAGATCGGATGGCTGGTTGGGGCAGATTGCCGCAGTGGCGGGGACGGTGCACAAGGCACCCCGCTCGTTTCCTCATTCCTCGGTCACCACGCGCAACGCCTGGATCTCTCCGGAAATCTTTCCACCCACGGCGTTGGTGCCGGCATAGGAGCGATAGTTCTGGGAGAACCGGATCTTCGCCTTCCCGGACCAGGTAGGCGCTCCGAACTCAACGTCGGTTGCAGATGTCGCCTTCCAGTCGACGGTCCGGTCTCTCCAGATCCGGATCCGCCCATTGGGAAGGAATAGCAGATAATCCGGTTCTTTGCTGAAGCGGTTACTCTTGAACGACCATACCGAATAGGTGAGGTAAGCTTCCAACCCGCGCTTGTGCGTCGGGGGTTCCGGAAATTTCAGCGAGCCCGCAGGCGTCTCGGCAGTCGGCGTGCTGGCAACGCGGCGGACGCGCTTTACTTCCTCTTCGACCTCCAGAGCAGACCGGATCTCGCCGGACCGCGTGAGGCGACTCTTCTCAACCTCCAGCGCCTTCACGTAGAGAGCGGAAATGCGCCGCAGCTCCGCCCCGCGATCATCAACCAGAGTCTTGAACTCGATTTCCCACTTCTTTCGCAGCTGCGTTAGTCGAGACGAGGAGCGTCCCGAGAGCGTGGGCAACTCGTCGGCGTTCTCAATTGCCTGGATCTCCTTGAGCACTTCCGCCGCTTCCTTGAGGTTCTGCTCCTTGCCGAGCGTGGCCTTCAGTTTCTTCAAGGCTTCCAGGTAATTCGTTCGGAGAGCGCGGGCCTTTTCGGCGTGGCGATCGAATGACGCCTCCACTTTCTTATCAAACGTTGCACGCAACGACTTGAGTTTGTCGACTTCCTCATCTGCACCGTACACTACCGGAACGGCGAGGGCAATCAGCAGGAACAGGACAAGGGCGTTCCAAACCGCCCTCCATCGCTCGTATAAATGGTTCGCCAATGCAGATTCTCTGTTCACTGGCAGAGTTGCTGGCCTCGGGAAGGGAGAGTTCATTGTAGAGTGTCCTCGGGACTTTTCATACGTTCTGAGGACGGTCGAAATGTCAAGAAGAGAATCCCGATGGCTTCTCGGAGCTTCTCGGAGTCTCGGAGAGAGCACCCCGCCCTCCCGCCCAAGTCTCGGGCCCTCCTTACGGAAATGTCAGGAGTCTGAAGGGGAATCGACCGCACGCCGGCACTCTTTTCGCACCGCAATGTAGCTCTTCGTCATTCCGAGGAACCGTTCTCGCAGGATGCGGCAATCGGGAAAAAGTTCTCTCATTTCCTTGTAGGTCAGGAGACGCAATTCTTGGAGCTGGTCCTCGACCTCCTGCTTTGTAGGTCGATTCAGCAAGCCCCAGAGCGTGAACCGGCGAACCAAGAGTCGCCGCATCGGGACGGGAAACCAATGAATGAACGGTGCGATGTAATGTGGTTCGAAGATGAAACAATGCGCGGGGGTTTGGACCCAGAGCTTCTGGCCCACCCGTCGAAGTTCGCCGGCCATCTTGACCTGGTTTTCGTAGGTCCCGACATGCTCGATGACGCTATTGGAGTAGACCACCTTGAATTCGCTGTCCGCGTAAGTGAGTCCGGTGGCATCTCCCGCCGCGGATTGGAGACGAGACTGGAGATTCTCGGGGATGCGACAGGCTCCGAGGTTGAGCAGGATGGCACTGAGCCGTTCGGTCTCCGGGAGAGACCAGGTCGGAAGCGTGCCACCCACATCGAGGATCGTCTCGCCGGGAACGGGCTTGATCATCTCGAGAAACCGTTTCAATCGCCGGCGCCGGATCCGGCGAAACAGCCTTCGTAAGACCGGAAGTTTGGCTACGCTGACGTCCATCTTTTCTGATCGGGTCCGGGAAAGCTACGATGACACGCTGTATTTCGGTCGCAATACAACACTCACCGTAGGTCTCCAAAATTCCCGCGGTTCCGAGAACTTACAGGGAACCGGGATTTAGGCGACGCGCTGATTCTCATATCGATAATTGCTTCGCGGACGGAATTGCGGCGGCCTATTTCCCATCCGAATACCGACCACCATGCGCTGCGGAGAACCACCTCCAGGCCGTTTCCATGATGGGGTCGATGGTCCGGTAGTCGGCCTTCCACTTCAGGATCTTCTCCGCTTTGCCGGGATCCGCCACCAGCCGTGCCGGATCGCCCGGGCGCCGCGGACCGAACTCGACTGGCACTTTCTTTCCCGAGATTCGCTCCGCGGAGTCGATAATTTCGCGCACCGAGGTTCCGCGGCCGGTTCCCAGGTTGAAGGAATCGGAGCGCCCCCCTCCTTCCAGGTAGCGCATCGCGAGGTGGTGCGCAGAAGCGAGGTCCTCGACGTGGATATAATCCCTGATGCAGGTTCCGTCGGGGGTCGGGTAATCGGTGCCGAAGACTTGGATCGAGTCCAAACGGCCGGTGAGCGCCATCAGGACCCGGGGAATGAGGTGGGGTTCCGGATCGTGGTCTTCCCCGATCTTCCCGTCCGGGGCGCATCCGCTGGCATTGAAGTAACGCAGGCAGACGCTGCGCAATCCCCAGGCTGATTGGCAATCGGCCAGGATGCGCTCCAGCATCAGCTTGCTCCTCCCATAGGGATTGATGGGTTTCTGCGGGTTATCTTCCGTGATGGGGACGGACGCCGGCTCGCCGTAGGTGGCGCAGGTTGAGGAGAAGACGAACTGCCGGCACTCGCGCTCGCGCATCACGTCCAGCAACTCGACCGGCTTGGCGACATTGTTCCGGTAATATTTCAGCGGGTTCTCGACCGACTCCCCGACATAGGCGTGGGCCGCAAAGTGGATCACCGTCTCCGGGGCGTACTTTTCGAAGATTCGGCCCGTCACCTCGCGATCGCCCAGATCGCCTTCCACAAAATTCACCTCGTCATCGACCACCGCCTCCCGGTGACCCTCGGAAAGGTTGTCCAGGACCACCACCTCCAATCCCCGGGCCACCAGGTAACGCACCGTATGGGATCCGATATAACCCGCCCCGCCGGTTATCAATACTACACTCATCGTAGGTATTCAACATCCGAATGCACCTGGGACAAGGCCATGAACTCTCGAATCGCGGCCACCACCTCGTCCTGCATTTCCCTCGTCAGCTCCGAATAGATCGGGATGCTGAGCGCCTCGCGGACGAGCTGGTGGGCCACCTCGAGCCCCTCGTGGCGCCCGGCACCGAGGTAGCTGAAGCATTCCTGCTGGTCCATGGTGAGCGGGTAGTAGATCTCGCAGCCGATGTCGCGGTCCACGAGGTGCTGCCTGAGCGCGTCACGCCGCCCGTCTCCGCGCACCCGCAGGGTGAACTGGTTCCAGATGTGCTCGTTGTGCTCGTAGGGCACGGGAAGGACCAGCGCGGCATCACCGAGGGCCTGCTCCTGCTCGCCCGCGCAACAGCAGTGCGAGGGGTCGGCCCCCACCACGCCCTCCAGCGCGGAAAGCTCCGCGGTGTAGTAGGCCGCGTTCTCCCGGCGCGCTTCCGTGTACTCGCCATAGTGGGCCAGTTTCACCCGCAAGAGCGCGGCCTGGAGCGGGTCGAGCCGGAAGTTACCCCCCACCTCCTTGTGATAATACTTCGGCTGCGATCCGTGCATGCGCAGGACGCGCACCTTCTCGGCCAGGCCGTCGTCATTCGTCACCACCATCCCGCCGTCCCCGAATCCTCCCAGGTTCTTCGAGGGGAAAAAACTGTAGGTGCCGAAGTCGCCGATCGATCCGCACCCGCGGCCCTTGTAGCGGGAGCCGATGGCCTGGGCGCCGTCCTCGATAACGCGCAGGTCATGGTTCCCGGCCAGCTCCATCACGGCATCCATCTCGGCGGACTGGCCGAAGAGGTGCACCGGGATGATCGCCCTCGTCTTCGCCGTCACTTTGCGGGCCGCGTCGTCCGTATCGAGATTGAAGCACACCGGACAGGCGTCCACGAAAACCGGGGTGGCGCCCGTCCTCGCGATGCAGCCGGCCGTCGCAATGAAGGTGAAGGTCGGGCAGAGAACTTCGTCGCCGGGACCAATCCCCAGCGCCATCAGGGCCACCAGGATCGCGTCGGTTCCCGAGGTCACCCCGATTCCATGCTTTGCCCCCACCAGCACCGCCACCTCTTCTTCCAGGGCCGTCACCTCGGGGCCCATGATGAACCGCCCCGAGTGGAGCACGCGGGTAAAAGTCGCGGTCAACTCCGCCTCCAGCGGCAGATTCTGCGCGTTCACATCGAGAAGGGGGACTTTCAAGGAAGAGGATAGTTGGATGTGTTAAGTGTTAAAAACGATCACGCCCACTTTCATTCCCGAATTCTCAGTTTCGTGGTCTTACGATCCCACCACGTCGTGCATTCGAACTACGCCCACCAGGCAATCATTATCGTCAAGCACCGGAACGGCGTAAATCTTGCGATCCGGTTGCTCCATGACATCGATCAATTCGCCAAGCCGGTCGGATTCGTGAGCCCTCACTGGAGATTTTGTCATGATCTCGGAGGCCGTCACATCAAATCGCTTCTCCAACACGGTGCGGCGCACGTCCCCATCAGAGACCACGCCAAGCAGACGCCCCTCCTCCGAAACGATACAGACCAACCCGAGGGGAAATTCGGTCAGGCTTGTCACAATATCCTGGAAGGTCGCTCCCGACATCAGAATCCCCACTCTCTCACGACGTTGCATGACATCTCCGGCGCGGAGCAGCAACCGCCGCCCCAGAAATCCACCTGGATGCAAAACTGCAAACTCTTCCTCCCCAAATCCCCGTTCCGCCTGCAGGATCGCGGCCAGCGCATCCCCCGCCACCATGGACAAGGTCGTACTGCACATCGGGGCCAAATTCAGACCGTCCCCTTCCTCTCCGATCTCCAACGGAACAACCAGATCGAGATGGCCCGCCAGCGTACTTAGCGGTTTTCCCAGCATCCCGATCGTGCGGACTCCAATCTTGCGCAAGCTGGGGAGCATGCGCAGAAGCTCGTCGGTCTCGCCACTGTTCGAAATCATCAAAACTACATCACCCGCACACACGATTCCCATGTCACCGTGCAGAGCTTCCGCGGCGTTGAGAAAAACGGCCGGCGTCCCGGTACTCGCCAGGGTAGCGGCGGTCTTGTGACCCACGATTCCGGATTTCCCGACCCCGGTTACGACTACCTTGCCCTCGCACGCCAGCATGATCGCCGCAGCTTCACCAATCGATCCCTCCGCAGCGCTGCGGAGGCGTCCCAGCGCCTCCTCCACGGCTGTGATGAGATGGTGAAACGGTTTGGTGTTCATTCCTTGTTCTCAGGCCTTGACGACCTGCCCGTCGCGTGG
>CAUZKZ010000047.1:0-19189 GCA_963580345.1 Verrucomicrobiia bacterium | reverse complement strand
ATCTGGCGGCGCATCGCACCGCGGTCACCCCAATCATTAATCTTGTGGCGGCGTCACTCAATTTCGCCCTGGACCGGAAAATTCGGGGCGGCGCTCCAAATCAGGGCTAATTCAACAGGCTCCTAGTACATCGACCGGCGTCATTTGATTGGAATTGTAGGGCGAGCGCTCCGCTTGCCGGACATTGCTCAAAAAATGGCAGCCGGAGCGGCCGCCCTACAATTCTGCCCATCAAATCAGGGCGGCCACTAGCGCCGAATGCGATAAATGCGTTCTCCGCTACGGTAGAGATCGAGGCGGTCGCGCGCGATGAGTTCCAGGTAGCTGGGATCGCTTCGCAGGGCGCTCAGTTCCCGCCCCTTCTGTTCCTTGTAGGAGCGGATATGGCTCTCGTGGGTCACGGTGCGGGCCAGTTCCTCTTTGAGGCGCCGCAGTTCGCGAACCTGGGGGACGGAGAGGACGGCCATTGCCACGCAGGCGGTCGCCACGAGCACCACAAAGGCGACCCGGTTGACGATACGGATTCCGGTGGTACGGACCCGCAAATGCTTGCCAGGCGGTAGATTCCGGCGGGACTTGAGAGGGGAACGACGTGCCATGTGACCGAGAGCGTAGCAATTTTAGTTAAGTTTTTCAAAATAATAGTGCGGTGTGCTGTGGAGCGAGCCCCGTTTTTCGACCCTCGCGCGGGTTCCGATCGTCCGGCCCGGCATCGGGGCGGACCGCGAGGCGAGGTGAGGATCCCGGGCATGATGAGAACCCCGGCTGGAGAGGCGACGTTCCGGAGAAATCGGATCGCTTGGCGGTTGCGGCGGGGAGGGCCGGGGGGATTGGGCTGGAAAAAGTGGCCCTCACCCCCTAGTGAGCGCCTGTGCCAGAGGAGCCCTTGATTGTCGCGGAGGACGTTCATCGCAGGTTTACCCTGGGCAAGAAGGAGATCGAGGTGTTGCGCGGGATCGACCTGCGCATTGAAAAAGGCGAGCGGGTCTTCCTGTGCGGGGCGAGCGGGGCGGGGAAAACGACCCTGATGTACACCCTGGCAGGATTGGAGCGGCCCCAGCAGGGGCGGGTCGAGATTTCGGGGCAGGACCTCTACCGGCTCTCGATGCGTGAGCAGGCCCGCCTGCGAAATCGCCAGATGGGATACGTCTTCCAGAACTACTACCTGTTGCCCGAGCTGACAGCTGTGGAAAACGTGATGGTCCCGGGTCTGATCGGTTCACGCAAGGTGACGGAGCGGGCCCGCGAACTGCTGGAAGCGGTGGGGCTCGGGGAGCGGATTCATCACCTCCCCGCCGAACTGAGCGGAGGGGAGCAGCAGCGCGTGGCGATCGCCCGCGCCCTCGTGAACGACCCTGCCATGGTTTTTGCGGACGAGCCCACCGGCAACCTCGACTCCCGGAACGGGGAGGAAGTGATGTCGCTCCTTCTGGAATTTGCGGAGGAGCTCGAGACGACCCTGGTGGTGGTGACGCATGACCTGGAACTCGCCGAGAAAGGCGACCGGACCCTCGTTATCAAGGACGGATCGATCGTTTGAGGGGTTTGGTTCCCCAGCCCATAGTGTTTGCAATCCGTGCCGAAGAATCCAAAGTCCCCCGAAATTCATGGCGCTCAAGATCTGGCTTGATGGACAGCTGGTGGACGAACAGGAAGCGAAGATTTCCGTGTTCGACCACGGACTGCTGTACGGCGACGGCGTGTTCGAAGGAATTCGCTTTTACGAGGGCCGCGTCTTCCGTCTGGAGGCGCACATCGAGCGGCTCTTCGCCTCGGCCCGGGCCATCCTGCTGAAGCTCCCGTGGACCCCGGAAGTGGTCTGCGCGGCCATTTGCGAGACGATTCGCGCCAACGGGTTACGGGACGGCTATGTCCGCCTCCTGGTGACGCGGGGGGTCGGAACCCTGGGTCTGAATCCGGATACCTGTCCGAAGCCCTCCATGGTCATCATCGCGGGCGATATCCAGCTCTACCCGGAATCGGACTACGCGAAGGGCCTGAAAGTGATCACCTGCGCGACGCGGCGCCCCACCCACGGCTCCCTGAGCCCGCAGGTGAAATCGTTGAATTATCTGAACAACGTCATGGCGAAGGTGGAAGCCATGGGGGGCGGGGGGCGCGAGGGCCTCATGCTCAACGAGCAGGGCTACGTGGCGGAGTGCACCGGAGATAACGTTTTCATCGTGAAAAACGGCGTGATTTACACGCCGCCAGTCTCCGACGGCGGGTTGGACGGGATCACGCGGGGGGTCATTTTCGAGCTGGCGGACCAACTGCATGTGACGGTTCTGGAAAAAACTCTGACCCGCTTCGACATCTACACGGCCGACGAATGCTTCCTGACGGGGACCGCCGCGGAGGTTATTCCGGCCGTGGAATTGGACCACCGGCCTATTGGGGAGGGGGTGCCGGGGCCCCTGACGGGCCGCCTCATCGAGGCCTTCCGGTCCCTGACCCGAAATTCAGGCACTTCGGTGGAAGCAGCGTAATCCTACTCTTTTTATTTCGAATTCCGAAGGAGCTGGATTAAGATTCGCCTGGATGCAGTGTGATCTCTGTGAGAAGAAGGCCACCGTCTTCCTGACTCAACTGGTTGAGGGGGAAATGAAGAAGATGTGCCTTTGCGAAGCGTGCGCCGAAGAAAAAGGCGTCACGGATCCGACCGGCTTCTCGCTTGCCGACTCGGTGTTGGGCGGGGGACAGGTCGCCGAAACCGGACAAATTGTGAGTGTCCGGGAGGAGGACGGGGTGCCTTGTCCGGTGTGCGGTTTCACTTTTAACAAGTTTCAGCAAGTCGGCCGCCTCGGCTGCAGCGAGTGCTACCACGTTTTCGGCGATGATATCGGTCGCCGGTTGAAGGGGATGCACAAGGGGATCGTGCATGTGGGTCGCGTTCCGGAGGGACTGCTCGAAGCGCATGCGCGGCAACAACGGCTCGATCAATTGCGGGATCGCCTGGAGCAGGCCATCGCATCGGAGAACTACGAGGAAGCGGCGGGTTTGCGCGATGAAATCCAGGAGATCGAGACCAACACGGCGACACAACGATGATGAGATTCTCCACATTGCTGAAGCACCCTGCGGATTGGATGACGGGTGAAGCGGAAGGCAACGGGGTGGTACTGACCAGCCGGGTGCGGCTGGCGCGCAACCTGCGGCGTGAACCGTTCCCCGGTTGGGCAACCAAGGAGCGCCGCGTCTCGGTGCTGGAACGGGTCAAGCCGGAGGTGGAGGGCTTGCCGGAAATGAAAGACGGATTCTCACAGGAACTCGATGGCTTGAGCTCCTTGCAGAAGCAGGTCCTGGTGGAACGCCATCTCATCAGCCGTGAGCAGGCTGCCCGCGGAGAGGGGAGTGCCGCCATCGTCAATCGCAAGCAGGCTCTCAGCCTCATGATCAACGAGGAGGACCACCTGCGGATGCAGGCCATCCGGCCGGGGCTTGCCCTGACCGAAGCGTTCCAACTCGTTTCGGGGATCGACATGAAACTCGAGAGTTCCCTGGAGTTCGCCTTCGATCACGAGTTGGGTTACCTCAGTGCCTGCCCGACCAATCTTGGAACCGGGATGAGGGCTTCCGCGATGTTGCACCTTCCGGGCCTGGTCCTGAGCGACCAGATCGGACAGGTCCTGCAGGCGGTCGGCAAACTGCAACTCGCGGTGCGCGGATTTTTCGGGGAGGGGACCGAGTCCCTCGGGAACCTGTTTCAGATTTCAAACCAGTCCACCCTGGGCGAGAGCGAAGAAACCATCATTCGGCGCCTGGAGCGCGTGATCGAGCAGGTGGCCTCGCACGAGCGCAGCGCCCGCCAGAAGCTCCTGGAAGACGACCCCGAGATGGTCTTTGACCGGGTCGGGCGGGCTTACGGGGCCTTGCGCCACGCCCATATCATCGCCTCCAAGGAGGCCCTCAACCTCCTCTCGCTCCTGCGCCTGGGTGCGGAGCTGAAGTTCTTCCCGCCGGCTACGGTTTCGGCCTGTGACTCCCTCCTGATGGAGATCCAGCCCGCCCACCTCCAACTTCACGCCGGAAAGAAGCTCACCCCGGAGCAGCGGGACGCGATCCGGGCCGAAATCATCCGGACCCGGTTGCAATCGCTCGATCCCCCTGTTATGAGTGAGAAACAAGAGGACCAAGATTGGGAAGACCCCCCAGATAACATTGTCGATTTATGAATAATTTCACCCCCAGGGCGCAGCAGATATTGGCCCTCGCGCGCAAGGAAGCAGACCGATTCAATCACAACTACGTTGGCACTGAACATCTCCTGCTCGGACTCATCAAGCTCGGCCAGGGGGTGGCCGTGAGTGTCCTGGAACGCATGGGACTGGATCTGGAGTCGGTGCGGATGGAAGTTGAGAAACAAGTCGGCACCGGACCGGACCAGAAGGTGTCGGGTAATATTCCGTACACTCCGCGCGTGAAGAAAGTTCTGGCTCTTGCCAACAAGGAAGCCAAGGCCCTCAATCATTCCTACGTCGGCACGGAACACATCCTGCTGGGCTTGCTCCGGGAAGGCGAAGGAGTGGCGGCGCGCGTGTTGCAAAGCCTCGACGTCGACATCCAGCGGACACGCAACGAGATTCTCGCCGAGATCGATCCGAATTTCTCGCCCGAGGAACCGGACGACGAATTTGAAGGCTTCGAAGACGAGGACGAACCGATGGAAGGCGGGGAGGGGAAGACCAAGACACCCGCCTTGCGGGCCTTTGGCCGCGAACTCACCAAGCTGGCGCGGGACGGGGAACTCGACCCGGTGATCGGACGCGAGACGGAGATCGAACGCGTGATCCAGATCCTCTGCCGCCGCACCAAGAACAACCCGGTGCTGGTGGGCGAAGCCGGAGTGGGCAAAACCGCGATCGTGGAAGGCCTGGCACAGGAGATTGGATCGGGAAACGTCCCGGAGATCCTGCGCGACAAGCGCGTCGTGACCCTCGACCTCGCCCTGATGGTGGCGGGCACCAAATACCGCGGACAGTTCGAAGAGCGCATCAAGGCCGTGATGGACGAGATCCGAAAGGTCAAGAACGTGATCCTTTTTATCGACGAGTTGCACACCATCGTGGGGGCGGGATCCGCGGAAGGGGCCATGGACGCCTCCAACATCATCAAGCCGGCCCTCAGCCGCGGAGAACTGCAGAGCGTGGGAGCCACGACCCTCAACGAGTACCGCAAATACATCGAGAAGGATGCCGCGCTGGAGCGCCGCTTCCAGCAGGTCAAGGTGGAAGAGCCCTCGGTGGACGATGCCATCGCGATCCTGAAGGGCCTGCAGGAAAAGTACGAGCAGCACCACAAGGTGCGCTATTCCCCCGCGGCGATCGAATCCTCGGTGCGTCTTACCTCCCGCTACCTGACCAGCCGGTTCCTGCCCGACAAAGCGATCGACGTCCTGGACGAATCGGGCGCGCGGGCCCGCATCGGGACCCTGACCCGTCCGCCTGAGATCAAGAGTCTCGAATCGAAGATCGAGGAGATCAACAAGGAGAAAGTCGGGGCCATCAATGCGCAGGACTTTGAGAAGGCGGCGTCCCTGCGGGATGCCGAAAAGCAAACCAAGAAGGAACTCGAAGATCTCATTGAATCCTGGAAGGCGGAGAGCGAGGAGAAAGTGGTGGACGTCTCGGAAGACGACATCATGTCGGTGGTTTCGAAGTGGACAGGGGTACCGCTTCAGCGCATGGAAGAAAAGGAGGCCGTGAAGCTTCTCCGCATGGAGGACGAGCTGAAGCACTTCGTGATTGGCCAGGACGAAGCGGTCGTGACAATATCGAAGGCTTTGCGCCGCTCTCGCGCCGACCTCAAGGACCCGCGCCGTCCGATTGGAAGCTTTCTCTTCCTGGGACCGACCGGAGTGGGCAAGACCTATCTCGCCCGCAACCTGGCCGAATTCATGTTTGGCGACCAGGAAGCGCTCATCCAGATCGACATGTCGGAGTACATGGAGAAGTTCACGTCCAGCCGCCTGATCGGCTCGCCGCCGGGTTATGTCGGCTACGAGGAGGGCGGGCAGCTTTCCGAGGCGGTGCGACGGCGCCCGTATTCGGTGGTGCTCTTCGATGAGATCGAGAAAGCGCACCCCGACGTCATGAACCTGCTCCTCCAGATCCTGGAAGAGGGCATGATCACGGACAGCTTCGGCCGCAAGATCGACTTCCGGAACACCATCATCATCATGACCTCCAATGCCGGGGCGGCCAGCATCAAGCGCCAGACCTCGCTGGGATTCGGAGCGATGAGCGAGGGCGACGCCGACTTCGAGGGGATGAAGGCGAAGATTCTGGACGAGTCCAAAAAACTCTTCAAACCGGAGTTCCTGAACCGCCTGGACGACCTCGTGGTGTTCAAGATGCTCGAAAAGGATAGCCTTTCGTCGATCGTGGACCTCGAGATCGACAAGCTTCTGGTACGCCTCAAGGAAAAGTCGATCGAGCTCGAACTCGAGAGCTCTGCCCGGGATTTCCTGATCAAGGCGGGCTACGATCCGAACTTCGGGGCGCGCCCGATGCGTCGCGCGGTGGAACGGCACCTCGAAGACCCCCTGGCGGAGTCCCTCCTGCGCGGCGAGGTCAAGGAAGGCGACCTTCTCCTCGTCAAGCACGTGGAGGACGCGAAGGAGCTTTCCTTCGAAGCCAAGCCCTCCAAGCCCGAGCCGGACGAAGCAGAGGTTTCCGGGTAATCGCCGCCGAAAGAGGGGTAGAGGACCCCAGGGGGGGAGCGGGGCTGTGGCCTTGGCGCGGCGGGCACGAGGCGATCGGGCCGGTCCGTGCGGCGTGCGTGCCGCGCCGAATGGTTCGTGGCGGATCAGCCCGCGGGGGCCTCTTTTTCGGCCCGCTGTGTCACCACAACATCGGCCGGGAGCACGATTTCGAACTTCGTTTCCTGGCCCGGTGTGGAGGCTACCTGGATATCGCCGCCGTGAGCCTCGATGGCGCGTTTCACGATGGAGAGGCCGAGTCCGGTGCCCTTGATATCCAGCTGGGAGTGGTGCTTTTCCACCCGGTAGAAGCGCCGGAAAACGAAGGGGAGGTCGCTGGAGGGAATGCCGACTCCGTTGTCGGAGACCCAGATCTTCAAGTCCTCATCGGGGCCCTGCTCCCAGCCGATCTCGATCCGGAGGGAGATCTTCGGGTTCTGTTTCAGGGCGTTCTCAACCAAGTTGAAGAGAACCTGGGTCCAGTAGAAGCGATCGCCGGCCAGGAGGAGATGCGGCACGCTTCCCACGATCTTCACCTCGGCGCCCTGGGCTGCGATCATGGACTCGAGCCGTTCCAGGACATCATGAATGCAGGATTCGAGGGCAAAGGGCTTCACCTTGAGGCGGGAAATGATGAGCATATCCTCCACGATGCGGGCGATTCGCGTGCCGTGCTTCCTCATGATCTTCAGAAAGCGCCGCGCGGTTTCCGGATCTTCCACCACGTCGTCATCGATCAGGTTCTCGAGGTAGCCATTGATGATGGCAAGCGGCGTGCGGAGTTCGTGGGAAGCGTTTGCGACGAAGTCCTTGCGGACCTGCTCGGTCTGGTGCTCCTGAGTGGCATCGCGAATGATGACGCGCGTGAGATCGGTGGAGTCCTTTGCTTCGATCGGTCCCGCATCCACCAGCCAGACCGTTTCCCCGCGACGATCTTCACTACCGAGGGGAGATGCCTGCTGGGGAAGGAGAACTTCCTTCGTCACCCTTTTCTTGCGCTTGATCGCCTTGCGGATCGGATTGGAAAAGCGCCGGTCCAGGAAGACGCCACCCAGCGGGCGGTTGAGAATCTCCCTCCCGGGAAACAGGTCTCGGGCCGGCGTATTCGCAAATCGAATGTATCCCTCCGAATCGACCAGGAAGAGAGCGTCACTGAGAGCATACAGAATGGCATGGTGTTCCAGCTCGAGGTCGTGCAGGACCTTGGCGCGTTCGGCACGCATCGCTTCCGCCTCCTGTTGCCAGCGGGCCCGCTCCCGCCGCGAGGCCCTGAATGCGGTCTTCGGTTTGGGCCCGAGCCGTCAACATGATGACGGGGGTGTCATTGGTCCGGCTGTCCCGCCGCAGGTCCTTGAAGACGGCGTAACCGTCTTTTCCGGGAAGCATGAGGTCGAGCAGAATCAGGTCAGGAATCTGTTTCAGGGCCATCTCCAGGCCGAGGAGACCGTCGTGGGCTATCATGGTCTCGGATCCGGCCCGGTTCAGATTGAACGCGACGAGATCGGCGACGTCGGGCTCGTCCTCGACAATCAGGATTCTTTGCATGTGACGGGCAGACCTTAACGGAATTCGCAGGACGCGCGGCGCTCTTCAGGTGACGGATTTGTAACAAGAGGGAAAAACGCTGATCAATCGCGAAAGGTCGCGGCGGAGAGATGGCGGAATCTGTCATGCCACGCACCGTAAATGTGAGGGGAAATCTCGGAGGGCTTGATTTCGCTGCGGCCTCCCCAAAAGACATTTGTGTAGGAGACCGGGATGCCGGCCTCCGCCAGGTGGGTATCGATCGCGGCCTTGTGCTCGAGAACTTTCTCTTTTTCGGTGCCGTGGACCACGCCCATTATGTTGACGTTTCCGAATCGCGGACCGCCCTCGCGCCAGTAGGCGTGGGTCATGCAGTGGTGGCGGCCCACTTCGCCGCCTGCCTCGACTTCGCGGCCGGGGGGCACCGCCCAGTGGAACAGTCCGTTGAAACGGGTCACCCGCGTTCCGGCCTGGGAGGGTTTGACGTGCTCGAGGAAGGTCGAAAAACGGCCGATGACGCTTTTCTCGTTGAGTGTCCTGGCCACCTCGAAGAAGCGCTGGAGGCTGACGCCGGCGGCCGCGGCCCGGCCGACCCAGGGCTCGGGGCAGATTTCGTCGGGTTTCAATTCCTCTTTCATGGTGAGGAGGACACGCCACTCCTCCTCATCGAGCTCGACGGTGGCGGTGGTCATCATGGTGGCCGGTTCGGCGAAGCGGGCTCCCGGTTCGAGGTTTTTGCGGCGGACGTGGCCGACTCCCAGAGCGAACAGGCCCTTGGCGGGCATGAGGAGAAACTCCTCGGCGCCCACCAGGCCTTTGAGCACCTCGCCGTGTTCCTGCAGCGATTCGCCCTGGGGGACCTTGAGAGTGGTCCAGAGCCGGTAGCCCGAGCCGGACACCTGCGAATCCGTGGAGCGGACCACGACGTGGCCCGAGAAGGGATCCTCTTTCGCCATGAACTCGAAGGCATCGTTGAGCCTCTCCTCCGGAAGGCGCCACGCCACCAGGGCGCCATGGGCGAGCTTGGTGGCCAGCAAAGTCTGGCGGACCCGGCGGATCACGCCCGCCTCCAGCATGGCCCGCGTGCGCTCCAGCACGATTTCGAGCGGCACCCCGGACTGCTCCGCAATGACGTGGAAGGGCTGTTCCTGGAATCCGGAGACGAGGTCCTCCGAAACCGCGAGGATGGCGGCGTTCGTGGCGTCGTCGTGTTCGGTGGGGAGGCTCATGTCACTGGCAGGATACGTTGTTAGAGGCCGGGCGCGATCACTTCGGACGAAACTTCTCCCGGACCAGGTCGAGGGCTTCCTCTCTCTCAACGAGGTGGCCCTCCAGTTGCTCGGTCTGGACGAATTCGAGGATCTCGGCGAAGTGCGGGCCCGGGTCGAGGCCCATTTCGATCAGGTCGTGTCCCGTCACAAGGGGCGGGGGAATGAGCGGCTCGGCGGCAAATTCCTCCGCTTTGGCATCGAGGAACTCGACGTTATCCAGCATGCCATGGCTGCTCGTGCAGTCCACGCGGTGCAATTCCACCTCGTCCGGGAAGGTGGGGCAGGCCATGAAGCGTTTGAGCTTGGCGGTGCGCATGTGCTGGACGTGCATGAAGTTCATGTGATTCGCCACCATCGAGGAGACGTTTTCGATGACATGGTTCGAGTAGCGCAGGCGCCGCAGGATCTCCTCCGCCATGGTGGCACCGATCCGATCGTGACCATTGTTGCGAATGCGCCCCGTGTCCTCGTCGACGGTGAGGGTGGGGGGTTTGGCGATGTCGTGGAGCATCACCGCCAGGGCAAGCTCGAGCGATGGGCTTTCCGGCAGGAGTCCGAGGGCGATCAAGGTGTGGGTGTAGACGTCGCCTTCGGGGTGAAACTGCGGGGGCTGCTGGCAGCCGCGGAGGGCGAGAAACTCGGGAACGATGTGCTCCATCAGTCCGGCTTCCACCAGGTGCTCCAGTCCGCGGCGCCGGGAAGGATGCACGAGGATCTTGTTGAACTCTCCCTGGATGCGCTCGGGGCTGACTCGCGCGAGAAGGTCCGCGTCGGCCTGAACCGCCATCCAGGTGACCGGCTCGATGCTGAAGCCCGTGGTGATTGCGAAGCGCACAGCCCGCAGAAGGCGCAGGGAATCCTCTTCGAAGCGCTGCTTCGGTTCCCCGATGGCACGGATGACCTTGGCTGCAAGGTCGTCCCGGCCGCCGACGTGGTCGTGAATCTCGCCGCTGAAAGGGTCTTCGAAGAGGCCGTTGATGGTGAAGTCACGGCGTCGGGCGTCGTCACGCGCGGTCGTGAAGGAGACGCTCTCAGGGTGGCGTCCGTCGAGGTAGGGCCCGTCGCTGCGGAAAGTGGCGATCTCGAACTCGTGGCCGGAATCGCGCACGAGCATCACGCCGAAGTGCGCACCCACTTCGTCGCCTCCCGGGAAGAGGGCGAGGACCTCGGCCGGCCGGGCCGAGGTTGCGATGTCGTAGTCCTGCGGCTCCCGGCCCATGAGGGCGTCCCGCACGCACCCTCCTGCAAACAGCGCCTCGTGCCCGGCGTCGGTCAGACGGCGGGCCACCCGCTCGGCAGTTTGACGCAGCGTGTGCACGGGGCTTCCAAACCATAACCACGGCCTGGCACAAATGTTATTTTCGAAATCCAAAGGAAAGGGCATACTCACGCCCCAGATGGAGGGCATTCTTGGGAACCCCGTGTGGCTGGTGGGCGTGTTTGCGATGGGGGCCTGCATCGGCTCCTTCCTGAATGTCGTCATCTATCGGGTGCCGCTTGGTCTCTCGGTGAACAAGCCCCGGCGGTCCTTTTGTCCGGTGTGCAAGAAGGAGATTCCGTGGTATCGGAATCTGCCGATCCTGACGTGGATTCTCCAGAGGGGGAAATGCGCGGAGTGCCGTGCGCCGATTCCCTTTCGCTACGTGTTTGTGGAAATTCTGACGGCGCTTTTCATCCTGGCAGCCTGGGTCGTCTTTGTGACCGCCCGCACCCCGGTCGCTCCGGTGGCGGCCGTCTTGGTGGCGATCCTGGGTGTGTTGCTCATCTCGATCTCCTTCATCGACGCGGAACACATGATCATCCCAGTTTTATTCTGTTATGCCGGGATGGCGATCGGAGTGGCGGGCAACGCCCTCGACCCCACCCTCGTGGCGCTGGGTGGTGACGCGGAAGGGATGTCGTGGTGGGAGGGCGGACTGGAAGCGGCGATTGGAATAGCGGCGGGTTGGGGGGGGCTCGCCCTGGTCGTCATCCTCGGAAAATTCTTTCTCGGCGAGAAGCGGATGAAGTTCGACAAGGCGGAGGAGTGGCGCTTGCGCGAACCGGAGAGTGACGAGGAAGAGCTCTCCTTCGTGATCGGCGAAGAGCGAATCGGGTGGAGCGACCTGTTCTACCGGAAAGGCGACCGCATCGAAATCGACGGACACGGCATCCTGCTGGACGGCCACCGCACCAAGGCGACCGCTCTCGTGATCTATCGCGAGTTCGTCCGGATCGGCGAGAAAAAGCATCTCATCGAAGAAATAAAGTCGCTCTCCGGCAAGGCCGACCGAATCGTCATTCCGCGCGAAGCGATGGGGGCGGGGGACCCTCCGCTCCTGGGGATGATCGGGGCCTTCATCGGCTGGAAGGGAGTCCTCTTCAGCCTTTTCGCGTCCTGTCTCTACGCGCTGGTCGCAGCGGTCTTGGGCCGCATCGGCTTCGGCCGCCAGCTGCCCTTCGGACCCTTCCTGGCCCTGGGGGGGGTGACGTGGGTCTTCGGGGGTTGGATGCTTTGGGAGTGGTACTTCGGAACGCTGGTGGGATCCGGATTGGTTGAGCCGGGAGTCGGAGGGGGGAAATAGCGGAGCGGGGAGAGGCGCCCGCGCTCTTTTCCGCGGCGGATCGGCTGGTTGCAGGCCTCGTCTGATCGGTTCACCCCCCCCCGAACCGGCACCCATTGCCGGAATGCCCTCCACGGCGGCGGCACGGCGAGACCCAAATCCGTGAGGCCATCCCGGCCCCCGCCCATCGCTACAGGCACAACCGCCGGAACAACTCGTCCAGAGCCATTTGCATCCCTATGTAGAACTCGCCGAATTCACCGTAGCGTACCGAGACGGGGTCGAAGCGCATTTCGTAGACGATGGACTTGATGTCGATGGTGTCCTTGGCGAGGAGGGTGACGCCCCACTCCGCGTCGTCGAGGCCTGTCGAGCCCGTGATGAGCTGCAGGATGCGGCCGGAGTACTGGCGGCCGGTGGCGGCGTGCCCCTTCATGAGTTCGCGCCGGTCGTCGTAGTCCAGGGCATACCAATTGTCGTCGCCCAGGCGCCGCTTCGACATGGGGTAAAAACAGATCACGGGCCAGTCGGGGAGGACCGGGTAAAGGCGGTGCTGGAGGTAGTGCTCCATGCGTTGCTCGAATTCCTTGAGGGCGGCCACGAACTCCTCCGAGCCCTCTTTGAGGCCCTTTTCTCCCTTGAGAGTTTCCTCCTCGTATTGCTCGCTGGAGGTGGTGTACTCGGAGCGCTCGGTCTGGGAGAGGTACGAGAAGGCGGGGGTCAGGACATCCACGCCGAGGGAGAGGGTGAGGCGCTTTTCATAGGTGTTGGCGATCTGGAGATCCGGGGTGAGGAGCATGAAGCCGAGGTCGGCCTTGAGCGTTGCGACGGCGAAGGTGAGCAACTGCGTGTCGGGTGTGGTGCGGATCTCCTGGACCAGTTCCGTGAAGCGGACCTTGGCCTCGCGGCGCTCGGTGTCCGACAGCAACTGCCACTGCCCGTGGTCGACGTGGTAGAAGAGATGCATGACGTGCCAACCTTCCCTGGGCACGAGGGGTGATGCGGGTTCGGACATCGGTTTCAGTCAGCGGCGGTTCGCGGAGATCCGCATCCGCAGGATTTCCTTGAATTCGCGGCCGGGAGAATCGGGCCTCGGGCCCTCGTTTACGATGAGATGCCAGAAGTGGAGATCCTCGGTGAGATAAGCGGCATATTGTCCTTCGTGCACGAAGCCCTCGGTGCCGTTGAAGCTCGCTTCGGTGGAGTCCGTGGACTCGAATTTCCCATTCGAGAAGGTGAGCGTGACAGGATCTCCGACGAGGTCCTCTTCCTGGTTCGCGAAGAAGAAGCGCAGCGCGCCCGAGCCGGAACCGGCCTTGAGTTTGACGACCGCGGCGGGGATCAGTTGGGAATCAACGCGCACGCCCGGATCGGTCTCGCGATTCGGTTTTCGCCAGAAAGTGTCAAGATCCGCGATCACGACATTCGTCCCCTTTACCGGGAAGTCGGCGCGATCGGGACTGCTGGTGGTGTTGACGTTCTTGAAGAAGAGGCTTACCGCGAAGACGACGACGCAGAGCAAGGCCAAGGCCAGCACCCCCATCCAGATGAAATCCTTGCGTGAGAGCTTCAAGGCCAGGTGCTCGGCGGTCTCCGGGTCCGCCACGGTCCGCTCTTCCTCGAGATCCTCGCCGCCTTCCGCGTCGTCCGTGTCGTCCGTGTCGTCCGTGTCGTCCGTGTCGTCGAGATCCTCGGCGAAGGGGTCTTCGAGCATCTCCTCCTCTTGTTCCTCGTTTCCCTCCAATTCTTCCTCTTCGGAAGGTTCACCCGGATCCTCGGTGAGGGCTTCCCCGGCTTCTTCTTCCGGCATCCCGGGGCCGGAGGCCTCGAGGTCCTCGTCGTCTTCCAAATCCCAGAATTGGCGCTCCTTGGGATCGAAATTGGCGACGTCCCGGCTGTGCGGCTTCTTTTCGAGATCGTCCTTGTCAGGTGTGGGTTCCATCCTGGAGAGGGGAAACCTCTAACCCTTTGTCCCCACCTTGGCTAGCGTGGAATCGGGACCCTCTGGAGGGGCTCGAAAAATGGGTTGCATCTCGCTGCGGGCTAGGCGAATTAAGGCCCGCAGGCTCCCGACCGAAATACCAATGGCAGATCGCGAAGACCGAAACCCCACAAACGTAGACGGCAAGTTCTACGTGGATAGCGAGTGCATCGACTGCGACCTGTGTCGCGAAACCGCACCGGAGAATTTCAAGCGCGAGGAGGACGAAGGCTATTCCTACGTCTTCAAGCAGCCGGAGAATGAGGAGGAAGTGGAGCAGTGCAAGGAAGCGATGGAGGGTTGTCCGGTAGAGGCCATCGGGGACGACGGCAGCGGGGACTGAAGAGGCAATCCGGGAAGGCGCGCCGGTCGAGCCGGGACTCCATGCGGGCGCGGATCCTGAGAGAGTTTCGCGGCGTGGGGGAACCCCTTGATCTCTCCCAGAACGTGTCGAAGGCCGGAGATCTCCTGGCCGGGATCCTGCAGAGCCTGCAACTCAGGGAGGGGATCGAAGAAAGCCGCCTGCGCGAGGCCTGGCACGATGTCGCAGGGGAGTTTGTGGCCAGGCAGACCGAGCCGGTTGCGCTGCGCCAAGGCGTCCTCACCCTGCGCGTCCTTCAGCCCTCGATGCGGTTTCACCTCGAGCAATCGCGCACCCAGCTGCTCAAGCGGCTCCAGCAGTGCCTCGGTCCCGGAACAATCCGGGAAGTTCGGCTTACGATCGGATGAGGGGTCGGGCGGCCCCGGGAGATCGATGCACCGCCGAGGAGATGTTCGTCGGTCCGGACGTGGCTCTCGTCCTTGGCTCCTCCCGCCGCACTCCGTTTCCCGGTTGTGTTGTGCCAGCATCTGTCTTAACTGGCTTGCGAACCCGATGTTTCGCGCCTTGATCCTCGACTGGTCCGGCACCCTGGTGGACGACATGGGTCCGACCCTGGCTGCCACCAATGCCATCTTGGAGCGCTTCGACAAACCGGTTCTGACGCGGGACGAGTTTCGCGAGAGTTTCCGGCTGCCTTATTCGGAATGGTACGACGAGCATCTCCCCGGCGTTCCCCTGGCGGATCTCGAGGTCCATTTCAAGGACGCCTTCGCGGCCTGCGGCCATCCCGTTACGCCCCTCGAAGGCACCGCCGAATTTTTGTCCTGGTGCCGCGTGCACGGCATCCGCCTCTTTGTCCTGACCAGCATGAACCCCGTCCACTTCGAGCAACAACTCCAGGAGTTCGGCTTTGAGTCCCACTTCGAGAATACCTACTCGGGTGTGATCGACAAGCGGGAGGTCATCCACGAGATCCTGCGCTCGCATCGCTTGGAGGCCCGCGAAACGGCCTACGTGGGGGACATGGCCCACGACATCGAGACCGCGCATCACGGGGGGGTCACATCCGTGGGCGTCCTGAGTGGGTACGATCCACCCACCCGCCTGGCGGCAGCCGGTCCGAAGTTCCTGCTTTCCTGTGTCAAGTCCCTCCATGCCCTGCTGCAGCAGTGGCAGGAGAGCGCGGCGAATTCAGCTCTTGCTCGCAGGGCAGGAGGGGACGACATCTTTCCCGTGGATGCGGATCGAATCGAAATCCGGCGCCTCGCGGTCCCGTGCCAGATCGGAGTGCCGGAGGAGGAGCGCGCCAGTCTCCAGACCCTCTTCCTGTCTCTCGCCATGATCCCCGAAAAGACCTTCCGGGCTCTCGAAGACCGGATCGAGCGGACCGTCGATTACGAGGCGGTGGCGCGGCGCGTGCAGGAAGTGGCCGGTGAGCGTCCGCGTCGCCTCGTCGAGACCCTCGCCGACGACGTGGCCCGCATGGTGCTGGAGGAGTTTCAAGCGCGCGAGATCGTCGTGGAGGTGGAGAAGCATATCCTCCCCGACACGGAGGCCGTGATCGTGCGCACCGCTCTCCGGCGGGAAGGACCGCGGCCGGATGCCCCAGATTGAACGGGGTCGCGCCGCAAATGGCTCTCCCCGCAAGGACGACGTCTTGCCCTGCCTTGCTTGCCCTTTGACACCCCACGCGGGCCGTCTAGTCTGGTGAGGAGAGTCTCACCCTGCCTGAATGGCCGAAACAGCGAACGACCCAGACCGCGAACTCGTCCAGCGTGCCCAGGAAGGCGACACGCAGGCTTTCGATGAACTCGTCGTCAAGTACAGCCGCAAGCTCTATGGGCTGGTCTACAACATGACCTCCAACAAGGAGGACACCCACGATTTGTTGCAGGACATCTTCGCCAAGGCCTACAGGTCCCTCCGTCACTTCCGGGGAAAATCCACCTTCTACACCTGGATCTACTCCATCGCGACCAATATGACGCTCAACTTCCTCAAGAAGCGCCGGCGCCGCTCCAGCCTCAGCCTCGACGACGAAGAGTCCGGCTTGCAGAACGACACGTCCTTCGTGGATCAGGGCCACCTCGCCAATCCCCGGCGCCAAAGCAACATCCACGAACTTCAAAAAAAATTGAACGATGCGCTGCAGGCCCTGTCTGAAGACCACAGAGCAGTTGTGACCATGTTTGATATCCAGGGAATGCCCCATGCCGAGATCAGCAAGATTCTCGGGGTCTCGGAAGGGACCGTGCGCTCCCGCCTCTACTACGCTCATCAGCAGTTGCAGGGGCATTTGGAAGACTTTTGGAAACGATAGTTTTTAAAACTTCGAATTTGGTAACTAAATAGTTAAGGGTTGTTTGCTAATTAACCCCAACTCGTGAACAAAGAATTCCCAGAAGTTCAAAAACTCTTGAGGCTCCGTGGTCAGGGCGGTCCGGGGGACGAATATTTTGAAGAATTTCTGGATGAGTTTCATCGCCGCCAGCGGGAGGACTTGATGAAGCGATCGGCCCGGAGCCTCTTTTTGGAGCGCCTTTCGGTCTGGTTTCGTGAGATGGGATCCGCCAAGTGGGCCTTTGCGGCGGGCACGGCGTATGCGCTGCTGATGGTGCTCTTCTTCGTTTGGCCGAAGACCCCACCCGCCGACAATGTTTTGGAGCCGGCCTCGCTTGAGATGAAGGCCAATGAGGAAAAGGTTCTCCAGTTCGACCCGGGCAAGAAGGGGGAGGAGAAGGAGCCGAGCAAGTCGGCCGAGTTTTAAGCTGGCCGGGGTTGCGACGGGCGGGAGAGGGCTTTGGTCTTGCCCCCTCGGTGAGCGAGTGCAGATTCTTTGGATGATGAGAAGCCTCGCCCTTGTCTTCACCTTTTTCGCGGCGGCATTCGCCTCCGCGGAGGGTGTCATCACCTTTGCGTCAGTGAAAGAAGGAGGAGAGCGCATCTCATCACAGACGATGCTTCTGGCGGGGGGGCGGATGGCGGCCCTCGCGGTGGTCGGCGCCAATCCCGCCACGGCGAAGACGGAGGCCGAGGAAGAGGTGAAATTGGTCGAGTTCGATCCGGTCACCCGCCTCGCCATTCTGGAGCGGCCGAAGGCCCTGGCCGAGCAACCTGCCGTGGCGCGGGGCAGCGCGCTGGGACTTCGGCAAGGGGATGCAGTTTATCTCCCGGCGGAAAAAGTCCGGGCCAGCCGGGTCGTGAGATGGGAAAACACCTATCGGGAGAAGGTTCTCCCGGTGGCCTTGATTCGGATTCACCATCCCTGGACGAAACCACCGCTGCCGGGAACCCCGCTCTCCAACGAGAAGGGGGAAGTGGTGGCGATTTGCCACCAGCCGGCGCCGGAGTTTGGCAATGGGACCTTTGCCTTGCCGATCGAGGTGGTGACGCGGATCGAGAAAAACCTCGAGGCTGCAGGTCGGTTGATTCCGTGTTGGATCGGAGTCACGGTAAATCCCAACGATCCGGTCCTCGCAATTGAGATGGTCCGTCCCGGCTCGCCCGGATTCAAGGCCGGGGTGAAGAAGGGGGATATCCTGATCTGGGTGGGGCCGCGCGAAGTGAGTTCCTATGCCGATGCACGGAACGCCTTTTACTACCTGGTGGCGGGCCAAGAGACCAATCTGAAACTGCTGCGGGGAACGAGGAGCCTGGAATTGAGGGTCATCCCCGAGGTCCACCCGGTCTATCTGAATCCGCTCGGTGAAAAACGCTAGCCTCCCGGTTCAGCGGAGGACTTGCCCGGGCCTTGGGCCGCCTTGATTTCCTGCACCTCGCTGTTGCCAAGCACTTCCACCTTGGATCCATTGGCGGCGTAGGAGAGTTGGGAGACGACGAGGAGCCAGCCCTCGGGCAGATCATCGCGCACCACCACGTGCTGAGCGTCAATCCACACCGGTTCGATTGGGGTGCGCTGGATCGTGAAGTCTTCGGGATTGACCAACACGACCTCCTTGGGTCCGCGCAATCCGGCGCGGGGAAGCACGAAGACACTTTTCAGGACGCGGCCATCGAGCTGGGCCCGCACCGGCTGGCCGATGCGGAGGGCCTCGCGACCGGATTTGAGGCCATAGGGATCCTCGACCCGCGCAATGACAAAGAGCTCACGAGAAGTTGCGTTCAGGATTCCTTCGGTTCGAACCACAGTCCCTTGCCAGGAGCGCTCGCTCTCGCTGTCGAGCGCGTCGAAGAAGGTGGCGCCGATGGGCGTTCGGGGGGCGGCTTCCGGCAACTGGAAAAAAGCGAGGTCTTCGGTGGAGAGCGGTAGCCGGATCTCGGCGAAATCGGTCGAGAAGACTTCCCCGAGGGTGGTTCCCGAACTGACGGATTGGCCGGGACCCACTGCGCGGTGCAGGACACAGCCGTCATACGGGGCGAGAACCTTGCTGCGCTCGAGATTGCGTTGTTCGGCGGTGCGGTCCGCCACGGCGGCAGCGAGGTTGGCCTCGGCCTCTTTCAGCTGGGGTTTGCGCCGGACGAGATCACTGGGCACTTCATTTTCGTATCCGAGGTCCTTCCAGTCGAGGAGGGCCTGTTCGGCGCGTGCTTCTTCCTGGGCGAGCGCCGCTTCAGCGCGGGCCACGCCGGCCTCGGCGGCGGCCAGGGCGGCGTCAAAGTCGGTGGGATCGAGTTGCACCAGGACGTCGTTCGCCTTGAAAAAGGCGCCGTCCTCGAAGCGGGGATAGATCTCCTGGATGCGGCCCGTGACGCGGGGGGTGAGGGAGGTCGAGTTGTGAGCGCGCACCACTCCGTTCGAGGTGATCGTCACGCCGTAGTCGCTGCGGCGCAGTTCGACCGCACGGACCTTCGGCAAGGTTGGTTCTTCCCGGTGCTTGCCGACCGGCT